>JALZWO010000053.1 GCA_023300375.1 Granulosicoccus sp. | reverse complement strand
ATCTCTCGAGATATAGTTGATGACGAACGACATAACCCAATGGCCATTGCTCTCATCGACATCTGCGCAACAATGCCTCGTGAAATCTCTTCACGCTCTGTTAGCGTTAATGAGAGATAGAGTGTTGCGCTGACCGGTTGAACCCACAATATAAAAACAGCGTTGGAAGATGAACTTCGCGAATACGCTAACAAAGATGTTGGTGTTGTCATTCGAACAGCTATAGAACTTAGGAAAGTTTTGGAGCAGAATCCCTTTCCCGATAGAAAACCAAATCACACAGTCGCACTATTTCTCGATAAGAAGCTGACAGACGACGCGCTTGATCAGATTACCGGACAAGCTGATGAGGAATTAATGCTTGGGCATCAAGAGATTTATGTGCACTACGGGTCAGGTATGGCTCGTTCGAAATTAAAATTCCCTGCGCAGAAGATAGGCACAGCTCGAAATATCAACACTATTAGAAAATTGGTTGAACTGTCCAGCTAGGAGTGCTTCGGGCACAAAGCAGAAGTACATTTCAGGGCTGTGAGCACAAATGTAAAACCTTGCCAACAGCCGCAATGACTTTGCCGCTATTCGCGACACCTAGCCCACTCCGCAAGTTTAATGATCAAACGTCAAACCGGTACGAGCACAGGCTGCGCTTGGCTTCCACTGGCTAAGTTATACTAAGCTAATTTCACGAAACGCTTACAGACGCCTGCATGAACGACTCCACGCCCTCAGACAACAGCTCCGTAGATAGTGACGCGGTCTATCAATTTCTCACAGGCTTCCACGACACGCTGTGCCAGCAGTTATCAGAACTTGATGGCGGTGCCTCATTCATAGACGACAAGTGGAAAAGAGAAGAAGGTGGTGGCGGGCTTACGCGCATACTCACTAACGGCAATATGTTTGAAAAAGCGGGTGTGGGTTTCTCAAAAGTTAGCGGCACCGCCCTGCCACCTTCAGCCTCTGCTCACCGACCAGAGCTAGCCGGTCGTGGTTGGCAGGCAATGGGGGTATCGCTGGTACTACACCCTACTAATCCTTACATACCAACAGCACATGCCAATGTGCGTTTTTTTCGTGCTGACAAGGAAGGTGAGGCCCCTGTCTGGTGGTTTGGTGGGGGCTTTGACCTGACCCCTTATTACGGCTTTGAAGAGGATTGTGTGCACTGGCACCAACAGGCACATGATGCCCTTGAACCCTTTGGCTCAGAGCTGCATCCAAAATTTAAGCAGTGGTGTGACGACTACTTTTATCTGAAACATCGTTCAGAAGCGCGTGGCATTGGTGGTCTGTTTTTTGACGACTTTAACGGCAACGGATTCGAGCATGCCTTTGGCATGATGCAGTCAGTGGCCAATCACTTCTATACGGCCTATGCACCTATTGCCGAACGAAGAAGAGATACGGAGTATTCCCAGCGCGAACGTGATTTTCAGCTGTATCGACGAGGGCGCTATGTGGAATTCAATCTGGTGTTTGATAGAGGCACGTTGTTTGGCCTTCAATCGGGAGGACGTACAGAATCTATTCTTATGTCGCTGCCACCGCACGTCAGCTGGCATTACAACTATCAATCGCCAGCAGGATCTCCAGAGGCGGCACTTACTGAGAAATATCTACCTGCCAGAGACTGGCTTAGTCTGTAGTGTCATCTGAGTCTTGCGACACAGACTCCTGAGCCGGCTGTTCGTCCCATTCCAGTGGTATCAGGACCTTTGCAACAATCAGATAAAACAAAGGCAAAGAGAGAACGAATAAAGCAACCACCACCAACACGGGTATCAAGGATTTCTTTTTTTCTTCAATATCCATGTCTACCAAATCACCCCTAGCTCAAGTTGCCCCAGTGTAAACCACCCTAGTTTAAACCACACATGAAATTGTTCCTGCGTCTTTTCTGGCTGTACATCACACAAAGTAGGCGCTCAAGGTGCAACGTTATGGGCCCAGCCACGACAACGTTACGCGTATTCCCTAACGACCTTGATATTTTTTTTCATGTAAACAACGGCGTCTATCTCACATACGCTGATCTAGGACGCACCGACTTAATGCTGCGTTCAGGTACGTTTTCAAAAATTCGCAAGCAAGGATGGTATCCAGTGGCAGCTGGTGCCAGCATCGAGTTCAGGCGCTCATTGAGGCTAGGGCAAAAATTCACCATAACAACACGCATTTTAGGCTGGAGCGAAAAGGCTATGTACCTTGAGCAGGTCTTTGAAAGTGGCGGTCGTCATGTAGGACACGTGATAATCGATGCACGTTTCCTGTCAGTCAAAGGAGATAGAGTGAGCTGCAAGGAGCTACTGGAGTTGCTTGAATTGAACATGGAATCGCCCGCCCTGCCGCCTTCTGTCACTCACTGGGTAACATCTCGCCAGGAAGGATCGTCACTAAAATAAATGCTACATTGGTATCGGATGTAATCGATAGAGCTCCTGAATATCCGCCTTTAGTTCATCGCTCAACGATAACTGCACAGCTTCCACATTGGTTTTCAACTGCTCCATGGTGGTGGCACCAATAATTGCACTTGCCATAAACGGGCGTGATGTACAAAAAGCCAAAGCCATTTGTGCAGGGTCCACGCCATGCTCTCTGGCCAGATTAACGTACTTGTCGCACACCGGTTCACTGGCGTCTGTATATCGCCCACCTAGGTTCATGTTCATTGTGCGGCGCGAGCCTTTGGGCATTGCGCCATCGCTGTACTTGCCAGTGAGCATGCCTGCACCCAATGGCGAAAAAGCCAATAGACCTACATTTTCATGATGTGATAGCTCGGCCAGATCTAGGTCATACAAGCGGTTCATCAGATTGTATTCATTCTGAATACTCACCACACGAGGCAAGTTGTGAGCTTTCGCAATAGACAAAAATTGCGAAGTACCCCAACAACTTTCATTCGATAAACCAATATGCAATAGCTTGCCAGCCTTTACTTGTGCATCAAGCTCAAGCAATACAGCGTGTATGTTCTCAAGTACCGCTTCAGTGTTCTGACTAGTCGCATCAAAAGACCAGTTCTGTCTGAAGTGATAGCTCCCACGATTAGGCCAATGTAGTTGATAAAGATCAATACGATCAGTCTGCAATCGCTTAAGACTACGATCAACTGACACACGAATTTTTTCAGGCGTTATATCCTGCCCTCCATACATCCATGCCTTACCATTGCCAGTCACTTTAGTGGCAATAACAACCTCATTACGACGACCTGTTTTGGCAAACCACTGGCCGATAATATTTTCAGTCTCCCCCAGCGTCTCTTCAGTAAGAGGCGTGGTGGGATACATCTCAGCGGTGTCGATGAAGTTCACACCGTTGGCCAGTGCATACGCGATCTGCTCGGACGCCTCATCAAACGTGTTCTGAGTTCCCCAAGTCATACTTCCCAAGCACAGTTCACTGACTAGCGTGTCAGTCCTGCCGAGTCTATTCATCTTCATGATCTTGCCCACTCCATATAAGCGGCACGGACTTTCATAGTGACATCACCGATAGGATATTCGGTGGTATCGAAAGCTGTTACAGGCGTGACTTTTGACAGATTACCGGTCATGAACACTTCATCAGCCGCATGAAAATCATCAAGTCCAAGTGTGGTCTCTAGCACCTGCAAACCCATCTCCCTAAGCAAGATAATGACTCGTTGACGAGTGATACCGTTGAGAAACGAGCCATTTGGAATTGGTGTGAATACCACACCATCGCGCACCATAAACACGTTACTTGTAGCTGATTCTGCAACGTTACCCATCGCATCGCACACCAATGCATTAGTAAAACCTTTGGAGAACGCTTCGCGCATCATGCGCGCATTGTTTGGATACAGGCAGGCAGCTTTGGCATTCACTGTAGCCACATCAAGTGTGGGCCGGTGAAAACGCGTTGTGGTAAGGCGAGCGCTAGCACTCAGATCGGGCATCGGTATTTCTTGCAGACACAAACAAAAGTCAGTTGAATCCGGATCGGCGCTGATAAACCCATCGCCATAGCCTGTTGACCAGTACATCGGGCGAATGTACACCGCCGCATCTACATCGAATTGTGATAATCCGTCGCGCGCACATTGCTCTAGCTCACTTAAAGTCATCGTCGGGTTCATGCCAAGACTCAAGGCTGAGTCGTTGACTCGTTGACAATGCGCTGCCAAGTCTGGCACCAAGCCATCAAACTGCCGTGCGCCATCGAACACCAACGTACCTAACCAGGTGCCATGGTCTGCAGCTCCCATAATCGGCACATTGCCGGATTGCCAACGGTTTTGATGAAAGGTCTTAATCGTGTTTGCAGTGGACACTTGTTAGGCCTGTAAATTTAGGTCGTTATATGCTAACTCATTGTATCCGCTTACTGGCATGTGGGTACCAGAGGGTTACCCCGCACACCTGTAAAACTATTGATTTACCTAATAGCTCTGGCAGGATTCAACGTTTATTACCTACAGAAGATTAAAAATCCACAAATATTTTATAAAGTCAATCCAAGTTTGCATAGTGTTTGCTCAACACTATTATCTCCAACGAACTCGAGGTCAAACTTTTAGCATGAGTCTTTCCGGTTACCAAAACACAACAAAACCACAATGGCTACAACCTCTCGCCGGTCATAGCGAGAAAAACAGCCCTTGGTTACTTGCACATGACAGCACACCAGCTTTGGTGGCAAAAGGTAATGTCTGTCAAAGAGTAAGCATCTACGACTTTCTTCACACGTTGTCAGGCATCGTTAACAACATAAAAAGTAAAGGTTCGAATGAGATGCTACCAATCTGGACATCAACATGCGGCACTTATAGCGTCATGTGGCACAAAGAGCAGAGCAACACATCGCGCTTATTCGTGCAAAAGGCCGACGATTACTACGCGCGTATCGAGTTGCACGTTAACGACGTAATGCGCATCGCTTTTCAAGAGCCCGTGTGGCCACATTTACAAAACGAATCCATCAAAAGTGAATACCTGAGCATTCCTTGCAAGTGCTTTGCAGAACTTGAAGCTGACGGCATAATGCCCGATTCAGCCAACAGTGCCAACCATGATCATGCCTATCAGGCAGCAGCTAACTCATAACCTTATGGGCCTAACTGAGCTAGGCTGATAAGGCACGCGGGCCATCACACTTGGCCCACGTGAGTTGCTTATGATCTAGCGAGATTCCACAGCTAGTCAAAGAGCGCTAATGTTCGACCCTTTCTCCAGCAACATTTGAACTTGCAGCATTAAGTTTGCTACTGGAGTTGATAGCGTGACGTATGCTAAGTTCCAGCATTAACGGCGACATATCAGATTTGCTGAGGAAGTACGCCAGCAAATTATCGGGAATCTGACCTTGCAATTCTTCTTGCTTAAAACCCGACATTATTATTATTGGCAAATCACTGTTGTGTTCGGTAATGGCTCGAGCAAGGTCATTCCCTGTGTGGGTACCAAGACGATAGTCAATCAGACAAGCGTCAATGTCTTCAGTCTGCAGAGCCTTCATAGCATCATCAGCATTAACGGCTTCCCGCGACTCAACCGTTAATGACTTGATTTTTTCAAGGTGGCGACGGATAACTCGTCGATCGCTGTCGTTGTCATCGACCACTAAAATTCTGATTTTAGCTTTCAAGCGCTCAATATCACCATTGAACTGATTGACAGGTGCCTGTGTCTTGATACGACGATCTTCATAGGCGTCTAGACGAGGCGACAAGTCAGTGATGGTGAGAGTCACCGCACTATGATTACTAACACCAACAGCAGAAGAGGCGTAAGGGAGCAATTTAATCTGAACAGGCACTCCGGTCACTGTAAACACTTCACGATTCACACTGTGATGGGTACGACTGACTGTTTCTATATCTTCGTAGAGTCTACCGTATTCCAGTTCATTGGAAATATGATGAAGCGGTCGGCCAACATCTGTTCGCAGCAGGTTGAAATATTTACCCGCTACCGATGTGTACTTTCTAATAAGCATACTGTCGTCAAGAAAAATTATGCCTACCGATGTTGCCACGAGAATATTGTCCATATCATCGTTGGCAGTCAATAGCTCTTCAATTTTTTCCTGATGCTCGCAGTTAACTGTATAGAGCTCCTCGTTAACTGATTGCAGTTCTTCGTTGGTACTTTGCAATTCCTCGTTAGACGACATCAATTCTTCGTTGGTTGCCTGCAATTCTTCATTGGTAGTTTCAAGCTCTTCATTGGCAACTTGTAGATGTTCTTGCTTATGTAGTAGCTCGTTTTCCAGATCACGAATTCGCTGTTGAGTCTCCTCAGAGTAATCGTAATTAGACGTTTTTCGTTTCGCAATTGCACTTTGATCGGAATCTGACAGAACCACGGTATAGTATGATTCATCCCCGTTTTTCTCAGGAAAAAATTCAACCTGCATGTTAACCATTGAAGGCTCATCTTTGATCGTGATCTGAACATTTGAGTAGAACACAGGCTTGTTCTCACTCTTGGCGCGGCCCAGGGCTGTATCCAGCGCTACTGATAATTCTTCAACAATGATTTCATGAATATCGGTAGACACACGTCCAACCGGAAACCGGATCAGGTATTTGTTGGCATCGCCATATATATGCATAGCCTGATGATCGGAATTTAGAATCAGGCACGAGGGTACAAAGTCGTTGATCAAATGATCTTTGACATGCTCGAAGCGGTTGTTGGGCTTCGTGTGCGCTCGATAGCTACGCAATAGATTTGATACTGGGCGCATACCCAGCCTTGGCTTATCTGCCGCGGCTGCTGAATTAACATTGGCAATCGGCAACCGGGTATTGGATATTTTTTCATACATGCGGAATCGTTCATGCAATACTTTAAAGTGAGTCTTTAACTCACCCACTGATTCTGAAGAGCCAAAAAAGACCTTTGCGTCATCTTTTAGTGAAAAGTGAAATGACGACATGACACCACGTTGGACCGTTTGTTGAAAATAAATCAACACATTTCTGCAGGTAATCAAGTCGATGTTAGAGAACGGCGGATCATTAATCATGTTATGCGATGCAAACACAACCACTTTTCTAATGTCTGGCCTGATTTCATACTCTGCACCTACTTTAATAAAGTAGCGAGCTAAGCGATCGTTGGTAACATCGTGAGCAATCTCTTCACGATAGCGGGCGGTAGATGCGTGAGCTATCGCCTCATGGTCAGCATCGGTAGCAAATATTTTTGTGCGCAATTTTTTATTGGCCTGCCGCATCTTTTCATCAACGATAATGGCCAACGTATAGGCCTCTTCTCCGGTTGAACAACCAGCCACCCAGAATCGTAGCTCAGCGTTGCCCTCAGCATTAGCCACCATTGGCTCAATGATGGTGGACGCAAGGTATTCCCAGGCTGCTTCATCACGGAAAAAATTTGTTACGTTAATGAGCAATTCGCGCCCTAAAGCTTCCAGCTCAACTTTGGATGTTTGCAATAAATTCAGATAATCAAACTGACTGTGTACTTGGTTGATGCCCATGCGACGTTCGATTCGACGGGCAACTGTCGTGGCTTTGTATTGCCCGAAATCGATTCCACCGTGGGCCTTTAACAAGCTGAATATCAGTGTCAACACACTTTCTTCGTTTGTATCCTCGGCTCGCAATACAGATTTGACACCGCGCACCATCGAATTCTCAAGGAACGTTGACAAATAAACAGCCAGCTCTTCAGGTGGCAGAACAAAATCAGCTGTACCCGTTTGAGCTGCGTTGTAGGGCATGCCATCAAATTTTGATGACTCTCTGTCCTGGACAAGGATGAGGCCGCCAGCCTCTTTGATCGATTTAATACCGCGACTACCGTCACTACCAGTGCCCGACAATACTATCCCTACTGCCCTGTGCCGAGCGTCTTTTGCAAGTGACTGAAAGAAATGATCGATAGGCAAATTCACACCGCCTGTTCGCACTTGCTCGCTCAGATACAAACAACCGTTCACCAACGTGATGTTCTTCTTGGGTGGGATGAGATAAATGGTATTAGCAAGAACCTCAACCCCGTGCACAGCATTTTCAACAGACATGCTGGTGTTTCTGGACAGAAGCTCGTCCATCAGACTTTCAAAGTCTGGAGACAAATGTTGCACTACCACAAATGCGGCATCACTATCTGTACGCATGTGATCGAAAAAATCACGTAATGCTTCAAGACCACCAGCAGATGCACCAATGCCCACATAAAGCACAGGGGATGAAGGTTTGTTCGTTGGGGTCGCGGAGTTCGCCAACAAGTCGTCACCCTCATCAGCAATTATGAGCTGACCGTTTAGCTCTGCCGGCGGGTGCTGCTCAGCATCGGCAGCCGTCAATTCAATGGCTTGCGCTATGTGTTCTTCAGATTCAGCTTGCTGCTGATCAGCTTCACTTTTCGACACTGTTTCGTTGCTCATGCTAAGAGTCTCCCCAACACTATAACTAGAGCATTTGTTCGACACAAATACCCAAAAAATTCGGTAATCAATTGACCGCGTGCTGGAGCGTTTCGATCGGTGTCAATAACTGTTCTTCGCTCGGGGGACCAAGCATAGTTTAGTGTTTGTCAGAAACTAATTGTCAGTTTATAACCGTAACGTAACGTTACCCTGCATCTTGTTACATTTCAAAAGGTAAAGCCTTAGTTGTTCCGCAGTTTGAGGGCGAGACACTAAGTACCCTTGACCATACTCGCAATCGGTACCTTCAAGCTGCCCGAGTATAGCTGTATTTTCTACACCTTCTGCAACAACTTCAATACCTAACGCAGATGCCATTGCCAGAACTGACATCACTATCGCGCAACTGCGCTTGTCGCTGTCCATCGCCATAACGAATGACTTATCTATTTTAAGGAAATCAATAGGTAGTCTGGTGAGGTAACTTAGCGACGAATAACCTGTCCCAAAGTCGTCCAGAGACAAGCGCACGCCCATTTGCTTGACCTCGTCAATAACACGTAGACAATTACTGTTCTTTTCAAGCAGAGCTGACTCGGTAATTTCTAGTATGAGGCTTCCACCGGGCATTTGAGATCGATGCATAATGTTCCGTAACCTTGCAGCAAAGTTGGCAAGACTCAACTGGGCCGGTGAAACATTAACCGATAAGCTGCAATTTTCACTGACAAGACCTACCGATAACCACTTGTTATATTGCTGACACGCTGTTTCAAGCACCCATTGCCCCACATCGTTTATCAGACCAATCTCCTCTAGCACCTCGACCAGAATTTGCGTATCAGGAGCTGGCATATCATCTGGCGCCCAGCGAAGCAAAGCCTCGAAGCCAACGATAGATTCATCGTCAATTCGAAACTGAGGTTGGTAAACTAATGTGAATTCTTGGCGTTCTGTAGCACGACGTACACGAGCCTTTAAAGCCAATCGCTGGCTATCCTCCTCTTCAAACTCCTGCGTATAAACAACCCATCGTGACCTGCCCGATGACTTGGCTTTATACACCGCCGTGTCTGCCTGTTTGATCAATCGATCGTTGTTGTCAGAGTTCTCATCCGCGATGGCTATTCCTACACTCGTGGAAAGACGCAACTCATTGCCAAACACGTTAAATGTCTTATTGAACGAACGCACAACTGATTCGGCAATCGCGCAAACATCATCAATATCAGAGCTTGATGTCAAAATAATGGTGAATTCATCTCCTCCTAAGCGCGCACAAATTCCAGCTTTTCCCACCGTATCCTGCAACCTCGCCGCTACCTCGCGCAGTAGCTCATCCCCAGAATCGTGCCCCATCGTGTCGTTGATCGTTTTGAACCCATCAAGATCAAGATATAACAACGCAGTTGAGCGTCGTTTATGATCACTGCTCAATCGAACCTGCAACTGATCTAGAAATGCGGAGCGATTTGCTAAACCTGTAAGCACATCGTGAGTAGCGTTGTAACGCAGTCTTTCACTGGCTTCATGAGCGCCCGTTGTATCCAAAAGCACCAGCAGGCAACCCGTGAACTGATTCTGATTACTCAGCGTCACTGTTGCTGTTAGCGTAGCCCAACGTATCGTTCCTGTTGGACATTGCAGGCGAATTTCAGTAGAGAAATTTTCATCGTTTTGCAAACACTCACGCAGGTCAACCAAGGTACTTACAACATCTTCAGCATGAATAGCATCAACCCATCTCTCACCCAATGTCTCCTCAGAGCTCAGGCCACTAAGTTCGAACCACATCTGGTTGGCAAACGTGCAGGACCAGTCAGCATTTAGCTGAATGATGCCAACAGGGGCAACATTGGTCAGTGTATGAAAGTGCTCATGTCCTGAGATGACTTCAGCAGGGCGCGCAGTATTCGTCAGGTGATTGAACACAATTGTCGTGTACACCGAATTTTCAATCTGCGTATGGTACGAGGCTGTCGTTAAGTTCACTTCGACACCATCAGAACGGGAAGCATCAACAGAATCATGAGTCACCGAAGCCAGATCCTTGCTGGTGGACTTACGCCCCATTCGCAAAGCGTTTTGCAACAATGGTAATAGAAATTTCTGCGGCAAAAATTGATCTAGCGACGTTCCCAAGGCATGGATGCTGTTACAAGCAAAGAGAGATTCAGCAGCGGGATTGAACGCTGTAATCACACCTGCTGAGTCCACTATAACGACGGCATTTATAGATGCGCTCATGAGCTGCACATAATGCCTGGCACTATCGTCGCTGGTTGAATCCAGATCGTTGCAGGCGGTAACGGCTCTCACCGTATGAGTGTGCTCCATCATCTCATCACCCAACACGAGCAGATGGCTCATCAGTGAATCCCATGCCCCATCGGAAGCGTTAGGCAGTGCATTGGCAACAAACAGCACAGCTGTTCGCGATGGTGACTTTGCAATAGGTACCATCATGAAATGTTCTATCTGCGGGTGAGAACCCGGCAGGCAATTGGGCAACCCGATATCAGCAGGGGTGCCTTGGATACCGCGTCTGAGGCGCATGACAGACAGCACCATTGGATCTGGGCGACGATGCGCTAGAGTGTCATAGCAAGGAACATAACCACCATCTGTAGCTTGCTCAACAACCGCGCCTAGGCGCACGAACTGTTCGGCATAGGCACCGGTTGCACCCGGACAAAGCACAAAAGCATAGTCGCCGCCAGATAGCTCTAAGGCTGTTAAACACAAAGCTTCAAACTGTAGGCGCTCGACACTGACTCCTGCAGACTTTTTTCCAGTTGAAATAGAATCAAGTCGCTGAGTGAGCGTGCAAGAGGGCATGACAGTTGGACGCTGCGGGGTTTGCGTGGCCATTGATTGGTCACTCTCGCCATTATCAGATGACGATGCTATCTTTATTTGTGCGCTCATAATCATGATGAGCGTTGCAAATACTAAACCAACCTTTTAGTCGGCAGGTTAGTGGCGATACTAAAAAAACGGTAGCCAGAAGTTTACATTTATGCGAACTAGTAGACATTGGCCACTCAAAGTGACTATCGAGTGGATAGTGTCAGTCGCATTCCAGGCTCGATGCCATTTGCCTCAAACCAGCCCTGGTTGACTTCCAAAGCATATTGGGCTGGTTTGTTTGACGGAAATAACTGCCCCGGCCCAACATCCATGTGATGGATCTCGTTGATCACCAAATCGGCAGAAATGAACGCAATGGATAAAGGAATCAGCGTGTTTCTCATAGTAAAGGTCAGAGACTGTGTCGATTCATAGACGAAAAGCATGCCTGCGTCAGTGTCAAGACTTCGTCGAAAACTCAATCCCATGAAACGTTGACGCGCGGTTGACGCCACTTCAGTTGACAGCCTCAGGTCATTGACTTCAAGCTCTACCAGAGGAAGTGTTGGCTGAGGATCATCAGCGAAAGATGCTCCTGATACAGCGAGTAGTAACGTGCACATGGCCAGACCAGAAGCCACACTCATAACCAGACACTTAAAACCAGAGCGCAGAAGGCCTGGAGTACAACACTTTGCTAAACCGTACATTTGCTTGTCCTCACGTTCGCCTTGATTACACCAACATCTCACGCAGCCGTGGATAGACCATGCGTGTCTTGGGCCGAACATCTTCCCACACGAGAAAAGCTTCCGCCGCCTGCTCCACCAACATACCTAGACCATTAGAAGTCTGTGCTCCACGATCTTTAGCCCACAGCATGAACGGCGTATCCTGCTTGACGTACGTCATGTCGTAAGCAAGAGCCTCAGGGTTTAACAGCTGTGATGGTAATTCTGGCATTTGGCCAGACATGCCGAGTGTTGTAGCGTTGATAACAATATCAAAGCCTTCCAACGTACTCAAATCAGCGTAGCCGCTTGCAGTGATTTCCCCAAATTCACGAAAAATGCCAATCAGTTCTATCGCTTTTTCAGCGGTGCGATTAGCCACATGCAAAGTGGCAGGCTGTTGTTCAAGAAGAGCTTGCATGACTCCTCTGGAAGCACCACCAGCCCCCATGACAAGTACACGCTTGTCTCGAACTGTGTGTCTCTTGTTACTCACGATATCGACAACCAAGCCTTTGCCATCTGTCGTATGCCCCACCATTGTGCCGTCCTTACGCATATGAATAGTATTGACGGAGCCTGCCAAGCGTGCCTCTCTCGAGAGCTTGTCGCAGACCTCAACCGCTTGAGGTTTAAAGGGCGAGGTCACATTACATCCCTTGTAACCTTGGCTCTTGAGGCTTTCAATCGTTTGAGACAAAGTTTCTGGGGTTGACTCGGTGCGCGTGTAACAAATTTTGCGTTGAGTCAGCTCGCCAAACAGTTGATGAACAACGGGGGAAAGACTGTGTGCGATGGGTTGGCCAACCACGGTGTAGCGATTAATCATCGTTCTGTCGGGAACTCTACAATATCCAAGGAAATGTTGTGTTGTAAGAAAAAATACTTGATCTCGTCCAAACGCATCTGAACCAGAATTTCATCAGCATCTTCAAATCCAAGGGGATTCTCTTCAACGGCAAAATAGCCCTGCTCACAGTCCCTGTAAACAGCCAATAACGACTCCAGAACGTTAAGACTCTCACCCATGATCCGGGGTGATTCAAACCGAAATTTGAGCACAGCCGGTACCTTCGCGACCGCAGCCCCAGCACATTCATCGGGCATATTTAATGAAACATCTGCAGCAATCGTTAACTCGGTCGGCTTTTCGTGTAACAAACCCAATTTTTTAAGTTTCTCGCGACGGGCTCTGTCTCGAGCGGCAAGCTCCTCATCACTCAAACTGCTGCCTTCGCGCTCCTGCTCCTCCTCTTCATTGTTTGCATCTTCTTCGGCAGCTTCTTCGCCTTCTTCGCCTTCTTCCTCTTCTTCGCCTTCCTCTTCTTCGCCTTCCTCTTCTTCGCCTTCCTCTCCTGTCTCGTCAGCAGCAAATTCAGCATCAGTGCCGAGCTCTTCCGTAGTTGGCATCGGCTCAGGTTCAGCAAATGCAGCGGGTGACATAGGCTCCTGTGGCTTAACAGACTTGCCGTTTGACTCTGTCGGAGGCTTATATCGAAGACGCTCCACAGAGCGGATATCGAGAGAGGATACAAAATCGTCCGTGCTACCAACAAACGTTCTGATGGAAAACCACAGTCCAAGGCCAACAAATAATGTAAGCAGCAACAATTGCGCTAGTGGGCTTTTCATAGATTAGGTTACGTAGTTCGAAATCCGAAGTCTTTGAAATTCCATAACCCGTCGAAAGCGCACAGAAAACAGAGCGCAGGGCCAATCATCTATTATACTTGCGAATCAGCGATCAGAAAAGGAATGCGAGCAGCAAATGACGCGCGCCTAGCCAAATGGCCATGAGTGAATAGTACCGCGACAGCATGATTACCGCTATACCTGAACAGCTCAAATGCTGCGAACTAAGTCCAGAAATACACACATTGTCAACTGCACAGACACCCTATGAATGCACACTACGGAGTACGGGCGCCCTACCCGGGCAATCGACCAAGGCGAATGCGTCGAGACGCTTTCAGTCGCAATCTCATGCGCGAGAACCATGTCACTGTTGATATGCTCATACAACCGTATTTTGTTATCGAGGGACAAAACAAACGCGAACCAGTGGCATCAATGCCGGGTGTCGAGCGCCTTAGCGTTGATCTACTCGTCAAAGCAGCCGAAGCACTGGCAACACTGGGCGTACCTGCGATTGTTCTCTTCCCACTAACCGACTCCTCTACAAAAACAGATGATTGTCGCGGTGCGTGGGACCCAGAAGGTCTCGTGCAACGTGCTATCAGAGCGCTCAAAAGCGCCGTTCCTGAGCTGGGTGTGATCACAGATGTTGCTCTCGATCCTTATTCCCCACATGGTCATGACGGCCTGATGAACCGTGAGGGTTACATCATCAATGATGAAACTGTGGAAGCACTGGTAAAACAGGCTTTGTCACATGCGGAAGCTGGGGCAGATGTGGTTGCACCGTCTGACATGATGGATGGAAGGATAGGTGCACTGCGTGAGGCGCTTGAGGCAAACAACTATCGCCACACCAGAATTTTGAGTTATGCAGCCAAATATGCGTCTAGCTTTTATGGACCGTTCAAAGACGCAGTGGGTACAGCGGCGGCCTTCGGCAAATCCAACAAGAGTTCTTATCAGATGGATCCGGCCAACAGCGATGAGGCTATGCACGAAATCGCTGCAGATCTGCAAGAAGGGGCAGACATGATCATGGTAAAGCCGGGCTTACCTTATCTGGACATCGTTCGTCGAGCGCGCGATACGTTTGCGGTGCCCACTTATGCTTATCACGTCAGTGGTGAGTACGCGATGATAAAGGCCGCAGCTGCTCAGGGCTGGATTGACGAGAAAGCTATTGTCATGGAAACCATGATGGCGTTTCGCCGAGCAGGATGTGATGGAGTTCTCACTTATTACGCAGCAGATGTTGCTAGCTGGTTAAAGTCAGGGTAAGAGATTTTCTCTTTGGCCCAAATCTTGCGCTATGGCTTATATTCACTGCTAAAGTCCTCTTTGTATTTACCAACACTCGGAACGCGCATCTCGTGCTTAGATCTTTTTCCACAAAAATTATTATCACCGCGGCCTGTATTCTCTGTGCAACCCAAGCCTACGCCTTGGGAGATCAGTGGTATATCGGGATCGGTGGCGGTGGATCCGTTTTAGTACCAGACCCCGAAAATAATACGATAGAGAGAGGCAACGAAAGCGGGAGCGTTGGCACTGTGCTAATCGGTCGGGACTTTGACTCGAGGAGCAGTGGTCAACTACAGTATTTTTCACTTGGCGACGCAGACTTTAGCAACGGAGCAAATGCCTCATACTCAGCCGTAGAAGCGTCTCTCTTATACCGATTCTATGATTCCAGAGACAACAGGAACGATAGACCTATTCGAGGTGTATCGATTTACGGTCGGTTTGGACTTGGCGCTCTGGACCGCGATACTGAGATTCCGCTTGAAATAGAATCGGAAGTGTATTTTGGTATTGGCGCAGGGCTGGAATCCTACATCACTAATAACATTGGCGTTCGACTCGAGGCCCAGTACATTGATGAGGACGTGGCAAATGCAACGTTGTCTCTCATTGGGCGATTTGGTGGCCTACGCCGTAATTTAGCGAGACGTCCGCCGCCGATCAATCGACAGGTGACACAATTTCCACAAGCATCACAGCTACCTGAAACAGCAGAGTTGCCTGAGACCGCGCAGCTACCACCGACAGTGTTGCGACCTGAGACGGCACAACTTCCTCAAACCGCACGGCTACCACAACCTCCTCAAGCTGCAACGCTTCCTGAGACTGCGCAGTTACCGCAAACAGCGCAACTTCCTGAGGTTGCACTACTCCCTGAAACTGCACAATTACCACAAACAGCGCAACTACCACAAACAGCGCAACTACCTCAAGTTGCACCACTGCCCGAAGTTGCACGATTACCACAAACAGTGCAACTTCCTCAAGTTGCGGCACTCCCCGAAACTGCACAGTTACCACAAACAGCACAACTACCTAAAACCCCACAGCTCCCGCAGGTAGCGCTCTTACCAGAACGCACAACTGGAGCGCTGGCGACAGCAGAAAGCGATTTAGACGACACCTTTACTCTGGCTGATGTGGAGATTATGGCCCTGCCACTCGAAGCCTCTGAACCCGTGCAAAAAACAGAAGAGTCTTCAACGCTGGCGCAAGCTGGCAACACGGACAGTGATGGCGATGGGCTTCTTAATTCAAGCGACAACTGCCCAGACTCACCGGCTGGATTTCCAGTAAAGAATAATGGTTGCTCTGAACTTGAAGGAGAAATCATTGGCTTGCAATTTGAAAGTGATTCCGTGACCCTACTTGACAGCACAACGTCACCTTTGGTCAACATAGCCAGACTGCTCAACCAGAATCCGCAAGCCAGAATTGAATTAGTCGCGCACACGGACAACACTGGAGCTGAAACTGAACAGTCGAGGAGAACGCGTGGCAGACTCAGAAGCATTGGCGTATTTTTGATTGATCAAGGCGTACGCTCTGAACAACTGGTTCTTCGTTCATTCGGTGCAAAGCGACCCAAAGTGGATAACAACAACATAGAGGGCCGTCGTACCAATAATCGTGTGGAAGTTTTTGACCGACCATTCTAAAGCGCATGACGCGCATTCAAGCCATAGGCAAGTCTTTTGGCGAGATTGGTGTTTCTGGGTAGCGCTACTACTAGGCCCACTATGCTGGTTTACGATGAAAATACTGGGGCTCAAAGCTCAAAGCTCTGGTATCACTTGGCAAGTAGTGCTCTGGACTGGCTTGATCTACCCAGTGCTCGAGGAGTTTGTTTTTCGCGGCGGCATACAGCTTGAATTGTATAAACACAGTGTGTTTAGAAACACAATAGGCAGCGTTTCTGTAGCAAACATCATAACCTCACTGGTGTTTGCAGCATTTCATCTGATAAACCAACCGCCACTGTGGGCGGCGGCTGTGTTTTTCCCATCGCTCGCATTTGGTTGGGCAAGGGATCGATATCACCATGTGAGAGCGTCGATAGTGTTGCATTGTTTTTACAACGTGGGCTTCATCTTGTTATTCAGCACCTAGTGACACACAACCGTCAAACGCGTAAATGCTTTGACGGTTAAAGCATTAGTGCCGAAAGTGACGCACGCCGGTAAACACCATAGCCATTCCGTGCTCATCAGCCGCGGCAATAACTTCATCGTCATTTTTTGAGCCACCGGGCTGTATAACAGCACAGATACCGACATCTGCAGCGTTATCTATTCCATCGCGAAAGGGGAAAAACGCATCTGACGCCATGACGGCACCCTTAACTTCAATACCTTCATCCGCTGCTTTGATACCAGCAATGCGTGCACTGTATACGCGGCTCATTTGACCAGCCCCAATGCCTACTGTTGCACTACTGCGTCCGTAAACAATAGCGTTAGATTTGACATGCTTTGCGACCTGCCAAGTGAACAATAAGTCAGAAAGTTCACTGTCGGTGGGTTGTCGCTTGCTAACTACACGACAATCACTCAGTTTTACTTGCAAATGATCTTCGTCCTGCACCAGCACACCACCAGACACTTGGCGTAGTTGTGAAAGCTGCCCTTGAACTCGCGACACCGCTAAAGCTCGACAATCCAGCACACGCACATTAGGTTTTGCAGATAGACACTCAAGCGCATCGGCGCTGATTCCCGGTGCGACGATAAGCTCTACAAACTGCTGCCCGATAATGGCTTTTGCCGTCTCTAGCTGCAACTTTTGATTAAAAGCAATGATGCCTCCAAACGCTGATGTGGGATCAGTACGGTAGGCATTTTGATAGGCCTGCAATTGAGTCTCACTAACAGCGACACCGCAGGGATTCGCATGCTTTACGATGACACAGGCGTGTGCTTCGGCGAATTGCGAGACACACGATAAAGCTGAGTCTGCATCCATGACATTGTTATACGACATTGCTTTCCCTTGAAGCAGTGTCGCCCCTGCTATCGTGCCATCGCTCGCATCAGCGGTGGTGTA
>JALZWO010000052.1 GCA_023300375.1 Granulosicoccus sp. | reverse complement strand
TGGAACTTACGGTGATACAACAGCCAGCCAAAATGCGGGAGGCGGCACAGACCAGCAACCAGCTGAACCAGCCTCCCGGCCAAGCACAACCCAAAGCCCTCGCCAAAATGGTAACGATCTGGGTAGTAGCGACAGCGACAGTACTACCGGCAGGAGCGGTGGCGGTAGTAGCCCCAGCTCTGGTAACCGCCCGGAAGACAACGGCTATGGTCGCCCCTAGTAGCAGCCACACTGAGCAACCTTTGCCAAGTAGCGGCTTTTAGAAAGCTTGAAAATTAAACACCGGATTGTCACGGTGCTGCAAGTTGCACGGTTGAACTCTTATCGCCGACAGCACGTCCGTGAGTTTGGTTAGTACGTTCTAAACATGAGTGGGAAGCTGCTACCAAGTATTTTCAGGTCTCTAAAATTCAGGCCTGAGAATTCTTTGTGGCAGTTTTTACATGTATCTCACCAAAGATCTGATACAAGGCCGACCCTAAAGCCGGCTACTGAATCCAACGGTGAGAATGGAGCTTGCGAAGCTTGGGCTATGGAGTTTTAGCAGCTTCGGTTACTGGTACAGTTCAACGTCTTGGGTAGTCCAATTCGATCTCCCGAAAGCTAATGACAGGTAGAGCGAGTAAGCCCTGAGCAGATGCTGATTTGTTATTGTTTTCCCCGTTGCCCAACGTCAATTATCCTGTGTCGACTCAAGATAATGGATGTCAGAACTTTACAATAATGATTTCTTTGCCTTGTCGTAGAGGTTGACAAAAATTACCAGTATTAATAACAAAAGAGAAAAGACGCCAACGTTTGCAAAGCCAACTATTAATAACGCATCTATTGAACGTGGCGGAATATTAAACGTGTGTCTGAGATCATCCCAGCGACCATCTACAAGCACCGAGCTCGCAATCATCAAGGCGTATGCTACTGCCATCAAAAAAAATCTCTGTAGACTTCCCAAATGTGGAATGGTTGATTCTTGAGTTTCTTTTTTGAAAGGCTGTCGACCTTGTCTATGCTGGAAAAAATGGACAAGTATTAAAAAGCCGATAAGCATCGGCACACCGAAGAACAGTGCGTTTAATGTTCCGTAGTCCAAAATAGCGTTCCGCCTATATATATCCTAATAGACTATACCAGACCCTCTATCACCACTAAGGAAGTTGACAGGTGATCTATTTACTAACCTGTTCACTCATTCATTTTTTGATCAAAACTGACTGCTACTTGGCGCAAGCTAGCATCAAATGCTGTAATGATTGTTTTTACTAACATATTTCAATGAGAAGCTCTTGCTGTACACAATCAATCATTTTTATGGCGTGAAGAGGCAACCCGAGCTTGTGGAGCTGAGACGCATAGCCTATATAACTGCATTGTATATCTAATGACAGAGGGCCCAGATCCGGATCGTGCGCGACGCTAATGTTGTGCAGGCACGGCTTGTTGAGAGGTTTTTTGGTTGATAGCGCGACCGTATCAACTGCCTCACTTGAAGCATCGTCGGGGTAAATTGCTTCAGTCGAAATGTCCACTATGGGGCGCAATGTCCCAGGTTGAGTCCATGTTAGCTATCGTAATTGATACTTGCTTTTTTCAGTACCTGTCTGACTTCTTGCTCGGTAACATCTTGGTAGATGGTGGTGGTCGCGGCTGATTTATGCCCCAATACTTTTTGAACCGTTTTCAGGTGCTCACCTTGATCGTGCAATAAATTCGTTGCCAGTGTTCGGCGTCCAGAATGGCTGCTGGCACGGTCGATACCTGACCATTCACGCAGCATAGTTGCTATATGGTCTTGCAGTGTATTAGGGCTATAGAAACCGCCTTTCTGGGACAGCAGTAGAGGGTCGTTGGGTTTCAGGTTCTTCTTGAGTGTTATCCGCTCATCCAGATACCGAGCAATCGCTTCCAATAGGGCAGAGTCAGCCAGTGGAAGCTCACGTGTCTGGCCCCCAGATTTTTTGATGACTGGGTAGTAGTCGGTTGCATCAAGCGTTTTTGTGCGACTGGCATCTTTAGCGATCTGTGCAACCAGACGATCAAATTCGGGGATGGTAAATCGTACGCTGGTGCGCTCATTGGCTTTTTTGCCGATAGCTGCCATCGCGCGAG
Source organism: Granulosicoccus sp. (assembly GCA_023300375.1). Lineage (GTDB taxonomy): Bacteria > Pseudomonadota > Gammaproteobacteria > Granulosicoccales > Granulosicoccaceae > Granulosicoccus. The sequence goes on along the minus strand of JALZWO010000052.1, from coordinate 1,675 downwards.
CGCCTTTGGTGAAGCTCTTGGGGAGTACCAGGACATCTTTGATTCTGTAACCGCAAGAGAATTCATCGCTCAAAGCGGCGATTTCACGGATACGCAACAACGCCATTTCTTGAGCACGTAATCCGAGCTTGAAGCTGATCTGTATGATCAGTGCATTTTTGGCAGGGTAGCGATGGTGTTCGATCTCATCGAGGACAGCATCAAGTTCCTCATTGGAAAGTACTTTGGCTTGACCGTTCTTTGCCGTTGATTTCATGCCGATATCTGGGGATACCGACAAGTATAGCGGTGGCAGGGAGGATGTCTATTAAATCCGTACAAATAATAATTTAACGGATTATTGAAATGCCATTACCTATATTACCTGTGAAAAACTGTTTTAATCAGGAAATGAATACCCATCGTCAGAAGTATCAATACAGTCAAAAAGCAGCCTTTTAAGAAACTCAGGATTTCTTATGTCGCCTCTGATTTCCTTATTAAATGCGTTATAGCCAAGAACAATGAAATGGTCGCTCTCTAGCGGTGTATCGACAGTGCGAATTTCGTTCGAGCCGTGCGCAACAACATGACCGATCGTTAAAAGACGTGCTAACTCTGTTGCGTGCATTGTATCTAGCTCACTTCCACTAAGCCGGATTGTCTCCTTTCTTCTGCTATGTTCAGGACCAACTAGAGCACACAGGTGGTAGTCGGGGTCTGAAGTCCAGTGGTACGAAAACGTACGCTAAGGTGTGATATCTCCAATTTGACCAGGCACATTCGGGCCCCAATCAACAGAGAGCAGACGTTGTCCATGTTCCCCGTCAATCGGCAGCAAAGTGCCCACTGCTGCCTAATTCGCAATTGTCAAACAGGAACTTCTCGGTCCTCAAAAGCCTTGGACCAATACAATATTTCTACACTGCTTCGAAGGCCTTGCACCCAAAACGGGTCTGTCTCTATCAACAACTCCACGGCTTCCTTAGTCTTAGCTCTGACTATCCACAAACCGCCTACTGGCATTTCGTCGGGCGATATACGTAAAGAACCTCCTACGAGTACGCAGTCTGCGTTTTGATCGAGCCACTCGATGTGTGCCTTCAAATATCGGTGACGCGTTTCATGTTGCTCAAGGTGATCTTGGAAACGAACAGCAAATAACATTTCGATGGCCTCAGCAAAATATTTATATTTCTTATGGCCGGTTTGGGCCGACAGCCGACTATAGCTGACGTTGGCAGCAGCAATTTGAATGTCCGGTGTGTAGAGATTCACGCGTTGGCCTCGCGCAGCACTTTATACACAGTTGATCGGCCAATACCATACCCGCCTGCTTCGCAATATCTGTCGCGCCTACACCTTGGCCATGTAAAGCGATAACCTTCTTTCGATCTATGGTGCGCTTACGGCCAAATTTGACGCCGTTTGCGTTGGCTTCCTCTCGCCCTTTGTTGGTTCGTTCCAAGATGCGGTGACACTCAGCCAGGGAAACGAGCAAAGAGCTCAACGCGTTGGTAGCCACGATCAGTGAACGCGTTGCCCGGTATCTGGAGCGCGTCGGGGGCGCCCAGCCAGGGTCGGTAGGCCTTCAGACGAACAGAGCGATCATCTGACATTGGCGTTGGACGATGAAGAGGGCAATACGATACAACAGCTACAGGGCCACTCGATCACGTACCGGATAGCCATGGGA
>JALZWO010000051.1 GCA_023300375.1 Granulosicoccus sp. | reverse complement strand
TCAGGCTTCCAGCAATCAGAACAGAGCGCAACCTCAGCAGCCCATGGGCGGCAACCAAGCGGCTCCTGTAGCTAGCGCAGCAGCAGATGATGACATTCCGTTCTAGGATGCATTAAAGTGGTGCCGTTTATGCACTTTGAAAACTGCAGCGGTATTCAGTGCTCTAAATGTTTACGGACTAGCGCATAAACCTCTAAAGGGTGCGAGAGATTGTGCCCTTTTTGTTACTGCGTTAATCAGTGCTGTTAAACTTTTTCCGTCACAATATCTAACGATTGGGCGGTTAGCCGAAGGGTTCTAAATTATGCCACTACGTCGAGTCATCCTGACGGCAATATTCTGAACCCATTGGGCACGAAATTTGCGCCGCACCCATGAAACACTTGGTGGTAATCAAGTGACGTCTACTAAGGATCTACACATGAATAAACTCTTTCCTATCACGGTTTTTTCTGCACTGCTCACGGCGGGTGCGGTGCAGGCGGCGACTACGGAAAATTTGTGTGAAGGTTTGTACACTGCTAACGACAGGGTTGAGATTCCTGCGGTTGGGAAACCGCCTTACCTGCGATACTACAAAGACCCAGCGTTTGGCACCAAAATCATTCGGATTTCTCAAGCACGTGAAGGGCAGGTGTTCAAGCCAAGTTACAGTACGATGCAAGCATTCAATGCAGACGAGTCCTTTCTCCTGCTTTATCGCGGTGGAGACGGTTCATCGCACGTGTTGCTGGATGGTAAAACCTATAAACCGTTTCGTGAGCTTGACTTCAGCCCTTCCGATTTAGAGGAGGTGTATTGGAGCCACTCTGATCCAGACAAGTTTTTTTATGTCAGTAAACAATCAGAAGATTACGGACACTTCAAAAGTTACAGCGTAAGCCAGAACAAATACACCAAAATCCGTGACTTCTATGATCTCTGTGGGCCCAAGGGTTTGCCTACAGGTGGTGGTGATGTGCAAATGCAATCGTTAGACGATGACTTGTTCGCTTTTCGCTGTCGTGTGGGTAAGGACGACGACACGTACAAAATGTTTACCTATCAACAAAGCACTGATGAGGTTACTCACACAAATTTGAATGAGGATGCAGGCTGGGAATCTTGGACTGCACCTACCGTAGCGCCTTCAGGCAAAAATCTCTGGCTTCAGGGTAAGGTGATTGATCGTGATTTGAAAACAATCGAATTAAAGCAAGACATGGCGCGTCACCACGAGCATGCCAACATAGGTACAACCCACGACGGCCGTGATGCTGTTTTTCAAGCAGTTTTCAATCCATCACCAAACGGTTGTGATGGCGACATGTGGCAAGGTGTTGGGCATTTGATCATTCACGATATGGAAGACGGCAGTTGCCGACCAGTAATCAGCGAGAAAGATGGATACCCATACACTACATCAGGGACGCATGTGTCGGCACGTGCCATTCATAAGCCGGGTTGGATAGCGATGTCCAGCATTGGCTACGGTTCATTCGACTTTTTTACAAATGATCGAAAAGCCACGGTGTTCATGTCTGAAATTTACATTGTTAATACAGACCCTGAAAACCCAGTTGTTTGTCGAGTTGCTCACCATCGCTCATTTGGCAAACACGCCAAGCGCTCCAGCTTTCATCCTTATTTTGGCGAGCCACATGCCACGATTAGTCCTAGTGGTACACGTATTGTGTTTGGTTCTGACTGGTACGACTCAGGGTCGGTAGACGCCTACGTTATCGAATTACCTTCATACAGCGCTAACTAATCTGCTGCTGAAACGCGGTCCACATACCCTAGCCATACAACGTGTGCAGCTAGGGGGATTGGGCATTCAGGGTTGATACAAAAAGGCAATGTCAGCCTTAGTCCAGATTCCAGTGCCTCGCGCCAGCCCTAGCGAATTGGGCTCTCACCACATAAGATCGTCTGGCACTTCAAACCCTGCGTATTCGTCATCAACCTCGTCTAATGTCTCGTCCCGCTTGTTCTGCAGAACCAACCACTGATCGTCACGTTCTGCGATCTTGCTGGCAGCTTGAGCCGGCACCACGCTTAAGGCGTCATCTTTGCCCACAATAGCTAAAGCACCTCTTATGAGTGCACCTCGATGTTCTTTGGTGAGCATGAGGGTTTTAATCATGCCACCGTGGTCAAATCGATATTCCACATCGCCACGTTCGTCAATCGCATTGAGCTCCACTATCTGGCGAATCTGCGCCTGAATGCTGCGCACTTCGGATTCTCGATGTTTCTCAAGGTTCAGAGCGCGATCTCGTTCGAGTTGTTCAGCTTCACGTAGTTTGACTAGCTCTGCAGCCTCATCAACCACAACAGCACCTTTGCGCTGCATCTTCTCTTTGGTGTTTTTGGCCTTGCGAGCCTTGGTCATCTGTTTCTGGTTGGCAAGACCAGCCTGACGCAGTTGTTCTTGAAGTGATTGGGCCATGGCAGGTGCTCTACACGAAAGGAATCGTATTATCGCATTCAAGCATCACGTGTGTGTACGGGATTGCGGAACCGTGCTTATCTTTTAGTCGTACGTGAAGTTGCAAATTGACATCAATGAAGGAGTAACCCTCTACTGAGTCTCAAACGCGGTACAGGGGCGACAACAACGGTATGGTTCAGCCTGATCCGTAGTGGCAAAATACCGGTAAATAAAAAAAGATATAAGCAAATCTTTATGTGTTTATGGGTACAATTGTCCGATCCAGAAACCCGCAGAGACCCTTAGTAATGGCGAAAGACTATATTTTTACCTCCGAATCGGTGTCCGAAGGTCATCCCGACAAGATGGCAGATCAAATTTCGGATGCAGTCCTAGATGCAATTCTGAAACAAGACACTGCTGCTCGAGTGGCTTGTGAGACCTTGGTAAAGACGGGGCTGGTTATTATCGCCGGTGAAATCACGACATCTGCCTGGGTTGATCTTGAAAAACTCGTGCGAGAAACAGTCAAAGGCATTGGTTACAACAGCTCTGACGTTGGGTTCGATGGGGACACCTGCGCCGTGCTGAACGGTATCGGCAAGCAATCCAGCGATATTGCTCAAGGCGTTGACCGTGAGGCGCTGGAAAGTCAGGGTGCAGGTGATCAAGGCCTGATGTTTGGCTACGCAACCAACGAAACTGATGTACTCATGCCGGCGCCAATCACCTTGGCTCATCGCTTGGTTGAGCAGCAAAGCAAAATTCGCCGCGACGGCACTCTCGCTTGGTTGCGTCCGGATGCAAAAAGTCAGGTAACGCTGCGCTATAGCGAAGGTAAACCCGTGGGCATCGATGCCTTGGTTTTATCCACACAGCATAACCCTGACATCAAGCTAGACGATCTACGCGAGGCGGTGATGGAGCACATATTCAAGCCGGTTCTTCCTGCTGATTGGTTAGCGGCTTGTCCTGCCAACAAAATCCATATTAATCCGACAGGTAATTTCGTTATTGGTGGGCCCGTGGGCGATTGCGGCTTGACTGGTCGCAAAATCATTGTCGACACTTACGGTGGAATGGCCCGACACGGTGGTGGTGCTTTTTCTGGAAAAGACCCTTCAAAAGTTGATCGTTCGGCCGCTTACGCTGGTCGTTATGTGGCGAAGAACATCGTTGCTGCAGGCCTTGCTGACAAATGCGAAATTCAGGTGTCTTACGCTATCGGTGTTGCAGAGCCTACCTCCATTTCTATCGATACGTTTGGCACTGGCAATATCGATGATCGCCGTATAGAAGACATCGTTCGAGATGTGTTCGACCTGCGTCCTTATGGCATCGTGACCATGCTCGATCTTATTCGGCCTATTTATCAACAAACAGCCGCTTACGGTCACTTTGGCCGTGAGCTTGACGACTTCACTTGGGAAAGAACAGACCGAGCTGACGCCTTGCGTCAAGCCGCTGGCCTATCGTAAAAAGACTGCCGTGAAATCATTCACAGCTCCTCAATATTTTTAAGTTTTGTAACAAACATCGAGAATAATTTTAATGAATGCATCTGCTAAAGACGTAGGTAACGACTATAAGGTTGCTGATATTAACCTTGCTGATTTTGGTCGTAAGGAAATCGCTATGGCTGAGCATGAAATGCCTGGTCTAATGGCATTACGTGAAGAGTATGCGGGCAAGAAACCGTTGCAAGGTGCGCGGATTGCGGGCTGCCTGCATATGACTATTCAAACCGCTGTATTGATCGAAACTCTTGCAGAGTTAGGTGCAGAGTTGCGTTGGTCATCATGTAATATTTTCTCAACACAGGATCATGCAGCAGCCGCAATCGCTGCATCTGGAGTGCCGGTATTTGCCTGGAAAGGTGAGACTGAGGAAGAGGCTGCTTGGTGCATCCACCAAACCATTAAAGGCCCTAACGGCTGGGTGCCTAATTTGATTCTCGATGATGGTGGCGATCTGACTGTCATGATGCATGAAGATTATCCTGAGCTTCTCGACGATGTGAAAGGGCTTTCTGAAGAAACAACGACTGGTGTCCATCGTCTGGTGGAAATGGCTAAGAAAGGCACACTGAAAGTGCCTGCGATAAACGTTAACGACTCAGTAACCAAGTCCAAGTTCGATAACCTCTATGGTTGCCGTGAGTCTTTACTTGATGGTATCAAGCGCGCAACAGATGTCATGGTTGCCGGTAAAATTGCGATCGTTCTTGGTTACGGCGATGTAGGCAAGGGCTGCGCTCAAGCGTTTCGTGGCATGGGTGCAACGGTTTGGGTCACAGAGATCGATCCTATTTGCGCCTTGCAAGCAGCAATGGAAGGTTACCGAGTGGTGACTATGGACGATGTCGCTGACCAGGTTGATATCGTTGTTACCGCTACGGGTAACGTCAATGTTGTTACTCACGATCATATGAAAAAGCTGAAGAACGAGGCTATTGTTTGCAACATCGGTCACTTCGATAATGAAATTGACGTGGCAGGCCTTCGTCAGTACACATGGGACAACGTTAAGCCGCAGGTTGATCAGGTGGTCTTCCCTGACGGAAAGCGCATTACATTACTCGCAGAAGGACGTTTGGTGAATCTGGGCTGTGGCACAGGTCATCCTAGCTTTGTTATGTCAGCCTCATTTACTAATCAGGTTTTGGCGCAAATTGAATTATGGGAACGTTCAGAGAACTACTCTGTTGACGTGCATGTTCTGCCAAAGGAGCTTGATGAAAAAGTGGCACGATTGCACCTGCAAAAAATTGGAGCAAAATTGACGCCATTGAGTGTTGAGCAACGTGATTACCTTGGCCTAGATGCGAACGGTCCTTACAAGCCAGATCACTACCGCTACTAGCGTTATTTTTGTTAGCAAACGCAGAGTAAATAGGATCAGACGAAGGCAATCTCCTCGTTAGGCAGCACTATGTGGCATAGTTAGAAGAAAATCCCTAACGAGAGATTGCATTTTGAAGGAACGTATTCTTGCGGCGATTGTTATTGTTTATGCGCTGTTGGCGGGTAGTAACTCGGTTTTTGCAAAGGGCTGTGGTGATATCATTATCGCCGATATGAATTGGGCAACTGCCCAGATCACCACAGCCGTTGATGCGTACATTTTGTCTGAAGGCTTTGAATGTAACGTGGAGTTCAGTTCCACCGACGTCATACCTGCGCTTGCATCTATGCGAGACACCGGTAAACCCGACCTGATCCCAGAGCTTTGGATCAACGCCGTGCTACCGCAAATAGAGCAGGCGGTTGCCTCAGGAAGCATCAAACTTGCCGGCGAAGTTTTGGCCGATGGTGGTGTGCAGGGCTGGTGGATTCCCAGTTACATCGCAACTGCTCATCCAGAGATAAAAAGCATTGCCGATGCCTTGGCAAGACCCGACTTATTTCCCTCACCAAATGACGAATCAAAGGCGGCTTTACACAATTGTCCCATCGGGTGGGAGTGCCAAATAGCAACGGCTAATCTGTTTCAGGCCTACGGTGCTACAGAGGCAGGATTTGAACTTATTAATGAGAAATCGGCTGCAGGGCTGAATGCCTCTTTGGCTACAGCTTACGAGACCAATGTGGGATGGCTCGGGTATTACTGGACACCTACAAGCCTGCTGGGTCGTTATGAGATGGTCAAGCTCGACGATGCAGTTGCGCATAACAGCCAGCAATGGGAGGAGTGCACATCAATTGAGCAGTGCGGTGATCCTAAGCCCAATGCATGGCCTAGTAACTCTGCGAACAGTTTAGTCAGTCAGGCTTTTGCCGAAAACGAAATTTCTGCTACGAGTTATGTCTCTAGCAGGCAATGGACAAACAGCATTCTCAATCTGCTGTTGGCATGGCGGGCAAATAATCAGGCGAGTTCAGAGGAGGTGGCGCAGCATTTTCTGCTTGAACACGAAAATCTTTGGACACAGTGGGTGCCCTCTGATGTATCCGCACGCTTAAAAGTTGCTCTCAAGTCTGGAATGTCTCCGTCAGGTGATGATGAGCAATAAGTCTGTGTGTCTAGTTTTTAGGTGAAGTATTCGCTGATCATTCCTGCGTGGAACGAAGCTGAGTTCCTATTGCAGACACTAACGCTAGCTAAAGCGGTTGTGCAGGTGGTGTCTGCAGAGTCGGTGCATGTTGGCGATATTATCGTTGTAGATAACAACTCCACAGACGATACCGCCAAAATTGCGGAGGAGCAAGGGGCCACTGTGGTGTTCGAACCCATCAATCAAATTGCCAGAGCGCGCAATCGTGGAGCACTCGCAGCTAACGGCGAGGCGCTGATTTTTATGGACGCTGATTCAAGCTGTTCTGCAGAGTTGCTCTTACATGTACTCGATAAGCTAGCGACGAACACGTGCGTGGGTGGTGGTTCACTGATAGCACCAGATAGGCAAATAACAGGTGCGGCATTGCGAGGGCTAACACTGTGGAATCAGCTGGCTAAGCGTGCTCGGTTGGCAGCTGGCTGTTTTGTTTACTGCAGAACAGATGCGTTTGAGCAGGTTGGTGGGTTCAATACTCGCGTGTACGCAGGGGAGGAGATCTATTTATCGCGTGCTCTGAAAAAATGGGGTAGGCAGCACGCCATGAGCTTCGACATTGCAACGGTGGCGCCGGTTACTACGTCAGTGCGCAAGCTCGATTGGTATAGCCCTCTACAGATTGTTCGGCAAGCATTGATTGTGCTCGTACCCGGTGCTGTTTATTCAAAACGGCTGTGTAAAACGTGGTACGACCCAGCGCGACGAGACAAGCAGTAGCGCTAGGGGTTTTTTTGGTAAGCACGAGTTCTGTGTTTAGCAAAGGATCGCTATTCTGCCTACCGTTCAGTGGCTTCGTTGTTCGCGACGAACTAAAGCCAAAGCACTAAAGGCCAATAGAACGAGCCAGTGAAGAGCACCGCCGCTTGCACCCACGCTCATACCGGCAACGACACTGTCAGTGGAAACATCTGCGTTAACCGAATCAACATTTCCTATCTGGTTTTCGGCCCCATCGTTCACTATTAGATCGGGTGGAGGTAGGGGGCTGACTGTCGCTCTGCCAGTACTGTCGTTAGCAACCCCGGTTGTAATTCCAACTGTAATTGGAATTGGGTTTGCCTGCGCTGCTTCGGTGTCGTTTTGCGATTCGGCGTCTTCTAGGTTCTGTTGGGCTTGCGCAGCCGCAGCCGCCTCTTCCAGTTCGCGTTGAGCCTGTGCTGCAGCCTCGGCTTC
>JALZWO010000050.1 GCA_023300375.1 Granulosicoccus sp. | reverse complement strand
GCTTCTTTGAAGGAGATCGAATTGTGCGACCAGCACCATTTTTTTTTGGTATTACGAATTCTCGATTTAGGTAATCGTTTTTTTTAGGATATATGATTTTTTTTAGTTGCGAATAATTTAATCCAAAATATTTGGCTAATGTTATATGACAAACCACTAAATCTAGTTCTTCTTTAGGAGTCATGGAGAGGTTGACTGGAAATTACTCTTTTATAAGAAATGGGAAATAACAGAAATTGTAAGCGATAGAGAGATAACCAATTAGGCAACTGCATCGAATCTATCACAGAAGGCTTACATCACTTACATCACCGCAGATAGACAGTGAGGAATCAATTCCCAGCCAACCTCCGATAGAAAAGTATCATCGATTTTGTTTTTTGTCTATTCTAATATATGAGTTCATTGTGAGCATCTAATTGCACCTAACACCAGCAATGAGGTGAACTTGAGGCTGACGTGACGGAGCGGTGGCGCAGACACGGCAGGGTCAAGTTAAAGCTCCATTGTTTTGTTCGGTTTACGTTTAGGATTTGTATAACCCACTCTATGCCAGCTATTTACCGAACGGGCATAGTACCCGTTGATATGATCAATATTTAGGCATGAGCTTGGAATCATTCCAATCTTTGCGTAAGCCACTTTAGCCAGCCTCCTCGTCTAACGACATGTCAGCATCCTGTCCCCCATTCAAAGTATACATATGCTAAAGGCGTTTGATACATAACTTCCTTCCAATTCCAATCCAATCGAAAGCCAATACCTGAATAAATATCAAGGATATTCAAATCTTGCAAAGCAGTGCATGAATCTACTTTTTCTCCGTCAATATACACACCTCCTCGATCAGAATTATCTGACGTACGATTGGCTTTAATCCAACCTGAAATCCCCTCTACTATAGAAATATGCTCGTGAACTGTATTAGACGACAGCATTTTGAATTGGTAGATTTCAAGCATCTCCAACATATGATGCAGATATATCAACCTAGCATTTATCAAGTCAGTTTCACGTGGATTCCATTCCTCAATCGAGTGTATTGAACAGCTCCATAATTTTATAAACGCATCAAATTCATTTTCCACAGCATTTTTGGCTAAAATGAAAAAATTTGCTTCACAATAGAATTCATCTGTCGTTCTATATTCTACGCGCGTAATTGGCTGATCAGCTGTTTCCGAAATGTTTCTAATCACGAGATCGCTGTTGGTGGTGAAATCATCTAATCTCATCGTCGGATTAATCGTCTTAACCTTAATTTCATTACTTGCAACAATCGCCAATCGTTTTTATTATTTCTACGGCTAGTAATGTCACAAGTATATTGCCGATCATTTGACTGATCAGGTCAATATTATTCTCCATGTCTACCATTGGCGAAGATCTGATTGCCAGCGTAACATGGTTCGTTCTAGCCGAGAACTCTCTTAGGAAACCGAACAACCGTGCTAACCCGAGCTGGAGGCGGATACGGGTTCTGGCGTAGCCAGGTTCCGTTTCCGAGTCCAACTACGGGTTCTGTCACTGCTAGTGCAAAAATCCCCAGTTATGCCAATTGAAAATTCCCCACCCTGAGGCATTTCAGGCAAGGATTTTTTCTTGCCATTTCGTGGTCGCTAAACCAGCCTTGAAGTTGATTCTGTCAACCAAGGTATTAGGCGATGCACTCACTGGGAAGTATTTTCATGATTCATCAATTACAGAACGAAGGGCATTCTTTGTCCGAGATTGCGCGTAGACTCAAAATGGACCGCAAGACGGTCAGGCGCTATCTGGCTCGTGGCCTGGAGCCCCCTGCTTATGCTGCTAGACCTGCTGTTGGCTCCTGTCTTGAGCCGTATAAGATCTACTTGCAGCAACAGATAGAGTCTTATCCGGGATTGTCTGCCAAGCGCTTGCATCGAGAGATCAAAGCCATGGGGTTTCAGGGTAGCTACACGCTGCTCACTCACTATCTACGTTCCATTCGACCCGAACAGCCCAAGCACTTTGAACGCCGCTTCGAGACCGCGCCTGGACAGCAAGCGCAGGTGGACTTCGCACGCTTTACAACCTGTTTCCGATCTGAGCCCGAGGTTGAGAGAGTTGTTTGGCTATTCTCTATGGTGCTGGGCCATTGCCGATATTTGTACGGCGAGTTTGCATGGCGGCAAACCCTTGATACTGTCGTGCGCTGTCACATCGCAGCTTTCAACGAGTTCGGTGGAACTCCACGTCAATGTCTATACGATCGGATGAAGACAGCGGTGATTGGAGAACCTGAACCGGGCAATGTCGTTTATCACCCGACGTTGGTATCGTTGGGTTCTCACTACGGCTTTATGCCTCGTGCTTGTAAACCCTATCGGGCTAAAACAAAAGGCAAGGTAGAGCGCCCATTCGTTTACGTACGACAAGACTTCTTTCTAGGCAAACGCTTTGATGACATCAACGACTTGAACGAACAGTTTACCGATTGGCGTCGTAACATTGCCAATCAACGACTGCACGGCACCACTCAGCGCATTGTCAGTGAAGCCCTCGCTCAAGAGCAATCAGCGCTTGTAGCATTGCCATCAGGCTCCTTCAATGATGTGCTCACTATGGATCGACGTATTACCCGAGACGGTATGGTGTCGGTGGATGGCAACCTGTATTCGGTGCCTGATGGAACACGCTCACGGCAGGTTCAGGTAGAACGCACCGCCACTGAGCTGCGTATTCTGGACGATCGCGAGCTACTTGCTGTTCATAAACTGCTGCTGGGTAAGCACCAACGTCAAGTGATCAAAGGCCATCGTTCTAAAGTACGATCAACCCCAGTGCCTGAACAATCAGCCACTACAGTAGAGCGCGAAGGTGACAATGTCGCACAGCGCGAACTGGGGGTCTATGAAAACGTAGGGACTCTTCTGGCTCAGGGAGAGAACGGATGAGCGCACCACAGACCCTTGAGCGTATCAAGCAGCATCTAGTGAAGCTGAAGTTTGTCTCTGCGCTGGAGGTGGTAGAACAGGTCATACAAAGGCTAGAGAAGAACGAGATTAGCGCCATGGAGGCGTTAGACCAGATACTGGATCAGGAGCACGGTTTTCGCGAGACAAGGCGCGTACGCACCCAGCTGCGGACCTCACGCCTGTTACAGCATAAGACACTCGACACATTTGACTTCACGTTCCAGCCATCTCTGGATCGACAGCGCGTGATGAGCTTAGCGGAGCTCAGCTTTATTGCTCGTCATCAAAGTGTGCACCTGCTTGGACCACCTGGGGTGGGTAAAACGCATCTGGCTACAGCCCTTGGAATTCTGGCTGTTAAGGCGGGTCATGCCGTGTACTTTACAACCCTATCAGATCTGATCAGCTCATTAACCAAGGCAGAGCGCGAGGGGAATCTAACGAGCCGACTTCGTTATATCAATCGAGCTCCACTCCTCATTATTGACGAAGTGGGCTACCTGCCTATCGAGAAAAATGGAGCCAATCTTTTCTTCCAGTTAGTGAATGGAAGATACGAAAAAGGTGCCACCATTTTTACCTCAAACAGGGGCTTCAAAGAATGGGGGCAAATCTTTGGTGACAACGTCATTGCGGCAGCACTGCTAGACAGACTTTTGCACAGAGCAACCGTACTGGAAATTGCTGGTAATTCTTACCGGCTCCGTGAGCATGCCGACCTACTGCCTGAGTCTCTCAAACAGGGCGGCAAGTTAGAAGAGTTGCCTGTAAAGAGAAAGCCTGGACGACCTAAAAAGCAGACAGTCGACTTAGAAAATATCAGTAGTTAACCGCCCTGGGGTGGGGAATTTTCAATTGGCACAACTGGGGAGTTTTCAACTAGCATTGACAG
>JALZWO010000049.1 GCA_023300375.1 Granulosicoccus sp. | reverse complement strand
CTTACTTTAGGCGATTTTAAGCCGCTCAGATATGTTTGCTACTAGGTGCCGCTAGGCTTTACCACTTTTAGTGTTGCTTAATTTAAACACCGTAGGAACGTTCGTCTCTATACATTCAATAATCGTCCCCGCAATGTCATGGCCAGTTGCTTTTTCAATGCCTTCGAGACCCGGAGATGAATTTACCTCAAGAATTTTAGGCCCTGTATCGCTACGTAATATATCAACGCCCGCGACGTTAAGCTTTAATATACGCGCCGCTTTAATAGCTGTGCGTCTCTCTTCTTTCGAGAGGCGTACTTTCGAAACTGAGCCGCCTTGATGCACATTAGATCTAAACTCTCCCGCTTGCGCTGTTCGCATCATAGCGCCGACAACTTTACCGCCGACCACAAAACAGCGCAGGTCAGAGCCGCCAGCCTCTTTGACAAACTCCTGTACAAGGAAATGGGCTTTTAATCCGCGAAAAGCATCGATTAAAGCCGAGGCCGTTTTACGCGTATCCGCAAGGACAACACCTTTTCCCTGCGTGCTTTCTAAGAGTTTAACGACGACAGGCGCGCCGCCTACTAAATCAAGAATCCCTTTTGTATCATGAGAAGATTTAGCAAAGGCTGTTGTCGGCATTCCCAATCTATGAGACGCAAGAATTTGATGCGCTAAAAGCTTGTCTCGTGAAGCTCCAATAGGCGCGGCATTATTTACACAATAGACGCCCATAGCCTCGAATTGACGGACAACGGCCATGCCATAAAACGTCATCGATGAGCCTATACGCGGTATGACAGCATCATAGCGCGGCAAAGCTTCACCATCATAATAGATTTCAGGCTTATGTGCATTTATCGACATGTAACACCGACTTGTATGAATACAGTCGACGACGTGCCCTCTTTTTTCGGCAGCCTCTATCATGCGTTTGTTAGAATAATTATTGGGTTCTTGCGTAAGTATCGCAATGCGTAATGGCCGCTTCGGAATGCTCTTTTTACGCTGGCGCTTCTTATAGACGTCAAAGCTGAGTAAGGGTTGTTGAAAAGAGGCACCCGGATTAACGGTGACATTTTCTTTCAAGGCAGAGCGGCCAATGAGCATGCGGTAGCCCATAGTTTCACGGTTAGTTAGCGAAATCTCGGTCGGCCAACTCTCTCCGCCAATAGAAATCATGGCGGTAATGACGTAGCGCAGTTCTGTTGCGCCGTTAGAGCTTGTCACATTGCGTTTATCGGTCACCTTGGCCGAACATATCACTTCTATTGTCGGGTCAGACGGGTCAGGATGCATGATGAAGCGAACTTGTGGGTTTTTTTCTGTGCCGAAAGGTTCAATGGCAACGGCATGCAAAGCTGACGTCTTGGCACCTGTATCAACTTTTGCTTTGATAGCGGGCAGAGAAATTCCGGGCAAACTCACCCATTCTTCCCACCCAAGGGATAGATTATCGGTCATGTTATTTATCTCTTTCGAATCTCTCGTTTAAAGAGATAATTATCTGTCTGTTTATGTGGGCGCGATAAGTAGTTCACTTGCCATCTGAATGCGGGTGTTCGCCAGCACAGAGAGGTCAGATGTGAACTTTTTAGGAAACTTTAGAACAAGGTTTTCTGCTGTTTTATCTATCTGGCCTTCGCGGGTTAGATACTCAAAAACCCAAGCCTGAGTTTTATTTCCAACCCAATCATTTAGCGCTTGAACCTCACCATCATTTATCGCCAATTCCCAAGTCTCATTCAGTTTTAAGGCGGGTTTTCCATTGGCAAAAAGCGTTTTTTGATACGCAGTAAACATCTCCCAAAATTCAAACTCAAAACTTCCTTCTTTATAGACGGGAATGAGGGTTTCAATTTTTGCTAAAGCCGCATCGCGAACTATAGGTACATTTCTCTTTTGAGCATTTCCTGCAAATGTCATCAACCGGTCTATATCCTGACAGGCCTCTATACTCAGTAAAATGCGCGTGTAGTCTGGTTCATCATCCATAGTAAATCCTTGCTCTTAGAGCGACTGTCAGCCACGGCTCTTTTTCCAGGCGTGCTAGACTTGACAAAAGCCTCTGATAATTAAAAATCAATCGTCGTAGTAAGCGCGTTTAAGACTCGCACGTTTTTGACGGCCCTTAGGTTTTTTACCTTTAGGGGCTTCATACATAGACAAATCATAATCCGTTAAATGTGGATCAATATCTTCATCATTGCTCTGAGAGCTCAAAGTGAGTTTAGATTTACGGTGACGTTTGGACATAAGGCCTCCATGAAACGTCGCAAGCCTTTCGGCTCTATGGAAAGCCAGATTGCGCTGACTCAATAATTCCGCTTATTATTTTTTTTATAACGATGGAAGCTATAAATTGGACTTATATGAATTTTTTTACAGATATCTTTAATCGCGTTAAAGAACGGCTTATGAGTTAAGGTTCAGTAACGCAAAATATGAGCGGCTTATTCTGGGCGAATACTGCCTCATTGCCAAAACATTACCAGCGGCGGTCTTTGGGCGACTTAAGCCTCTGAACTATTACTCTAAAAGACCTAAAAGCAAACTTGAGTGCTTCTCAATAAATATCAAGCCTTCAAGCTAAAAGTGGCCCGCACCTCTGTGCCTTCGCCAAGTTTACTGTCAATGGCGAGGCGGCGGTAAAGGTTTAAATGACATATATCTCTCCATCTTTTAAGCCGCCTATATTTGGCAATTTCGAAGCTTTTGATGCAGTTACGCGAAAGAAATA
>JALZWO010000048.1 GCA_023300375.1 Granulosicoccus sp. | reverse complement strand
ATCGGTAAAAGGGCAGAGGGCTGAAAGTTATCAGCCTGCTACACGGATTAGCTGAACCCACCCATTGCTGAGTGGGTTCGTTAGTACCAACTAAGACTTAGTTAGTCGCGAAGCAATACAGAAGTCCTGCACCACCTGTCTTAGGTAAGTCAACTTCACCGCAACCCGCTGAACCATGAGACGAATTCCATGCTGTCATGTTGCGTGATTCGTTGAGTCCGACGCGATCATGATGACCGACAATAGCTGAGCCTTCGCCATTACTTGTCCAGTTACCACAAGTTGTGTCGCCACCAGCGGTTGAAAAATGACCCGCTGAGTCTGATCCAGTCAGTATGTCGTGCTCGTTAGGCTTATCGCCTCGCCCTTTAATAGGGTTGCCATTTTCATCGAGGCCTGATGTTCCAGTGATGTTCGCGTTTGCGCTATGCAGATCGTCAACACTAGCCGCAATTAGCTCGCCTTTGGCATTGTGCCAAGGGCCTGCGCCGATACGGTCACGTGCGCTGACACCATTAGTTACGTCAGGAGTGCCACTGCTGCGATCAATGACCATGCTAGTGCTCAGGTAGGCTGCCCAAGATTTTGATGAACCTGCCGCTGCTGCTAGCGTGGTGCAGTGAGCATCGGCGCCTGCAAGGCCGCCAAAGTTGGCACCGTCACCATTGCCATCGCTGGTGATAAAGAATGACATGTTGCTGTCGGACTGCGCGTTAGTGACGGCAACATAACCCAGAGTGGTTAGAGAGATTGCAGTTAGTATTGTTATCGTTTTTAGCTTAGTCAATGTAATTTCCGCCTGCTCGTTAGTTTAAGGTTGGGTATTGTGGTCGACTGAAGTTAGTTTTGGCTTGTTGTCCCGCAAAAGTCAACCTTTTTGGGATTGATTTTTGCCGGGGTCAGCTCTTGTTTCCCGTGGTGTCGGGAATGAGGTCAACGTAGTTCCCCGCGAACACACTTTGACAATCAACCTGCTGATTAAGTTTCAATGGGAATACATTACGTGGCTTTCTATCTACAGGCTACAGGCCCGTTTGGGCACCTTTCAGTTTTGCCCGCATCCAATCGATGTCCTCCATAGCAAAAGGGTTGATTGCATTGGCGAGTGCTTTCTGAGTTTCTGCTAATTCATTTTGGCCCATAGCACGGTAAACCGTTGCGGCTGTGGCGTATAAAGAGGCATTGCGATAAGGCGAGTCATAGAGTGTTTCGAGCAAGGTATTTGCTTGTTCAAATTGGTTGTTGAGGGCGTGGGCTTGTACCAGCTGTAGCGCTGCCTCGCCACCGGGTCGCAACTTGTAGTTATCTGTTGCCAGTTGTAGGGAGAATTGGGCGTTCTCATCATTCAGAAAAAAATCAAGTGCATGACCCGCTACTAGCTCTGGTATCGCTTGTAGCCTGTATTGGTAAATTTCGGCTGATTTATCTAGCCAACTTTGCGCCTCTGTCTGACTGGCTTTGTCATCGCGATTGGCCAGTATCTCTGCCAGCGCTGTCATGAATAAAGGCGAGTCTGTGCGTTCGATCAGATCTCGATATTGTGTTTCAGCCAACTTGTCGTTGCCTTGTAGTGCATGTATCTCTGCTATGTGCTCTTCAATGAGCCAGTAGCCACTGAACTCCTCTAGGCCTTGTTTATAATGGGCCAGTGCGTCGTCGAACCGTCCGCGGTCCAGATCGAGAATACCGTGTTGCAGTTGCAGCCATGATCTAAGGTGTGGATTACGAGAGTCGCTGCGCTGTGTTGCGGTGTTTAGCCATTGTTCAGCGGCAGAGTAATCCGCTGTTTGTCGGTAATAGTTTGCTTGGCGTGTCGCGCTGGTTACCGACGGTGTTTTGCTCTCGAATCGTTCAAAGGCTTCAAGAGCTTGAGCGTATTGGCCGGTGTTAAGCCATACGTCTGCCCTGGTTTCTTTGATGGTTTGCCGGTCTTTTTTGCTCACCAATAGGGCCGTTTCAGCGTGGGCCAAATCGGCTTCAACTAATGGCAAGCGGTGAATAGCAAAATTTAAGGAGGCTCGTGCCAGTTTGGGCCCTGAATGGGGTCTTGCTTGTGCGAAAGCACTATCGAGAGTCTCTTTTGCTAAAACGTAGTCAGAGAAATTACCGGTCAGTTTTGCGCGAGCAAGATAAGAGCGAGCAAGCGTTTCTTTACGTAGCCAAGATTTAGTTTGTATATCAGCAACTTTACTGTTGTTCTGAATTTGTTGGTCAATATCAGCCAGCTTTAATGCGTAGCCAGAAGATGTATCAGTACGCTGTGTGTCAGCTGTGGTGGGCAACGAAAGAAGCGCAAGAACTGCGCTTGCCAGTAGCGATCGGAAGAGATAGCTGCGGAGTGTGTTGTTCATGAATACCGAAGGAATAGATGTGCGGTGGATGAACGCTAGCATACGTTGAGTTGAGGAAACTAAGGTGTATTCAGCCCGATCCTGACAAAGCAACCGCGGGCCGTCCTTGGCCAGCAATTACGGTTCAACTAATGGGTAGTTGAGTTGTCACTAGAACGGTGCTGCTAGGAAGGGAAAAGCTGGGTCGAATGCAACATCATTTTCAGAAGGGTTAAGAGCACCTACCAAATCTACAGCTGTATGAGCTGGAGCGCTTCCGTCTTCTGTTGTCAATTCAAGTAACGCAACTGCTAGAGTAACAGCAATAATTGGATCAGGAAGAAGCCGTCCGTTTGGAAAGCCTGCCGCGGCTGTTGTGTCAATCTTCAGTGTATCGGGCAGGATCAATGGAGCTGCAAATGCGACGCAGGTTCCGGCGCCAGCCGCGTCAACAGTGCAAGGGGTTAGACCCAAGGCAACGAGTTCCTCGTCTAGATTGTCGTGTAAGAAATTAAGCGTGGCGAATATTTCGCCTGCGAATTCACCGGCAATATCGTTATCAGGATTGGCAAGGTTATAGGCATCATCACTGGCGATAAGTGCTGTCGCAATCGCAGGCATGCCCATTCTGTCAACGCGCGCATACGAGTCAAATGCATCAGTGCTGAATGCAAAAACGTCGT
>JALZWO010000047.1 GCA_023300375.1 Granulosicoccus sp. | reverse complement strand
GAGACAACGACTGAGCCTGAGACAACGACTGAGCCTGAGACAGAGCTTTAGGCAGAAAGCACTACTGCCTTCAATTCGCCGCTGATGAAGGCTGTTGGGGCAATCACTTGCGCTTCATCGCAAGTCCAATATTGAGTACTCAGTCGCTGAAATAGAGCTAAAGGTGAGTCATGCTTTAAGCATGCGTGTACTCATCTCCCTATCAATGCCTGCCATTCTCTTTGTTACGTTGTGGCATTTTGTTTCAGAGTTAAACCCGAAAGCTCAGCCGCCAGAATGTTGTGGGTTTACTGCCGAGCAGCCCATGACAACTCTTGCGAATGAATTATCGGATGCAGCTCCAGCAAGTCTTAGTCTTGTGCGATATGACGATCTTGACTACGGATTCAGCGTGGCAGTGCCTAAAGGCTGGAGTAAGATCGTTCTTGACGAATCAACCGAACACTCGACAACTGGCCCCTTGGCTAGCGACACCCCTCTCTGGTCAGAACCGGGCTATACGATGGGTTTTGAATCGCCTCGAGGCGATAAGCCAGACCAGTTTGCTGACTACATTCTCATCGAATTGCTTCCAGGTGACGACACCGGGTTGTTCGAAACGACACACGTCGACCAGCGTGTATTACAAGTAGGGCATCAATCTATTGGTTACGATCAGCTTTTCGTGGATAGCGAGTACGATGATTCCATCGATGTTGATCTGGTGATATTTCAACGAGGTGTGCAAGCCTTGGGCTATACGCTTTCGTTCTACGCGATAGGCGAACCTGCCAACGAGCAGGTTCTTTTTGATGCTTTTCAAATTATGCTGCGCACGTTCTCCCAATCAAGCGAACCATTTGTCGTTATCTGACCCTATGCTTCCAGATAACGAACTCTCAGTTTTTCCGATAATTGATTAAAAATAGCTACCTATACGCAGATAGTTCTTACATTATGGGCGTTGATCTGCGGGCCAGCTGTCCAACGTAGGTCTGTGACTGGGCGTAGCCGTATCAAGACTCTGGTCAAATAACGGAATTTTATGGTCTGGTTGATCAAGCTGTAGATCGTTAAACGGTGTAACTTTCTGATACACGCGAATGTAATCGATTTCGTATGTGTTCGGGAACGGGGTTGTTTCATCAGGTGGTCCTGCCCACCAACCGCCGATGGCCGTATTTGCTAATACATACATTTCTTCCGATGATACATTGACGTCCACGAGTCTGTATCGCTCAATACCGTCTACATAAAATACTAACAAGTTAGGTTCCCATTCAACCGAAAACGTATGGAAATCTGACGTAAAATCTATACCACTTGTAAAAGTTGACGTGGAACGGAGGTCGCTTGGTGTTTCAAAGTAATGATAAGTATGGTGTACAGCGTCGAGTTCGTGGCCGATGTACTCCATGATATCAATCTCTGGGTCAGCTGCTTCACCGCCACCATAGTAGGCATTTAGCAGCCAGAAAGCTGGCCAGTAACCTCGTCCATAAGGGAGTTTTGCTCGTGTTTCTGCATAACCGTATGTGAATTTAAACGCGTCGTAGCTGGTAATCATGCCTGACAGGTAGGCTTGATCGTTTGCGTCTGCAACGAGATTATCAGGCGTCTCAATAGTGGTAATAACTAGGCTATCGCCATCAAACGAAAATGGGTTGTAGCCAAAATTAGGCTCGTTGTTGATATCTACGTAATACTGTTGTTCAGAGTTGATGATGACATCGGGTCCCCAAAGAAACGCTGTATTCCATTTGGTGCTGTCTAGTTGGCTGCCGTTGAATTCATCACTAAAAACCAATTCGTAGTCATCTAGCAACCCTTCGTTGGTTACGGGGGCGTTTGGGTCTGTTCTATTGAAGGTACTTGCTTTTACGGTTAGCCCCTCAGCAATATTGGTAAATACATCTTCGGCTTCGTTAAAAGCTTGTATCTCGTAATAGTAACTATCGTCAAAGACGCTGTTGTCAATGTATTCGGTACTGCCTTTCACTGTAGCTAAGTATTGCCCTTGTCTGAAAATGTTGTAACCCCCTGCGTCGGGAAATGCCTCCCAAGTCACTCTGATTGTGTCATCGAGCACTTCTCCTGTGAACCCAGAAGTCCTTTCTGAAAAGAACACGGTTTGCGGCTCCCCTGAGTCAGGGTTTGCGGCAGCGAGTGAGGCTGTTGGCGAAAAGCTGCTGTTACTATTTTCCAGTTCCTGTTCAATCAGACTGGCAACAGTGTTGGAGGATCCGTTTTGGGCTGCTAGTAAATCAGCGCTAGAAGAGCTTGTTGTTGCACCCACTGACGCAGATGATCCAGTAGCGCTGTCTGTTCCAGATCCACCACACGCACTTAGCAGACATGCCAATAACAAGGGCGAATAGGGCTGAGTTTTTTT
Organism: Granulosicoccus sp.; assembly: GCA_023300375.1. Taxonomy (GTDB): domain Bacteria; phylum Pseudomonadota; class Gammaproteobacteria; order Granulosicoccales; family Granulosicoccaceae; genus Granulosicoccus. Next base: position 53,590 of record JALZWO010000047.1, on the reverse strand, counting down.
AAAACGATTTAATCTGTTACAACCGTGATTTGTTGATGTCATGCAGATAGGCGCCAGAGTAAAAGATACATCGAGAGTGAAGAGTTGATTTGCTGTGAGCTCCCTTTGCCACTAACACTCCAATAGTCAGAGTCTTTGTGAGAAATCGAGGATGTCAAAGTGTCTCAATGTTGCCGAAACACGTCTCAGCCGTGAAGCCAGAGAAAATCGCCTACAACGTTTCTCTTAACGGAATACTTAGGGCGAGCTTGAGTAGAAAACCAAGATGAAGTTCACAACAATACGGGTAAGAAATGAGTGTCGATGGCATGCTTCCTGACTTGTTAACTGCATCAGATTTTTTCTCGGAAACTCGTGGTTTATGCCAATTCGCAAACTGACTACGTCTGTACTCTTGCTTGTTACTGCACCGTTGGCAGTCATTGCGCAGAGCGATGGCGTACCTTGGCAAGGGAGTTACGCGGCCAATGGGCAGTGCTTTTGCAGTGGTCCCATACCCCAGTCTATTTCTTCAAAAATTGTGCCTACCCCGATTGGTGGTCAAACTCTTACTCAAGTCTGTGCAAAGGTAGGAGATGGGCCAGAACTTATTAATAGAGATGGTCTGTTTAACTACACTGTGTACAAGGATATGCAGTGTGGGCATAGCTCGTTTACTACGGCTGACGTGATTCTTAACGCTGACTGCCTGGGTTCGAAGGAGGAAACATTCGACAGTTGTCTACCTGCTGGACCAAACTGGGCATTGGAGGCAGCGTATGCTTCACCTGCAGTTCTAGCGGCAGCTATCCCTGATGAGAGTCTTGAAAACGCCACTGGATTAAACCAACAAACAACGACTACCGACGCAGGGTCAGGCAACGCCCAGAAGCAGTCTTCAGAGTCTGATATTGAGAAAGCTGAATCTCAAATCGCCAATAATTCTGCGTCCGAAGAGGCTATAACTGCTGATCCATTCGCATCGTTCGCTGGCAAAATCGTTAACTTGGGCGATCATCGATATCTGCAGGCACGAGATGATCTACAACCCAATGGTGGTTCACCCGGGAGTAGAATTGTCCTTGATGGCGTGGTTTTTCTCAAAGATGACAAAGAATTACTGTTATCCGATTTGTACAGCCCTGCAGTGCCTGAAAGTAAGCCAGCAGCTGCGCCCCCTCTCGACACTGCGCCTGTGCCTACATTGGAAACTACTGATAAAAGCGCCAAGCAAAAATTCTTAGACACCATGCGTGCTGAGCGTCAGAGTTTGTTGGCTAAAAAGAATAAGGAACAGGCTGAACGAGCATCGCAGCAGCAAACTGCAAAAAAAAACGATGAGCAAAAAAGAGCTGAGCAAAAAAGAATTGCAAAAATAACAGCTGAGCGTAAAAAACTGTCTGAGAAAAAAGCTGCAGACGAGGCCAAAGTGGCCAGACGCAATTCTGCACTCCTTGACGAAGAGCTTCTGCCCAATAAAAATACCGATAAACCAGAAGCTGCCTTTGAGGCTGCTCAACAAACTAGCAAATTGGAGAGTGAGTCGACTACTTCAGGTTTGGCTAGTGTGAGTAATGCGTTGCGATTACCTGCTAACACGCGCGCCAGTTCACGCGATTTTAATTACTTTGAGGCCCTACCAACGAATTATGAATTCGGTGGTGGAGGTGTGGTGCTCGAAGCAAGCTTGCAGCGAAAATCGAGATTCCAATTTCTAGGAAATGTAGGAATGAGCGACACCTATGACGAAGTAATGTTGGGCGCTGGATATTTTTTGACACCCAAATCTGCAAGCCGTTTGACAGTGGTGCTACTAGCGGGTGTTGAGCATGGCAGCTTCGAACTCACAGATCAAAACGCAGCACCGGGGTTTACAGTGACCGCAAGTGATACGGGTCTTTTCCTTGGGGCGCTGAGCCGTGTTGTTATCAACAACAAATTTGAACTCAAAGGCGGGTTAGGCTACAGCTCATTTTTTGAAGGTGATGCAACATTTTTTGGTGGTGGCTACTACCACATGACTCCCCGTCTGGATGTCGTGTCACGCTTTGAACTTGGTGACAATGATCAATTGGGCTTGGGCATTCGTTATTACTACTGATGGGACTTCAAGAATGAAAAGGAAAGCAGTAAGTTATCTGCAGGCTCTATCAGTTTGCGTGTTGGTAGGTTCGATTTCGGCATGTAGCGAAAGCGACCTTGAAGAGCTACACGCAGCGGAATTTAGTGACGCCATTGCAGATCAGAGTTTTGTTGAACTGGGTGCGGCCAATCCTTTACTGATCAATCTAGACGAGTACCGGCTAGCCTTTGCGGATGAGTTTGAGGGCACATCAATCGATGAGGCTAAATGGGCAACGTCTTTGTGGCAGCCTGGTACTGTCTTATTGGATCAACAGCAGCACTATGTAGATTCTCAAAATAGTGATGAAAATTTTGCCTCCCCGTTCTCTTTTGCTGACGGTGTGCTGACATTTAATGCCACACGAACACCTGAGGGAGAGCAATCCGCAGCGTTTGAACAACCTTGGTTGTCAGGCATTTTGACTACTCGTGAGGATTTCAATTTTACTCATGGTTATGTTGAAGCAAGAGTTAGCGTTGAAGAAGGGGCAGGGCTGTGGCCGTCAATCTGGATGCTGGGCTCTGAGCTTGATGGATTGCGGCCGCAGGTTTATATCATGGAACATGATGGATCTAATCCAGATGTTGTGGCTCACAATTACAACTTCACCGATTCGCAAGGCGATGTGCGATCACCGGGGCAGCAATCTGTTGAGGTGTCTGGATTTACCTCAGGGTTTAATACCGTTGGTCTGCGTTGGAGCGTAGGCGAACTCATCTTCTTTGTGAATGGTCAGCCAACCTACCGCGTGATAGGCGATAGCGTGCCTAGTGAAGATATGTACCTGATACTAAACCTTGCAATGGGAGGTATCTGGGTAGGTGATACGAATGCGAGCACGCCTGATCCCGCTGAATTCAAAGTTGATTACGTGCGTGTTTATCAGTTGCGCTAGGAGCTTGCCTAAAAATAGCGTACTCGCGGATCAGCTACCAGCTCGAGCAGTCTGTCTCTTGTAGCTTGCACATCGGTTTAACAGTATTAGTTACGCTCAAGTACCACGAAGGCGGCCACTGTGTCGCCTTCATCGCTTAGGCTGACCCAAAAGCTGGTGATGCCCATAGCGTCGCTTAGTACTCGGGCTTTGCCAGAAACACGTAGCAAGGGTTTACCGAGTTCGTCGTGCTCGAGGTAGAAGTCTTTTAACAGTACGCCGTTTCGCTCGCCAGTGCCCAGAGCTTTTACTGCCGCCTCTTTTACAGCAAATCGTTTGGCCAGAAAACGCTCTTTATTCTGATGCGAATCGTACGCTACCAGCTCATTTTCGTGAAGAAATCGTCTTGCAAAACGCCTTGTAAAGCGTTTGTGTGTACTGGCTATTCTACTAACCGTGGCAAGGTCTACGCCGATACCCGCAATCAAGTGTGGTATCCCTTTATGAATAACAATGGATTCACCGGTTGCGCGCCTCTACCATGAGACGTTTCATCTTACTGACCGCATCAGGTATGCCGCAGAACAGTGCGCGAGACACTACACTGTGCCCAACACCTAGCTCATTGATAGTCTCGATTTCTGCTATAGCCTGCACATTATCGTAGTGAAGGCCATGACCGGCATTAACGGTCAGTCCCAGGCTGAATGCGTAGTCGCAGCACGACATGATGCGAGACAGCTGGTCGCTGCGCTCAATGGCATTGGTCGTAGCGGAATAATAGCCAGTGTTTAGCTCTACGATCGAAGCCCCCAAGCGTGCAGCCGCCTCGATCTGATCTTCTGAGGGGTCGATAAAAACGGCACAGCTGATATCGTTATTTTGCAACTCACGAACGTAGGTTTCAAGCTCACTTTGCTGGCTGCTAACCTCAATACCCGTGACCAGAGTTCTTTCTTGTCTGTTTTCGGGAACAAGGCAAACGTTTTTTGGTTTGAACGACAGCGCTAATTGCACCATATGCTCAGTAGGCGCAATTTCCAGATTCAGTTTGGTTTGTGCGCTGGCAACGAAGCGTTCAATATCATGGTCTTGCACCTGCATCCTGTCTTTGCGCAAGTGCATGGTAATGCTATCCGCGCCAGCTAGCTCAGCTTGAAGTGCGACATGGACAGGATCAGGGTAGCGTACTTCGCGGGCTTGTCGAATAGTTGCTACATGATCAACATTGACGCCTAGAAAAATTGCTTGCTTCACGTTGGAGTTACTCTTACCAGCATTGGGACATAGGATTACGCTCTACAGCCTAGCATTATTCCGAATTTTAGCTTTCCTTGTTTTCTGTGCTGAACAGTAGTTGCAAATTCAAGTAACTAAATTGTGATGGTCTGATGGAATCACACCAAACCGGTACGTAGTGAATTCTATGATTCGTGTCAGCTCTGAGTGCAAGCACTAGGAAAATAGAGCTTTTGTAGCCTTTGGCTATCAGGGTTGCATCAAAGGGTTTACGATCTCCCTGCTGAATTTGCCAACAGTTCGTCGTGTCGTCAGGACCACCGTGGTGAATAAGCAGCACAGGGCATGAGAGCGCTTTGAATTGATACACGAGGCCGCTGATAACGCCCAGTACTGCCAGTGCTTGTAGCGGTGAAGGAATATTCGCAATAGCGATAGCCAGAATCGCAGCACAAGCCACGCAGCACAGTAGGGATCGATGAATAACACTAGGCCCGATGCGGCACTGCTGACCGGCCACGTCGCCTGTCTCATCACTCACCTTACCGCTCGGCTGAAAGTTAGCGGAGGGAAGGGTGGGGGCGCTAGGCTGCGCCCAGCGACTCTGTAATTTTATCAAGTACGGTTTGATATCGGGCCTCCTTGGCCTTGCCGCTTACAAGCCTGTATAACTCAGGGTCTTGCATTTCCTGTAGCGCTACGAAGTCAGCACGCTCCTCTTCAGAAGCCTGCTCAAAATGGTTCTCTAAATAAGCCAACATGGCAGAATCGAGCTCTCGCATGCCGCGTCGGCAACGCCAACGCAGCTTGGAGAGAGTGGCTTTATCAACTGTGCTCATGTATCTGTTGCTGCTCTTTTTTGCGGCTAGCTGAAGTTACAGTCTGCGCTTAACTAGCATTTTTTTGGTTTCAGCAATTGCCTTCGCTGGGTTTAACCCTTTGGGGCAAACTTGTGCGCAGTTCATGATGGTGTGGCAACGGTAGAGCTTGAATGGATCTTCGAGTTCATCAAGTCGTTCACCAGTAGCATCGTCTCGGCTGTCTACTAGCCATCTGTAGGAGGCAAGTAGAGCAGCAGGGCCAAGATAACGGTCAGGGTTCCACCAATAACTTGGGCAACTGGTTGAACAACATGCACATAAAATACACTCGTAAGCCCCATCGAGTTTTTCGCGATCTTCTGGCGATTGCAAACGCTCTTTGCCAGCAGGAGTGGGTGTATCTGATTTTAACCAAGGCTCTATAGACGCATATTGCGCGTAGAAGTTGGTTAGATCAGAGACCAGATCTTTAATGATGGGCTGATGTGGTAGAGGGTAGATCGTGATGTCACCTTCAATATCGGCAATTGATGTTGTGCAGGCCAGTCCGTTAGCACCATCAATATTCATTGCGCAAGAACCACAGATGCCTTCGCGGCATGAGCGCCTGAAGGTCAGTGTGGAGTCGATGTCGCTTTTGATTTTGATAATGGCATCCAAAATCATTGGGCCACAGTTTTCTACATCAACATCAAACGTATCAACCCTAGGATTCTCACCACTGTCGGGGTCGAATCGATAGATCTTGAAGCGTTTTGTATTGGTCGCACCCTCAGGAGCTGGAAAATGCTGCCCTTTGGTATTAACGATCGAATTGGCTGGTAAGGAAAATTCTGCCATGTTATTTAATCCTGTCCTTTGTTGCCAGCTGATTCAGCCAGCTGGTAAGACGATTTGTTAGTTGATTTGCCATAAATCGGGCCTTACATCAAATAATCAATACACACGCTTTTTGGGTGGAATCACTTCACACTCGTCAGTTAACGTGTACATGTGAACGGGACGGTAATCGATTGAAACGTTAGCTTTCTCGTCAGTCCACGCCAGAGTGTGTTTCATCCAGCCTTCGTCATCACGCTCTTCAAAATCGTCACGGGCATGTGCACCTCGGCTTTCTGGTCTGTTATGAGCACCATGGATGATGGTCTGTGCCTGGGCGAGCAGATTTTCAAGTTCTAGAGTTTCTACCAGATCAGTGTTCCATATCAGGTTCTTATCGTTAACGACAACATCTTCAAATTCATCAACAATGCCGCGCATTTTGTCGATCCCCTCACTCAAGCTGTCGCCTGTACGGAACACCGCAGCATGCTTTTGCATCGTTCGTTGCATTCGATCACGCACATCGGCGGTACGTGTTTCGCCTTTGTTGTCTCTGACTCGGTCAAGGTGGCCCAGTATTGGATCCATTGCTGATTCACCCAGAGGCTTGTGTGGAGCACCTGGCTTGACCAGTTCAGCCGCCCGGATGGCTGCAGCGCGGCCAAATACAACGATATCTAGCAAGGAGTTACTGCCTAAGCGGTTTGCACCGTGTACTGATACACAGGCCGCCTCGCCGATAGCCATAAGCCCAGGAACAACACTGTCAGGATCACCATCGCGTAGGGTCACGACTTCGCCATGGTAGTTCGTGGGGATGCCACCCATGTTGTAGTGGACGGTTGGGATCACGGGAATTGGATCTTTGTTGACATCGACACCTGCGAATATTTTTGCAGATTCAGATATGCCGGGTAAGCGCTTGTCGATCACGTCGCTACCTAAGTGTTGAAGGTTGAGGAAAATGTGATCGCTATCAGCCCCAACACCACGCCCAGCGTTGATCTCCATTGTCATACTTCGGCTGACCACATCACGTGATGCGAGATCTTTTGCGTTGGGCGCATAGCGTTCCATGAAGCGCTCGCCGTCACTGTTGGTTAAGTAGCCGCCTTCTCCACGTACACCTTCTGTGATCAGAACGCCCGCGCCGTAGATGCCAGTTGGGTGAAACTGAACAAATTCCATATCTTGCAGAGGGAGTCCTGCACGCAGCACCATGGCGTTTCCGTCACCTGTACACGTGTGTGCAGAGGTCGCAGAGAAATAGGTTCGTCCACAGCCACCGGTCGCTAGGACCACTTGGTGAGCGCGAAACCGATGTAACTCTCCAGTTGCCAAGTCGAGTGACACAACGCCGCGACAAACGCCATCATCCATGATCAGATCGGTTGCAAAGTGTTCGATAAAAAACTCTGCTTTGTGCTTGAGCGATTGTTGATACAGCGTGTGTAAGATGGCGTGACCGGTACGGTCAGCCGCGGCGCAAGTACGTTGTGCTGCTGGGCCTTCGCCAAATTTAGTGGTCATGCCGCCGAAAGGGCGTTGGTAAATCTTGCCTTCATCAGTACGCGAGAAAGGCACGCCAAAGTGCTCCAGTTCAATGACTGCTGGCATGGCTTCTCTACACATGTATTCGATGCAGTCTTGGTCTCCTAGCCAATCAGAACCTTTGATGGTGTCGTACATGTGCCAAGTCCAATGGTCTTCGCCCATGTTACCCAGAGCTGCACTCATGCCACCTTGCGCTGCAACGGTGTGAGAGCGAGTAGGGAATACTTTGGTGACGCAGGCAGTTGATAAGCCTTGAGCTGCCATACCCAGAGTGGCTCGCAGTCCTGCGCCACCAGCTCCGACCACAATAACGTCGTATTGATGGTCAATTATTTTGTATGCGTTTGTCATATTTTTTCGACGTTTATTCTTTGACCTGGTATTGGTCTATGAGTACGGGCCTGACAACCTTGTTGGATCAAGCTGCTAGTGCAATTCGAAGTACCGAAAAAACGCCGGTAACACCCATTGCCACAGCAATGAAGTTCACAGCAATAATGGCTGCTGTTCGTGGGCCGTGTGATCCAATATAGTCTTCAATAACGACTTGCAAACCCAAACGAGAATGGTAGAAGCCTGCAGTCATAAACAAGATCATGACGATTGCGCTGAACGGTTGAGACAACCATTCACGAATCGCAAGGTAGTCCATGCTTGGCAGAGAGGCAACAGAAAAGGCAAGCCAAAGTACCAGCGGAATCAGGGCGATGGCAGTAAGGCGTTGCAACCAGAAGTGTTCGGTACCTTCTTTGGCAGAGCCAAGGCCTTTGACACGTGAAAGTGGGGTGCGAAAATTGATACTCATGATGCTAGTGCCACCATCCAAGTTATTACTGATAGAGCAGCTGCACCAGCTAGACAGGCGTTGCCAGATTTTTTGGCGTCTTCGAGGTCCAAACCGCGGCCTACATCCCAAAACAAGTGTCTGATGCCGTTCGCCATGTGGTAATACAAAGTCACAGTGAAGCCAAAAAATATGAGCTTGCCAAACCACGAGTTGGCTATTCCTGACATGAACTCGTAGCTTTGTGGTGTTCCAGCCGCGCTAGCAATGAGTAATACTAGAAGCACAATAGCGGCGCTATTGGCGACGCCGCAGGCTCTGTGAGCAATAGACAAATAAGCCGTGAGCGGCAATTTGTAGTGCTGCAGATGCGGTGACAGTGGGCGCTTATCGTTCCAGGCCATGTGTAGTTATCCGTTGCGTGTGTAGAATTAGCAAAAATTCTTGTTGATGATAGAGTGGAACAGGGTGATACGGTTCAATAAAACTGTTAGCTTACTGTGACTATGCAAGCAAACTAACAGGCAAAAGGTGGGCCTTAAAAATCAGTACATCGGCCTTTTTTTTCCCAATCGCCGTAGCGAGTGGGTTCAGGACCCGATTGACCTCCGTGCTCGGTAGGGAGGTCTTCGATTACGCCATCGCCGTTTAATCCTTCATTTCCAGCAATGCCGCGAGCTTTGGCATTTTGCGCAACATGCGAAGATAGGCCCTGCAAATTGTCTTTATCGTTCTGCAGATTCACTTGAGTTTTGTTTGCAGTGGTATTGTGAGAAGCGTCATGTACCTTATTGTAACTCTGAAACGTTGTGTTTTCGACAGTCTCGGACGTGGACATCGAGTCCTTGGTGTTCTCTGACTGATCGACGACTGGCTTTTCAACTGATGACACGGTATTCAGATCCTTTAAGTAGTTATATTCGCATGCATACTTGCCACAATCACGCGTAAATAGTACCAGCATTGCATCACTATGAGAGAAAAACAGCCCCATTATGGTGCCGAAAGACACCAGATTAACAACACTGTGAAAATGACACGATGAGTATGGAATCAAGTAATTTTCTGCATCCTGAGACTGCACTCGATGTTGCATTATCGTTTAGGGTTAGTCAGGCGCAGCGTGTGTCGTCGAAAAATTCGACTTTAATATGCGATCTCTCTGCGTACGTGATCTACGAAGTGACTGGATCAGAGGCTAACGCATTTTTGCAGGGGCAATTTTGTAACGATATTGCGAAAGTGTCCGCAACGCACGCACAAATCACTGGGTATTGCACGCCCAAGGGTCGACTCCTGGCGCTTCCAACCATTGTGGGCTTTGAACACGGGTATCGATTGATCGTGCCGGTTGAGGTCGCTGACGCGTTTATCAAGAGATTAAGTATGTTCGTCATGCGCGCAGATGTGCAAATTAAACACAAAGACGACTGGGTCGCTACAGGCTTGATAGCAGGCTCAAATTTAGGCCAAAACTCGGGCGAAGGTGATGCCCAAGTACAGAGCTGTATTAATGCGGGTTTAGGTGACTCAGTTGAGCAACTTGGAGCACTTCCCGCAGGCGCCTTGTCTGTTGCTACCAACGAAAACAGCCAATTGATACGCTGGCACAGTGACTTTAGTGGCAACGGTGGCAGCGCTAATAATGGCAAAGATAGCCTCGATTCTGAGGCTTGCGCTCGGTATTTGCGTCTGGCCCCAATTGCCGATCAAAGGCACCTGTGGGGAAGTTTTGATGAAGTTTCTCGTTGTACTGATGCCCCTTGGCGGCTTGCTGATGTATCAGCTGGTGTTCCTACCATCAGGCTCGGTGTTGTTGAGGCATTTGTTCCACAGATGTTGAATCTGCAGCTAATTGATGGCTTAAGTTTCACCAAAGGCTGCTATCCCGGTCAGGAAATCGTGGCGCGTATGCAGTACCTAGGCAAGCTTAAACGGCACATGCGAGTGTTCAGTTTGTCCACAGATCTAGCCCAATCTAATTCTCTGGAATCCATTGACAGGCTACTCAGTCCCGGGCAAGCGCTGTTGTGTGGCACCGACGAGGCCGCCGGCGTTGTCGTGGATGCCCAACCGCAATCGGATTCAAGCGTACTCGTTCTGGCAGTGACGAAAGTCAAAGATCCGAACGATAACTTTGCTTTAGGGCCTCATGCGTTGGTTGCGCGAGAGATGCCCTATACGCTGCCCACGCTAGAAGTTGAGTAGGGTGCTCACATGCCACTAATTTATCGAGCCGCTAATATGGTTGAGGCTCAGCTTGTGGTCGATGAGTTGCAATCTGGTGGCATGGAGGCACATATAACAGGCTCATACCTCAGCGGTGCAATAGGCGAGTTGCCGCCTTCGGACGTTATTGGTGTCTGGCTGCTTCAAGAACGGCACACCGATCGCGCTCGCGAAATCATTGAGGATTTTGAAGCCAGCCGAAAGCTGCCAGCTGCAGACTGGCAGTGCGCTCAATGTAGTGAGCCGGTGGGTCGCGAGTTTGGCGCTTGCTGGAATTGTGGAACCAGCAAGCCGTTCGTTTGAGCTAAACCTAGCTTAGTGACAAACCTACAGTGCCGATTCTAGTGAAGCATAGCGAAGAGCTTACGCCGGTACTGACCCACCAAAGGATCATCGCCCAATACGTTAAACAGTGCTAACAGCTTTTCCCGCGGGGCACCCTCTTTATATCCTGGGTCGGTTTGCACGAGTTTAAGCAGGTGATCCATCGCGTCTTGCACGTTGCCTGACAGAGACTCGGCAATCGCAAGATTGTAGCGAGTTTCACTGTTGCTACCATCGCTTTCCAACTGCTCTCGCAAGCTCTGCACGCTTTGCGCTGTATCGCTCTCACGAGCAATCTCCAGAATGCCTTTCAGCCGTAATGCCTGCTTTCCTTCTTTTTCTTCGTCGGGCAGAGCTTTCAGACAACTCTCTGCTGTCTCCACATCGCCAGTGCTGACACACACTTGCCCCAAAGCAAGCAGCACGTCTGTGTTCTGGGGATCATCGGCTTGTGCCTCCTGAAGCAGCGCCTTTGCAGCTTCGGCGTCGCCTGTTTCAAACAATTGCATGGCGGTCGCCACACGATTTTCCTCTTCGGGTTCAGCTTCCGTGCCAGCGTCGTCAGCGTCGTTAGCGGGCAGAGCGGGGCCCACGTTGGCCTCTATAAAGGCACGCACCTCAGCTTCTGGCAAAGCCCCCATGAATTCATTTACTATTTGCCTGTCTTTGAATAGTTTCACGGTGGGCAAACTGCGAATGCCGAGCTGCTGGGCAATGCCTTGATGGGTTTCAGTGTCGAGCTTGGCCAGTATGAAAGCGCCGTTGTACTCAATGGCCAGTTTTTCCAGGATAGGCATGAGTGTTTTACAGGGTCCACACCACTCGGCCCAGAAATCAACCAGTACAGGGACCGAATCGGAGCCCTCGACAACCACTTGCATGAAATTTTGTTCATCGAGCTGAATGATAAAAGGCGAATCTGCCATGATCTTTAATTAGTCGGAAATGTGAAGTTACGATAAGTGTGTCGTCTGGCGAGGCTTTATTCAAGTGGCAGTGTCATGTAAGCCAGTTTTTGATGGGACAATTGATGCTTTAATTTCTATAGCGGCACGAGGTGGTCACCGATAGGCTACACTTGCGCGCGCCAACAGACACCGTGTGCCTAAATTTGTGAATGATCAATATAACGCCTCGTCTATCGAGGTTCTCAGTGGTCTGGATCCGGTGCGCAAGCGTCCCGGTATGTACACTGACACCCAGCGTCCCAATCATCTGGCGCAAGAGGTCATTGATAATAGTGTTGACGAGGCGCTCGCAGGCCACGCTACCGATATCCGTGTCACGTTATTTAAAGATGGGTCTTTAGAGGTCATTGATGATGGGCGGGGTATGCCCGTAGACAAACACCCTAAACTCAAGAGGCCGGGTGTTGAGGTCATACTCACCACGCTACACGCGGGTGGCAAATTTTCTAACGACAACTACCGATTTTCCGGTGGCTTGCACGGTGTAGGCGTGTCGGTTGTGAACGCCTTGTCAAAAAAACTCGAGGTGAGTATTCGCCGTGGTGGCAGGGAATACCTTGCAACGTTTGCCAATGGCAATGTGGTAGATGAACTCAAAGCTGCAGGTACCGTTGGGCAAAGAAATACGGGCACTCGCATTCGTTTCTGGCCCAATAAAAAATACTTCGACTCAGACAAAATTTCTCTGAACCGACTTCGCCATCTGCTGCGTGCAAAAGCGGTTCTCTGTCCTCGGCTGCGTGTTCGGCTTCTGGATGAGGCCAGTGGTGAGAAAGAGGAGTGGTTCTACGAAGATGGTTTGGTCGATTATCTGACAGGTGCGGTAGAGGGCTACGAGCGTATTCCTGAACATCCGCTGTCGGCCAGTATGAGTTCTAGTACTGAGCTGGCTGACTGGGCCGTTGTCTGGCTTCCCGAAGGTGGCGAAGGCGTGACTGAAAGCTATGTCAATCTGGTGCCCACCGCGCAGGGTGGTACGCACGTCAACGGCCTGCGTACCGGTTTAACCGATGCAGTAAGAGAATTTGCAGACTTTCGCAACCTGTTACCACGTGGGGTGAAGATCGCGCCTGAAGATGTCTGGGATAAGGTCAACTACGTACTGTCGGTGAAACTGGAAGACCCTCAATTTTCAGGACAAACTAAAGAGCGCTTGTCATCACGTGAATGTGTGCCATTTATCTCTGGAGTGGTTAAAGACCACACCGCACAATGGCTCAATCAGCATCCTGAAAGTGGCGATCAAATCGCCAACCTTGCTATCGCCAGCGCTCAGGCGCGCGCGCGCACGGGTAAGAAAGTGGTGCGTAAAAAGCTGACGAGTGGGCCAGCTTTACCGGGCAAGCTTGCTGACTGTAGTTCAACCGATTTAAACCTGACTGAGCTTTTTCTGGTGGAAGGCGATTCGGCGGGCGGTTCTGCAAAACAGGCGCGTGATCGAACGTTTCAAGCCATCATGCCGTTGCGCGGCAAGATACTCAATACCTGGGAGGCGGAGCGCGACCAGATTTTAGGGTCACAAGAAGTACACGACATTTCGGTAGCCATTGGCATGGAGCCAGGTTCAACAGATTTGTCCAAACTTCGCTACGGCAAAGTGTGCATTCTGGCTGACGCCGATTCTGATGGTGCCCATATCGCCACACTTTTGTGTGCGCTTTTTTTCCGACATTTTAAAGCGTTAGTGCAAAACGGTCATGTTTACATCGCCATGCCTCCCTTGTACCGCATCGATGTAGGAAAGCAGGTGTTCTATGCAGTAGATGATGTTGAGCGGCAGGGGATCATGGCGCGCATCGAGGCCGAAAAATTAAAAGGCAAGGTATCAGTCACGCGTTTTAAAGGATTGGGTGAAATGAATCCTTTGCAACTACGCGAAACCTCGGTAGCTCCTGACACACGCAGGCTGGTTCGATTGACCGTGGCCGATGGTGACAATACCAGCTCGATCATGGACATGATGCTTGCCAAGAAGCGCGCAGGCGACCGTAAGGCTTGGCTGGAAGATAAAGGTGACCTTGCTGACGTTCAGCTGTAGTCAGCTACTAGGGTTGTTTGCCTACTGATAGAACATCGATGGCGATAGCGGCGTTGATAAAAGACGTCATATGCCTAGGCTCGCATTGTAGTTGTTCCACAACTTGGCTCATGCTCGCGGGGTTGCTGGCAAGAGCTGCAGTGATCTCCATACAATATGGGGTGAGTTCCAAGCTCGTCAGCTTGGGCCATTGGCTCAAGTGCAAAGTGGTTGTTGTATCGAATCCAATGGGCAATCTTCCGCGTGCTCCAAACAGTGCGCTCAGCCACAAAAAAGCCTCGATACTGAAGCTGGTGCTGGATGAATTTTTGATGCGGTCGATGATCTGGTTGGCAGCGGCAGACTGATGTGTGAGCACCTGAACATCGGCTTGGTCTTGGTACACTCTGTTAACGCTCTTTCTAACGTTTAGACCAGTGGATGTGAACACTTTACCGAGAGTGGGAAATACAAATACGTCATCCTCGGGTAGCTTGAACTGTATCGCCTTGAAACCGCTATTTTCCTTTTGAATAGTGATTTTTATGCGATCGCTCAGTGTTTTAGTTGGATCGAATCGATGGTCCAGATCATTGGGTTTGCTGAGTTGTTCGAGTGTTCTGTGTGGGCCACACATAAGTTCAACCTTGGCTCGAGCACGTTCAAGATTATCGCGAGTCTTGCTGTTGCCTTCTAAGGCTTGTGGGGACATGGTGGGTTGGGGGGAGTGCGCGAGCTGCTGCAGACGAATCAGCTGTGCAAGGGCCTTGTTTGCGGCCTCTTTGAGGCGCGTGGTATCCACAGGCTTGCGCACCATGATTGCACCGGCGATATCAATATTATTAGTGGTCAAAATGACTAACGGGATATCCTGTTGCCAGTTACTCTTTGAGAGTCGTGTGGCCGTTCCCGGGTAGTCGTGGTCGATGATGATAACGTCGGGAGTGTCGTCTGCATTTGCGATAGAAAAACATTTCTCAGTACCGATTGAGAGGCAGTATTCAACAGAGTCGTGCGTGCGCTCGCTCATCGCGGTTAGCGCAACTTTTAGTGGAAATTTAAAGTCCCTAGAGTCCGAGGTATTCATTCGTAGCAGAATAGACGATAGTGTCTTTCTAGTTTCCCTAATACAAACAGCGATGAGAGTAGGTATACCATGTAAACTCTCTCTTCATGGACTATCCATTCGAAGGCACACCCGAACCGGGTAAAAAATTTACAGTCTGTGAGGGAATCGATTGGATTCGCATGCCCTTGCCCTTTGCTCTGGATCACGTTAACTGCTGGTTGTTAGGCGATCCGGGCTCTCAAGTTCTTATTGACACCGGAGTCAACGATAAAAACACTCGAGACAATTGGCAGGGTCTATTCCATGACATTGGTCAATGGCCTGAGCATCTTCTAGTCACTCACTTTCACCCAGATCACATGGGTTTAGCTGGTTGGATAGGGGAAAAAATTGCTGGTGAATTATTGGGTAGTGACATTGAAATTAACACTGCAATAACCCTGTATGGCATTGAGTCTGAAGACTACGAAAGCATTTACGCAAAGTGGTACAGCTGCAATGGATTGCCGCAAAGTACCTGCGATGCTGTGCGATCAAATGGCAACACGTACAAAGGTAAGGTTTTCTCGCTTCCAGAAAAAGCGCGTTGGCGTCTTTTAAGCGACGGGCAGAGTGTAAAACTGGCAGGCCGTGATTATCGTGTGATTGTGGGCCGTGGTCACGCACCAGACATGACCTTGTTATACCGAGAAGACGATCACGTTCTTATCGCTGCTGATCAGGTGCTGCCTCGCATCACGCCTAACGTCAGTGTGATGCCGCAGCTTGCCGACAACAATCCTTTGCAAAGTTTCTTGCATACATTGACCACGTTAGAGGCTTTGCCCGATGACACATTGGTGCTGCCTTCACACGGAAAGCCCTTTAAAGGTCTTAAGCAAAGACTTGCGTACCTGAAGCGTCATCACGAGCTTCGCCTTGATGAGATCTGGCAAGCCTGCAAGCAGCCTTGCTCTGCTTATGATTTGTTTGTCGTACTGTTTTCGCGAGAATTGGATGCCCAGCAGACATCATTCGCATTGGGTGAAACACTGGCGCATTTGCACTATCTGGAACAACAAGGCCGTGTTCAGCGCGTGATGGAAGGGGCTATTGCTAGATTTGTATCAACCAACGTTTAGCGCTGATTGTCTGTCGGCCACAACTTCAGTGGTCACAAGCCCCAATGTCACAACTATTAGTCAATACTTCCTCTGCTCGACACTGGACAACTAAGGCCTTGCCAGCGTACCATTTCGCAAATTTAACTGTGGCGTTCAACCCTGCTTGCACCTGTTAGCTCAGGCTGAAGTGCGGAGCGATTTGTCACAGCCTTTTGTGCGCCTGTAATAAGGAAGACCTCCAAACGTGTCTACTAAAGAGTTGCGCCCGGCTCGGCGTCCAGCCATCCTTGTGCTTGAGGACGGAACGGTGTTTGAAGGCCGAGCGATCGGCATCGACGGCATGTCGGTTGGCGAAGTCGTCTTCAATACCGCGATGACCGGTTATCAGGAAATACTGACTGATCCCTCGTATGCTCAGCAAATGGTCACGCTGACTTACCCGCACATCGGTAACACGGGCACCAATGAAGAGGACATGGAATCAGACAGTGTCTATTGCACAGGACTCATCATTCGGGATTTGCCAAGGTTACACAGTAATTTTCGCGCTAATCAGAGTTTGGGCGAATTTTTGGAAACTAATAAAGTGGTTGCTATTGCGGATGTGGATACGCGCCAGCTAACGCGTCATCTGCGTGACAAAGGAGCTCAAAACGGCTGCATCATGGCAGGGGCAGGAATTGATGTGCAGTCAGCGCAAGGTGCGGCCAAGTCGTTTCCAGGGTTGGCTGGTATGGACCTAGCGAAAGAGGTCACCTGCACAGAGCCCTACCAATGGACGCAACGGACGTGGCAACTGACAGATAGCGTGGTGCGTTCTCAAGGCAACGTTCCGGACACTAGCGTCAATGGCGATGGGCCGCACATCGTAGCCATGGATTTTGGTGTAAAACACAACATCCTCCGATTGTTAGTTGACCGAGGTTGTTCAGTCACCGTGGTTCCGGCAACGTTCACCAGTGATCAAATCCGTGAACTTAAACCCGATGGTCTGTTTTTATCCAACGGACCCGGTGACCCAGAACCCTGTGATTACGCGATAAAAACGATTGCGGAGCTTTTGAGCGAGTCCTTACCGACCTTCGGGATCTGTCTTGGTCATCAGTTGTTAGCGTTGGCCTCTGGCGCCCGTACCAGTAAAATGAAGTTTGGTCACCACGGTGCGAATCACCCAGTGCAGGATAACGAGACTGGACGAGTCATGATCAGTAGCCAGAATCATGGTTTTGCTGTCGATGCTTCATCACTCAACGATACGCTAGAAGTCACACATGTTTCGTTGTTTGATCAGTCCTTACAAGGAATTCGGCGAGTTGATGTGCCGGCGATAGGATTCCAAGGGCATCCTGAGGCCAGCCCAGGCCCGCAGGATGTAGAAGCCCTGTTCGATCAGTTCGTGAGTATGATCACTTCATGAATACCAGACCCTTGATAGTCAAGGTTTCTTACAATTTTGAATCGGTTTGTGGATTGAGCTAATGCCAAAAAGAACGGATATAAAGAGCGTTCTGATCATCGGTGCCGGACCTATTGTTATTGGCCAGGCCTGTGAGTTTGACTATTCTGGCGCTCAAGCGTGTAAAGCCTTGCGCGAAGAGGGCTACCGGGTGATCTTGGTCAATTCCAACCCTGCCACCATCATGACCGACCCGGCCATGGCGGATGCTATTTACATTGAGCCAATTGACTGGCGCATTGTACGCAACATCATCGAGCGTGAACGCCCTGATGCGTTGCTACCAACCATGGGTGGGCAAACAGCACTCAATTGCGCGTTGGATCTGGCGCGCGAAGGCGTTCTAGAGGAATTCTCAGTGGAGATGATTGGTGCTCGCCCTGAAGCTATCGATATGGCTGAAGATCGAGACAAGTTTCGCAAAGCGATGACAGAAATCGGCCTTGCAACACCGCGAGCGTTCATCGCTCATAATCTGGATGAAGCATGGGAAGGCCAAGCTGATATTGGATTTCCGTGCATCATACGGCCGTCATTTACGATGGGTGGAAGCGGTGGCGGGATCGCCTATAACCGTGAAGAATTCGAAGCCATAGTGTCGCGAGGGCTAGACCTGTCGCGCACCACAGAAGTGCTGCTTGAAGAGTCAGTGTTGGGCTGGAAAGAATACGAAATGGAGGTGGTGCGTGATAACGCTGATAACGTCATCATCGTGTGTTCCATTGAAAATCTTGACCCGATGGGCATCCATACGGGAGACTCAATCACTGTAGCTCCATCACAAACGCTCACTGATAAGGAATATCAGATCATGCGTAATGCCTCCTGCGATGTGCTGCGTAAGATTGGCGTTGATACTGGTGGTTCAAACGTACAGTTTGCCATCAACCCCGACAACGGGGCGATGATTATTATCGAGATGAACCCGCGAGTGTCGCGTTCGTCTGCACTTGCCTCTAAGGCTACCGGATTTCCGATTGCCAGAGTAGCCGCCAAACTTGCGGTCGGCTATACATTGAACGAACTTAGCAACGAAATAACGGGCGGCTTGACACCTGCCTCTTTCGAGCCATCAATCGACTACGTGGTCACGAAAATACCCCGTTTTACCTTCGAAAAATTTCCTGCGGCTGACAGTCAACTCACCACGCAAATGAAGTCAGTGGGCGAAGTCATGGCGATGGGACGCACCTTCAAGGAATCACTGCAAAAAGCGCTACGTGGCCTTGAGATTGACGTCTGTGGGTTTGATGAGGTGCTACCAGAGAGCGCCTCGCGCGATAAGTCGCTTGCCATCGTTGATCGTGAAATGCGCAAAGCCCGTGAGCGTCGATTGTGGTTCGTGGCTGAGGCTTTCCGTCTAGGGCAGAGTATCGATGATGTCTTTCAGGCAACGGCTATTGACCGCTGGTTTTTATGTCAGATAAAAGAAATTATCGACGATGAACTCGATCTAAAGGATCGCCGTCTCGCTGAACTCGACAAGCCATCCCTATATCAGCTCAAGCGTGATGGATTTAGCGACAAACGATTAGGTATGTTGTTGAACGAGAGCGAATTTGCGGTGCGCGAACATCGGCACGCATTGGGTGTGCGGCCGGTATACAAGCGGGTTGATTCTTGTGCTGCCGAGTTTGCCAGTAACACCGCTTATATGTATTCCACATACGAGCAATTTTGCGAGTCTGAGCCCTCAGACAAAAAGAAGATCATGGTGCTTGGTGGCGGACCCAATCGGGTAGGCCAAGGCATTGAATTCGATTACTGCTGTGTGCATGCCGCACTTGCATTAAGGGATGATGGCTACGAGACCATCATGGTTAATTGCAATCCCGAAACTGTATCCACTGATTTTGATACCTCGGATAGGCTGTACTTTGAGCCACTGACTCTGGAAGATGTATTAGCCATAATAGACATTGAAAGGCCAGCTGGCGTCATCGTTCAGTATGGTGGTCAAACACCGTTGAAGTTGGCTCGAGATCTATTGGCAGCGGGCGCCCCGATTATCGGTACTTCTCCAGACTCAATTGATCTGGCTGAGGATCGTGAGCGCTTCCAGCAACTTATTCAGGACTTAGGCTTGCTGCAGCCGCCAAATCGTACAGCGCGTAACACTGAAGACGCTTTGCGATTTGCTGAAGAGATCGGTTATCCACTGGTGGTTCGGCCTAGCTATGTTCTAGGCGGGCGTGCCATGGAAATTGTGCACGAACAATCTGAGTTATCGCGTTACATGAATGAGGCGGTGAGCGTTTCAAACGATTCTCCGGTATTGCTCGATCGCTTCCTGAACGACGCCATTGAGGTTGACGTTGATGCAATCTGCGATGGAACTGACGTGGTCATTGGTGGCATCATGGAGCATATCGAAGAGGCCGGTGTGCACTCGGGGGACTCGGCCTGCTCACTACCGCCATTTAGCTTGACCGATAGTGTTCGTAAAGATATCTCCAAGCAAGTGGCGCAGATGGCAAAGGGCTTGGGCGTGGTTGGTTTGATGAATACTCAGTTCGCCATCCAGGGCGAATCTATTTATGTACTCGAAGTAAATCCGCGTGCATCGCGAACCGTGCCGTTTGTATCCAAAGCTACTGGCGTTCAACTGGCTAAGGTTGCTGCGCGTTGTATGGCGGGTCAATCGCTGGCGGAGCAGGGTATGTTAACGCTGCCAAAGCCGAGCCATTTCAGTGTTAAAGAATCTGTATTTCCATTTGCCAAGTTTCCAGGTGTTGACACCGTGCTAGGTCCTGAGATGAAATCAACGGGTGAGGTAATGGGTTCAGGCAAGAGCTTTGGCGAGGCGTTTTTCAAGGCCTCTTTAGGCGCTTCTGCAGAGTTACCCTTATCAGGTGTTGCTTTTATCAGCGTTCGGAATCAAGACAAGGCGGGTGTGGTGAAAGTGGCGCAAGACCTTCTCAATGCGGGTTTTTCACTGCTTGCAACTGACGGGACACAAGCAGCCATCAGCGAGACTGGGCTTAGCTGTGAGCGAATTAATAAGCTGTCTCAAGGTCAACCGCATATTGTTGATGAGATTAAAAACGATGCCGTTACTCTAATCATTAACACTTCAGATGGCCGACAAGCTATCAAAGATTCGTACCAGATTAGACAACAAGCTCTACGTCGTAAAGTGGCTTACACCACAACCTTGTCTGGAGCAACAGCCATTTGTGCAGCGTTAGCATATTCGATAGATGGTCCGGTATACCGACTAAGTGATATTCACCTGGAGACAACATGATCAAGGTTCCAATGACAAAACGCGGCGAGACGTTGCTGCGCGAAGAGTTGTCTGACTTGAAAGGTAACCAGAGACCCACTGTAATTGCTGCCATTGCTGAGGCACGAGCGCATGGTGATCTAAAAGAAAATGCCGAATACCATGCTGCACGTGATCAACAAAGTTTTATCGAAGGGCGTATCAAGGAGATCGAGGCGAAGCTATCAACCTCGCAGGTGATCGATGTAACGACTTTGCCCAAGTCTGAAAAAGTCGTTTTCGGTTCTACAGTTACCCTCATGGATCTTAATACCGACGACGAGATTACATACCAGATAGTGGGCCACGATGAGGCTGATTTGAAAGCTCGACGCATTAGCTTCGAATCCCCTGTTGCCAAAGGGTTGATTGGCAAATCGATTGGCGATGAAGTGGGTGTAAAGACGCCTAACGGCGTTCGTGAATACGAAATTCTGAAGGTAATTTACGTTTGATTACAATTTAGAGGGTATTTGAAATCAACTTCGCAGACTCTTGCTAAGAAATGCCCCATAGTGCGTGACCACCGCCGAACTTTAGCTTGCGGTAGCGACTATGTGGCACAATAGACAGGCTTTTGACAGATCCCGTCTGTTGTCAAAGAATTGGTAAGAAAAAGACCTAACAATGCAAATGAATAAAGAGTCCCCAGTGAATTCGTCAATTGAGAATTCAGATCCAAGGATAGATATCGATCATCACGAGCCTAGCAATGACAGACGCACCTTGTTGAAAGGCGCAAGTCTGTTCGCAGCCTCTTTATTAGCCAAAACTGCAAATGCGGGTAACGTTGGCGATTGGACATCGACGGGCTCTCTAGTGCCACTCGGCGAGGCTGGCCCTGCAACTGTTGGACAAGGCGCTGTTGCGACTATGGCGCGAAACGAAACGCGTCGTTTGCATCTCTACAACGACCACACCGGTGATGAAGTCAATGTCGTTTACTATATCAATGGCATATACAGAAACGAAGAATTAGCGAAGCTCAATCACCTTATGCGAGATCGCCGCGCCAATATTGCCACCCAAATTGACACTACGCTCTACGATCAGCTTTGCTTGCTGCGCGATACTGTGGGAACTGATCGGCCAATGCATATATTGTCTGGCTACAGAACGGCAAAAACGAACGCATCGTTACGCCGGCGCTCTTCTGGTGTTGCTAAGTACAGCCTGCACATGGAAGGGCGGGCAGCAGATATTTACATGCCTGGGTTGAAAGTGGCAGAGCTGCGAAAAATCGCCCGTTCTCTTGAAGCAGGGGGTGTCGGTCTGTACAGTAATTCCAATTTTGTTCATATCGATACGGGGGCGGTTCGCTATTGGGGTTCCTAGTGCCCCCCAGTGCAACTAACGGCTCCGCCACGTTTAAAAATTGCATGTGTGCTGGCTAGCAAATCGACTTATCCCTACGTGAATTAAGTCTCAACGAACTCAATTCCACCATTAATAGTTACCTCACTGTCATAGTATTGTCACAACGACTTAATAAGTCAGAAGTTTGACAACAATACTAGAAATTACGGAGAGGACCTCTTGAAATCAATACATAGAGCATCATCGGCTATAAGAGCTGCTGCCATAGGCACGACGTTGGCCGTCGGCGCAATAATGGCAGGATACGGAACATTGGCTAGCGCCAGTGAGTTTGGCGTTCGAGTGGTAGATGAAGCAGGTGCGCCGGTGCAAGGCGCGTCTGTATGTTTCGGACTACCGGGTAGTTATCGTCAATTTGGCGCACATTTCACAGACGTTGATGGCCACGCAGTGGCTGATGTTCCCAACCTTCCTGTTGTAGTAACCATATCCAAAACACGCTTTAGCGGTGTGCGTTTGAGTGAGCCAGCCCGTTCATTTACGATGTTAAAGCAGGTGACTCTCTCTGAGGGCGTGCCTGGTCCGCGCTGTAAGGCGGGTAGCACATTGGCAGAAGCCAACCACTCGTCAATTCGAGTTACCAGGCTAGATGTAACGCCTGAATCAGATGCGACAGTGATCAAGCCCTTAGTGACTGGGGATCCTACCGAATATCGGGTAGGGGTAACTTCAGACTTACAGAGTACAGAATGGGCAGATTTTGATGGATCTATCCGGGTAACAGGTTCGTTCGCTGATCAAGACGAATTGTTCATGCAACTTCGCCGTTATGAAGGCACTACCACAGGTTGGATCGAGGCTCGCTCAGAGGTGTTGACTGTCTTTGTACCCAGAACACTCTCGCCGCTTTAGAGCTGAGCCAGATTGATAGCTTGGAACTACCTAGGACTTACCTAGGGATTCCACCTCGTCAAGACTGAGAGGTCGCGCCTCGGACTCAAGCATTACAGGAATACCGTCCTTGATCGGGTAGGCAAGGGCGGCCTGTGTTGACCAGAGTTCGTCGCCGTGTTTAATCACTTTGCCCTTAGTAACAGGGCAAACCAGTATGTCTGAGAGTCTTTTATCCATAGACCGATGATACCCCAGCTCGGCCACAGGCGGCCCTGAAAGACTATTTGAGCTGGTAATAGTTTCTTTCGATACACACCTTACGATATTGACTAACCGACCCCTATTGAAGCCAGCACCCGGTCGCAGGGGTTCGTACGCTTTGGTGATTCAGGGTCATAACATTGCAGTCCGTGTCGTTGGCTTGTGGACCGACACCTGTGGCCGTAACCGTGTATCCAGCTGCTGTAGTGGTTAGCGTCATATCGTAGTGTTCCTCAGGTGAGGTATTTGATGACAATGTGCAGTTTGCGTAGGAGTAGTTAGTTGACTTACAGCGCTCCATTTTCTGCGCAGCTTCAAGCATTGCCAGATGGCCATCGGATCGTCGTGAATCGGTTATGTGCTGGGTGTAGCTCGGATAGGCCAACGCGCCAAGAATACCGATGATGGCTACTGTGATCATTAGTTCTATTAATGAAAAGCCGCTGTATTTTCTGAGCGGTTTATTGCTGTACCGAGCGTGCAATAGTTGCATGAGTCTCTCCAATGCGCATCCATCGTGTTGACGATACATCGACCAGATCAACGTAGTTCCTGATGTTCTCCTGTGCTGTTATCGGCAAATTGTGTTTTTGATCACAGATTCGTGACTTAAACAATGGGGTGAAGTGATGAAATATTTCACCGCGGCAGCCTATATGTGCGTCTAAAATAACTCAAGTGCTGTTTAGTGAATAGCGATTGACGCCGCGAGTGCCTCCACGTGCTTTGCCACCTTGATCACTTTATACACTGGTCAGTCTTCTAGTGATCGGTAAACTATTGGAAAAAACAGTGGGATTTCAACTCGGCCTTGATACTGGCGGTACGTACACCGATGCTGTTTTGGTCGATGATAATTTTGTCGTTTTACACAGTGCCAAATCGCTAACAACACATCGCGATCTTATCCAGGGTTTGCGAGGTGCGGTAGATCAGGTTCTGGATAATGTTGAGGCGCAGCACATTGAGCTGGTGTGTCTTTCCACAACACTTGCGACTAATGCGTTGGTTGAAGGGCGTGGGCGTAAAGTAGCTCTGGTGCTCATTGGCTTCACAGAACAACAGGTGCAACGAGCTGGGCTTGCCGATGCTCTGGCCAGCGACCCTATGGTTCGGGTAGCAGGTGGGCACAAGGCCTCAGGCTTAGCCAATCAGCCGTTAGATATGCGCGCTGTGCGTACGTTCATTGAGACAGTTGATGCGCAGGTGGATGCCTATGCCGTGTCGGCTGTATTCGCTGTACGAAATCCTGAGCATGAAATTGAAGTTCAAAAACTGATCAAATCGTTAACTGCTAAGCCTGTGACTTGCGGACATCATCTGAGCTCAGGTCTGGATGCACCACGTCGAGCATTAACCGCCTTGTTGAACGCTCGCTTGATTCCAATGATAGGGGCGCTGTTAGAAGCTGCTCGTCTGTTACTGCTTGAGCGAGAGATCAAGGCACCACTTATGGTTGTTAAAGGCGATGGTTCACTGATTAGCGACAGCATGGCTAGGCGATACCCAGTAGAGACAATACTCAGTGGCCCAGCTGCCAGTGTGGTCGGTGCACAGTTTCTTTGTGGGCGCGATGATTTGCTGATTTCTGATATGGGTGGAACGACTACAGATGTGGCTGTGATCAGAAATGGTAAGCCGAAATTGAATGCCGAAGGTGCCACCGTAGGTGGGTGGAGAACAATGGTAAGAGCCATCGATGTTAATACCTACGGTCTGGGTGGTGATAGTGCAGTTGTCTATGATCGTGAGCAGCGTCACTTGAGGCTGGGTCCGCAACGAGTTATGCCCTTGAGTTTGCTTGCCCATCAACACCCCCAGTGCATCGATGTTCTTAACGCCCAACTAGAATTGCCGTTGAGTACTACTCACAGCGCTCAGTTTGTCTTGGCGCATTCAGCCCCGCCTACTGATCTCACTTTTCAACAGAAAGAGCTTTTTGAAGTAGTGTCGGCAGGTCCTGTTGCGGTACAAACGTTGTTCAAAGACCAAACCCTTGAACGTGCGTTGCACAGGTTAGTGCAGAGGGGGATTGTGTTGCGTGCGGGGTTCACACCAACTGATGCCTGTCATGTGTTGGGTACGCAAACCACGTGGGGGGCCACGGCTGCGAGGTTGGGTGCACGACTCCTTCTGCGTTATTGCAACGATAACCTTGGAGAAAACTACTCTACTGAAGAGCAGCTAGCAGAATCGGTTTGCAGACGCACTTCAGAGCTGACTGCATTAGCCTTAGTTGATGCCGTTACCGCCGCAGAAGGACTTTCAGTCAACGCACCCCAAAAAGAGTTGATAGAACGAAGTTTGTCTGTTGGTGGTAATGCCTTGTTCAGTCTGATACCCCGCGTGCACATCCCTGTCTTGGGTTTGGGTGCTCCTGCGAGTAGCTATTATCCGCAAGCTGCAAACTTGCTTGGCTGTGAACTGCAACATGTGGATCACGCCCACGTGGCCAATGCGTTAGGGGCAGTGGTGGGTTCTATCAGGCAAGAACAGCTCATCCTGATTTCACCCGCGGGAGGTAAGCGTGTGTCTGTACTGTTTCCTGACGGTCCCGTTGATTTTGACGATTTGCAGCAGGGTTTCGAAGCAGCTAAGGTCCGCGCCGAAGAGCTTGCTACCGAAAAAGCACAGCTTTCTGGTGCAAATGAGGTTGTGCTGGAGTTAGATCGAGTCGACAAAATTGTGAAACAAGGTGACGACGAGATTTTCTTTGAAAGTCGTGTAACGGTTACCGCGATAGGTAGACCGGCGATACCATAGGCTCTTGGCACAAATAAGGTTATTTTTGAGTATATTTTGGCAAATATGGCACAGATGTTTTTACGGTTACCAGGTTGAGTGAATCGTACATAGGCCTATATTCGGCAACAATGTTGCCTTAAAAGGCCTGATTAGTATTCATTTTTCACAAATAACCTTGAGAATAACTTATGTCAGCTGTATTAGAAAAACCACTAGTAAAAATCACTGCACTTGAAGAAATGGGCATCAAACGGGCCCATGAAATCGCTAGCTACACGCTGAGAGCCAAAGCGTCAGACAAAGATGTGCTAAAAATTCGATATAAGCGCATTCCTGGTTCTTTGCTACCAGAGAGCCGCACGTACAAATTCG
Organism: Granulosicoccus sp.; assembly: GCA_023300375.1. Taxonomy (GTDB): domain Bacteria; phylum Pseudomonadota; class Gammaproteobacteria; order Granulosicoccales; family Granulosicoccaceae; genus Granulosicoccus. The sequence continues at coordinate 27,372 of JALZWO010000047.1, read as the reverse complement.
GTCGCTCACTCAAAAGCGTGATTGCTGATGGTGGCACTTCACGTATGGCTCACACCTATGAAATTTCGCCATTCTTGCTCAAAGCAATTGGAGAGCTGGATGAGCTGGTCAGTGATAACAATAAGCAGATAATCTCGAAAGCGCCATCACAAATTGGGGAAGAGAAAGTAGGTGAGTTGCTAAAAGAGTTGCACGAGCTTGAGAGCATGATCAGTTCGCGTATGCCTATGACGTCAGCTGCAGCTGTATCTGCACGCTTTGCCAGACTTAAAGCTCAGATCGCTGGACTGTAAGTATGGTGTTCGGAATCGTGCTCGTATTCGAGTGCGAGCTCGGGCGTTCTAGAGTTAGCATTCGTCATTCCCGCGAAAGCGGGAATCTACGGTGCAAGTGACATGGATTCCAGTTTTCGCAGGAAAGACGTTATTTAAATACCATGGTATCAATGCGTGCTTTGGTGTTTATTTTTTCTTTGGTACGTAAATATCAGTAACCGTGCCTTCGGCAACTTCGGCTGCAAAGTTTAGGGTTTCCGATAGCGTGGGATGAGGATGTACGGTTAATGCAAGATCCTCAATATCTGCGCCCATTTCAAGGGCAAGCACAGCTTCTGCAATGAGCTCCCCTGCGTTGGGCCCCACCATACCAGCACCCAACACTTTTTTTGTATCCGGGTCGTAGAGTACTTTGGTTAATCCTTCGTTGCGGCCCATGCTCAAGGAGCGTCCACTTGCTGCCCAAGGGAAACTGCCTTTTTCATAGGCAATTTGGTGTTTTTTAGCATCGGTCTCTGTTAAGCCCATCCAAGCGACTTCAGGATCTGTGTAGGCCACAGACGGAATTGTCTTGGCGTCAAAGAAAGATTTTTTGCCCGCAGCAACTTCGGCTGCCACTTTGCCTTCGTGCGTGGCTTTGTGAGCCAGCATGGGCTGACCGACGATGTCACCGATCGCGAATATGTGAGCGACATTGGTTCTTTGTTGAGAGTCAACTTTAATGAATCCGCGTTCGTCCACTTCAACACCAGCCCTTTCAGCACTTAATTTATTTCCGTTCGGGCTTCTACCTACAGCAAGTAATACACGGTGGAAGGTATCAGAAGCGGGGGCTTTTCCACCTTCAAAAGTGACTGTAAGTCCAGTCTTATCAGACGAAACGCCAAGCACTTTAGAGCCAGTGTAAATATTTTCAAACTGTGACCGAAGACGTTTCTCAAGGGGTCGTACCAAATCCCTGTCGCAACCTGGCATGAGCCCATCAGACAATTCAACGACGGTGACTTGGCTGCCGAGTCCGGCGTACACGCAGCCCATCTCCAAACCGATAATGCCACCACCTATAACCAATAGACGCTTTGGAATATCTTTTAATGCTAGAGCTCCGGTGGAGTCCATCAGACGTTCATCGTCATAGGGCAAGCCTGGTATGCGTATGCTTTGAGAGCCCGCAGCAATGACAGCCTGTGTGAAACCAACTAGGCGCTCAGTGTTATCGCTTTTGATAACAACACTGTGTGGAGACTGAAAGCTTGCCATCCCATGAGCCACGCTAACCTTACGCTGTTTGGCAAGCCCTGCTAGTCCGCCAGTCAGTTTTCCAATAACCTCTTCTTTAAAATCTCGGAGCTTATCAACATCAATGGTTGGCTTGCCAAAGGAGACGCCGTGCGCTGCCATCTCCTGTGTCTCCTGAATAATAGCGGCCGTGTGCAGCAAGGCTTTTGAGGGGATGCAGCCTACATTCAGACAAACGCCTCCGAGTTCTGAATATCGCTCAACCAACAATACCTTGAGTCCTAGGTCGGCTGCACGAAATGCGGACGTATAGCCGCCGGGACCTGCGCCAAGCACAACTAAGTCGTAACGCTCCTCGGATGATTGGTAGTGGGCATCAGCGCCTGAGGCGTCAACTGTATAGTTTTTATTCGTCTGTTCCGACTGCTTAGTGGCAACATCTGTCTGTGCTTGAACAGGTACAGCTTTTTTACTTGAACTATCGCTTGCATCATTGCTTGAACTACTGCTTGAGCTAGTGGGTGTGGATGATACAGCGACATCCATAACAACAATATCGCTCCCTTCTGATACGCGGTCACCGGTACTCACCAATACCGACGTGATAACACCTGCAACGGGTGCAGGTATTTCCATACTCGCCTTATCACTTTCCACGGTGACCAGAGAGGTTTCTACGTCGACCGTGTCTCCCACAGCAACTAGAACCTCTATGATTTCTACATCGTCTACGTCACCGATGCCCGGGATTTTTATCGTTTGCAGTTCACTCATGGAATGTATTGCTTACCAAAGTTAATCATTTGAAAAATGGTTGCCCTATGTTGAGAGCAGGGCATCTCAGCGCTGAATGTGAAGCTTAAGACCCTACAGAGTTAGCCTACGTATATCGCTAATCTGTTTGATGTAGTACACCATGAAGCGCGCGGCATCGGCACCGTCGATCACGCGGTGATCGTATGTGAGATCTAGTGGACACATCAATCGAGGAATAAACTCCGAGCCGTTCCATACTGGTTGCATGGTTGCGCGTGTAATGCCCAGAATGCCCACTTCAGGGGGGTTTACGATGGGTGTGAATTGCGTACCACCGATACCGCCAAGACTGGAAATGGTCATGCTAGCCCCTTGCATCTCATCAGGTTTGAGTTTTTTGTTACGCGCCCGCATGCTGATATCGGCCATTTCAAAAGCCAGCTGGTTGATGCTTTTTTTGTCTACATCACGAAACACAGGAACGACAAGACCGTTAGGCGTATCCACTGCAATACCAATGTGGTAATACTTTTTATAAAACAGCGCCTCACCGTCAGCCGAGAGAGAGCTGTTCATTTTTGGAAAAGCTTTTAACGTATTCACTAGCGCTTTCATGTGAAATGCAAGTCCAGTGACTTTTGCATCATCATCAGAAGCTTCTGCTTTGAGTTGTTTGCGAAAGGCTTCCATTTCAGTGACATCGGCCAAATCATGGTGAGTCACCATCGGCAGGTTTAACCAGGCCCTATGCAGGTTTGCAGCACTGAGTTTATTTATTCGTCCAAGTTCAACACGTTCGATGTCACCGAATTTTGAAAAGTCGACTTCAGGAATTGCTGGTATACCAGCGCCTCCACCCATCGCGCTGTTACCGTTGGCATAGTTGCTACCCATGCTTTGCATGGATTGCTTTATGAAGGTAACGACATCTTCTTTAAGAATTCTTCCCTTGGGGCCATTGCCGGTGACAAGCGATAGATCCGCTCCGTGCTCTCGGGCATACCGTCGTACGCCAGGACTGGCGTGTGCGAGGCGCATTTTTTCGTCACTAATGTGAGCTGTGGGCGATGTGGCACCTGCCATATCTCTCATTGTCGTGGTGCTTGATGTCACCTCAGGCACAGGCTTTATCGGTGCCGCTTTGGCCGTTGCCGCCTCTAACGCCTCGCCGGCGGTGTCTGCAGTGGGGTTGGGCTGTTCGGTAGGTCTAGACGCTTCACTTGTGTCTTCAGTTAACAACAAGGTACCAATGACATCACCCACATTGACCGTATCGCCAACGGATACGCTCAGTGAATCGATCTTACCAGCGTTGGCTGCTGGCACTTCCATGCTGGCCTTGTCGCTTTCTAATGTCAGTAATGAATCATCAACGCTTACCGTGTCGCCGACACCGACAAGCAGTTCTATGACTTCTACATCAGCCGACTCGCCGATATCAGGGATAACGATATTCACTGTGTTGTTATTTGTGCTCATCGATAATCCCTCAAGCCTTTGCCGGGTTTGGCTTGTCTGGATCGATGCCGTATTGTTGCACCGCCTTGGCTACAGTTGGCGCGTCAACTTTACCGTCCATGGATAGCGCATGCAGAGCCGCAACAGTCACGTAGTTTCGATCCACTTCAAAAAATTCTCGTAATTTTTCACGCGTGTCAGAACGTCCAAACCCATCGGTACCCAAGGTTGCAAATATGGCAGGCACGTACTCGCGGATCTGATCAGAGTGGCATTTCATGTAGTCGGTAGAACTGACAACTGGCGAATCATCATTACCCAGCACTTGAGTGACATAAGGCACTTTCGGCGTATCGTTAGGGTGCAACATGTTCCAACGCTCAACTTCCAGACCATCGCGAGCGAGTTCATTGAAACTCGTGACCGAAAAGATTTCAGCGCCTATATTCCAGTCTTTTTCCAGCATGTCAGCAGCTGCGATGACTTCGCGCAGAATCGTACCGCTCCCTAGCAGTCGAACCTTCAATTTGAACTTGGCTGCGGCTTTATTATTGCCATCAGCCACCTTGCGAAATGGGTAGATACCTCTAACAATACCGTCTTCTACACCTTTAGGCATAGGCGGGTGAATATAGTTTTCATTCATCGCAGTGATATAGAAATACACGCTTTCATGGTTAGTGAACATGCGTGTCATTCCGTTATGAATGATGACTGCCATTTCATAACCGAAGCAAGGGTCGTAGCTGATGCAATTTGGTATCGTGTTGGACAGCACCAGAGAATGGCCGTCTTCGTGTTGCAAACCTTCGCCGTTGAGCGTGGTGCGACCAGCGGTGCCTCCAATCATGAATCCGCAGGCACGCATGTCTCCTGCAAGCCAGGCAAGATCGCCTATGCGTTGGAAGCCAAACATGCTGTAGTAAATGTAGAAAGGCAGCATATTGACTCCATGCGTGGAGTATGACGTTGCCGCAGCTAACCAGCTAGCCATTGCACCGGCTTCGGTTATGCCTTCTTCAAGTATCTGTCCAGTTTTGTCTTCTTTGTAGTACATGATCTGGTCACGATCTTGTGGCTCATAGAGTTGCCCTACAGAAGAATAAATACCTAACTGTCGGAACATGCCTTCCATGCCGAAAGTTCGCGCTTCATCTGGCACGATCGGGACAACGTTTTTGCCAATGTTCTTGTCGCGTGTCAGGATAGTCAGTAGGCGTACAAATGCCATGGTGGTGGACATTTCCCTATCGCCTGAACCCTCGAGTACTGGTTTGAAAGCGCTGATATCAGGTATTTCAAGTGGCTCCGCAAATTTCTTGCGTTGTGGCAGATACCCACCGAGTGCCTTGCGTCGCTCCTGCATGTACTTGATTTCAGGGCTCTCAGGGTCTGGCTTGATATATTCGTAGTTGATAACCTGTTCATCGGTCAGGTTTAGGCCAAAGCGATCACGCATTTTGAGCAGCGATTCTTGGTCCATTTTTTTCTGCTGATGGGTCGCATTAGTGCCTTCGCCCGATTCTCCCATGCCGTAACCTTTCACCGTCTTGACCAGAATAACGGTGGGTTGGCCTTTGTGCTCTACAGCCTGTTTATAGGCTGCATATAGCTTGTGTGGATCGTGCCCACCTCTATTGAGACGCCAGATATCTTCATCAGTGAGGTTGGCAACTAATGCTTTGGTTTCTGGGTATTTGCCAAAGAAGTGTTCACGTGTGTAGGCACCGCCTTTAGCTTTGCAGTTCTGGTACTCGCCATCCACGGTTTCCATCATTAGTTGCATGAGTTTGCCGGATTTGTCGCGAGCGAGCAGGGGGTCCCAGTACGATCCCCAGATAACCTTAATAACATTCCAGCCAGCACCACGGAAAACATTCTCAAATTCCTGAATGATTTTGCTGTTGCCTCTCACTGGGCCGTCTAGCCTCTGCAGGTTGCAGTTGATTACAAAGTTCAAGTTGTCTAGCTTTTCACGCCCAGCCAAAGAAATCGCACCCAATGACTCGGGTTCATCCATTTCTCCATCACCCAGATATGTCCAGACTTGACGATTGTCTGTGCGCGCCAGACTGCGATCTTGCAGATACTTCATGAAGCGGGCTTGATAAATAGACGTTAGCGATGCCCAGCCCATGGATACGGTCGGGAATTGCCAGTACTCAGGCATCAGCCACGGGTGTGGGTAAGATGACAATCCATTTCCATCGACTTCGCGACGAAAATTATCCAAATCAGATTCGGTAAGTCGACCCTCTAGATAGGAGCGCGCGTAAATACCCGGCGCGCAGTGTCCTTGAACCATGAGCACGTCACCGCCGTGTTCTGGCGTAGGTGCATGAAAGAAGTGGTTGAAACCCACATCGTAGAGCGTAGCTGCCGAGGCAAAACTGGCAAGATGTCCACCTAGGCCTGAATCGTCACGCTGTGCGCGCAGCACCATGGCAGTGGCGTTCCAGCGAATCATGGAACGAACTCGATGTTCCAGTTCCTGATCTCCCGGGCTTCTTTCCTCAAGATGCAGTGGAATGGTATTAACGTAGGCGGTGCTCGAATCGTACGGCAAGTTAGCGCCAGAGCGTCTCGCCTTGTCTATCAGGCGTTCTAATAAGAAGTGGGCGCGCTCTGGGCCCTCTTGTTCGATAACTGCTTCCAGTGCGTCTAGCCATTCCTGGGTTTCGAGTTCGTCTGCGTCGACATTTGGGTTTGTTGCCATCGTGTTGCTTAAAATATCTCGTGTTAATAATGATTATTAGTTTTACACACTAATACTCAAGTTAACACGGTTTCAGCGCACTGGATTACAGCAGGAGGTGTTACTCGTTCCGTTAAGCGACAACGCCGGTTAGTTTTTCGTTTTCAATGCCAGTGATGGTCGTTTGCAGAATTTGATTGGCTAATTCGGTACTGCTTTCTACAACCACTCGCTGGTAATTAGGTGTGTAACCCTGATGTCTCCAGAAGTTGCCGTTAGCGTTCTCGATCAACTTGCCACGTTCAAACAGTACGCTGTGGGCTTGACCAATAGCCGCGCTTTGCTGCTCAGCCTTGAGCGTTTGTGCAAGCTCATGCAATTCACGGCTGCGTCGCTGCCTTACTGGCATAGGCACTGAATCTGGCAAGCTTGCCGCTTTGGTACCCTCACGCTCCGAATAGGTGAACGCGTGGATATGGCCGAATTGTTGAGTCGCTATAAATTCCAGAGATTCTTGCCAGAGCTCGTCGGTCTCACCTGGAAAGCCTGCAATGATATCAGTGGTGATATTGAACAGTGGCATGGCATCACGCAGTTGTGCAGTGAGTTCAGCAAAATCAGCAGTTTTGCATCGGCGTGCCATTTTGCGCAGTATGCTGTCGCTGCCGCTTTGTAATGGCAGATGCATGTGCGGTTGCAGGCGAGGGTTGGCAAACAGTTCTATAAAATCGGGTGACAGATCCCACGGCTCTACTGAGGCGAAACGAATTCTTGGAATATCGGTATCCGCTAGTAGTGCCCGCACTAGTGAGGCCAAATCGGTATCCAGATCTGAACCATAGCCACCTACGTGCACACCAGTGAGCACAAGTTCTTGAACATCATTCTCATGTAGCTCTCGAACTTCCTGCACGATGTCTTTGATTGTTCTACTTTTTTCTGCTCCACGAGCGACGGTAACTATGCAGAATGTACACCGGTAACGGCAACCGTCCTGAATTTTGATGAAGGCCCGATGGCGATTTCTAGTGAACAATGTGGCTGTGGCGGGAAAGGTTGCCGTTTGCGGCATGTTGGGCATTTGAAACGCCTCACGCGCCATGGGAACTAACTCGTCCTTGCGACTGTTGGGAACCACCAGATCGATCCCCAGCTCTGCCAACTCGGCAGGATCACTGAGCTCACTGTAGCAACCGCTAACAACGAGTTTTGCACTTGGATTTTCCCGTTGTAGTCGTTGTATTTTTTGCCGTGATTTACGGACAGCCTCGCGCGTTACCGCACAGGTGTTCATAACCATGACATCGGCGTCACTCGCATCGTTTGCCACTTGATCTCCAGCTTTGGCAAACGCCACAGCCCATTGTTCGAGTTCTGCCTCATTCAGACGGCAACCCAGTGCGCTTAGATGAATCCTCAACGTTTTAGTGTTCCGGTTGTAAATAAGTGTTTCGTATGATTAATAGGCGTTGGATACCTGAAAGTAGCTGATTACCGCAGCCCGACAACCTAGTGTACGCAAACTTGTCATGAAATAGCGTCATAAAACACGCGCCGATGATTAAGTTTGCGTTGTGACGGCAATAGGATTTCGTTACGATAGTGGGGAGCTGACCCCCGTTCCTAATTGTCACCGGAAACGACAAATGTTTAGAGATTTTGAAAAGGCCCCGAGTCGGTCTTCATACCAGTTGAAATTCATTCTGGCAGCACTTGCGCTAGTGGCTTTACTCGGTGCGTGGATATCTCGCTCCAATGTGGGGCATGAGCTGCAAAGCAGTGAGTCAGAGAGAGCTCGTGTTACCGCCTTGCTGGGTGAACGAAATGTTGAGCTTGAGAGTGCTCAGGGCAACATCAACACGTTGCAAAGCGCTCAGGGTTCTCTGGAAGAATCAATAGCGGCCAGTGAGGAAGAGCTAGCTGGGCTGCGGCAGCAGTTAGCCGATCTCGATGCAGAGCGCACCGAAGTACAAGCACTGCTCTCAAGCACTGGCGATTCTAAGGTTGCGTTAGAAGAGCAGGTAGCGACTTTATCAGCGGCTCTTGAAGTGGCTAGCGAGGAAATGAATGCGCTGGGCAGTGAGCGAACAGACGCTGTGTCGGCTCTGGAAACACAAATAGCCAGTCTGAATGCAGAACGTGACGAACGAGTGGTTGCCTTGGAAGCTCAGTTGTCGCAATTCGATGTTCAGGCTGATGAGAGAGTTATTGAACTTCAGACTCAGCTCGCAGCGTTTGATTTGCAACGAGATGCGCGTATCGAGGTGTTGGAATCCGACATCATGCTGTTGAACGATCGTATCGAAAATCAAGCTCTGACTATCCGCGATAGAGCTGATAGCTTCAAAGCGGCGAATGCTCAATTGTTGAGCATTCAGTCTATTGCCGACACCGGTGCGGTTCAAGTGGCTGATGCGCAAACCAGCTACAACAGCTTGCTTACTCTTTATGACACTGATGTTGTGCTGCTGAATTCAGAAATTGGCGAGATGGAAGCACGCAAAGCGTCCCTCGAAGGTGATCTCGGTAACCTCAAAACACGTGCAGCCTCATTGGTAAACGATCTGGCTTACACACGTGAAAATCTAGAGAAAACTGAAGCGACCTTAATCGAAACGCAAGTGGAGCTCGAAGACACACAAGCAACTTTGGCAACAACCCAGAGCGATCTTGAAAGTCAAAATACAGCGCTTGAATCAACGCAGGTTGAATTCAATGAGGCCCAAGCGCAACTGGAAGCTGACATCGCATCAAAGGCTGAACAGCTAGCAACGCTAGATTTGAATTTGCAAGACGCTCGCATGAAGATTGTGTCTCGGGACAGCAGTTTGGGTAGCCTGAACACGCAAGTTCAATCTCTCATGAGCGGCGCAGCCGACCAAGACTCCGCGTTGGATACATTACAGTCGTCGTACGATACAGACGTTATTACCCTGAACTCAGAAATAGGCGAGCTAGAAGCACAGCGCAACGCACTGCAGGCTGAAGTACAAGATCTGAATGCGCAGGCTGAAGTGCTCACTTCTGAAAAAGGGCAACTACAGCTTTCGCTCGGTGGATTGCAAAACCGTCTCGAAAACTTTCAGCTGAATGCTCAGCAGGAATTGCAATCGTCTGCTGTGCAGATCCAGAGCTTGCAAGCCAATGCTGGTGATCAAATGCAGACCTTGGAAGGGCAAGTAGAGCAACTCACAGGTGAACTTGACACTTTGCAGGTTGAACGTGATTCCTCACAAGAACAAGTGGTTACGCTCGAAACTGAACTAGCTGATTTAAATGAGCAACAAGCTGCTTTGGAAGCTGAGCGTAATGCTGCAGCGGAAAACATTATTGCGCTTGAATCTGAGGTGGAAGAATTGAATGCCACCATAGAACTGCAGAAACCGATTATTGCTGAGCTGCGCACTCGAGCGGCAACTGGAGAAGAGGAAATGGCAGTAGCCAGCGCTCTGGCTGGAGAACTGCAATCTACTGTCGATCTTCAGGTTCCGGCAATTGCTGAGCTACGTAAACGAACTGCGGAGCAAGAGCAGGAGTTGGCCGCGGCTGACGCTCTTGCGGAGGAGTTGCAAGCTACCATCGACCTACAGGTGCCAGCAATCGCTGAACTTCGTGCACGGGCTGAATCTCAGGAGCAGGGGCTTGGCGATGCTAACGCCTTGACGTCAGAGCTTGAGGAAAAATTAGCCTTGGCAACAGGCGTGAACACTGACGCACTGGGTTTGGTATCTGGTCAGAAATCAGCATTGCAATTGCGATTGGGTAGCTTGCAATCCGAGTTAGAGTCTTTAACTTCAAGCGCTTCTTCAGAAGCTAGCAAAATGAACACAGCAAACGGATTTCTGAGAAATCGGGTTGACGAGTTGCGTGCAGAACGAGGTGCTGCCATGGAGCAGTTGGCTTCACTAGAGGCATCATCAGATAACGCTTCGCCTGAAGTTGACAAATTGAGCTCAGCAAACGAATGGTTGAAAAATCGCGTTGAAGCGTTGCGTGCAGAGCGAAGCGATGCCCTGGGGCAGTTGGCCTCGCTCGAAGCAGCTTCAGAAGGCTCTTCGCCAGAAGTTAACAAACTGAGTTCAGCAAACGACTGGTTGAAAAACCGTGTTGAAGCGTTGCGCACGGAGCGAAGTGAAGTCATGGAACAGCTGACATCACTCGAAAGCGAGCAAGTTGAGCTTAATGAGCAGCTCGCCCAACTCGAGACTGAGAATGCAGCAATAGGTGAGCAAGCCACGGCACTCACTGGTGAGCGTGATCAACTTCAAGTAAAGCTTGATGACACCATGCAGTCTGCAGCGGTGGCATTGGAGTCTGGTAATGCACTGCAGTCTCAGATCAGTGATATGTCGTCACAGTTTCAGCAGGTGACTGGTGAGCGTGATGGCTTTCAAGGCGAAGTCATTGAGCTGAACGCCATGGTGGGTGATCTTGAAGCTCAGCTAAGTGCGGCCACTGATGTACAAGGTGAGCTGGCGCAACAGATTGCTGATGCTCGGGCTCAACGCGAAGCAATGGAAGCTGAATTGGCTGGTGTACAGACACAAATAGGCGAGTTAGAGGCGCAGTTGTCAGCTTCCAGTGAGCAAAACACGGCGTTGCAGGCTGAGCTGGATGCAGCTGGCCAACTCGGTGGTGAGCTTGATGCTCAGTTGCTAGCTGCTAATGAAAAGTCTTCTGGCCTGGAACAGCAGTTAGCTGATGCCGCGCAACAGAGAACCTCATTGGAGACTCAGCTGGCTGATTTGGACAATGCTTTGCAAGAGGGTGGTGCGGAAATCGAAACACTGCAATCAAGCCTTGCTGTTGACAGCGCCTCCTTTCAAGATCAGTTGGCCGCTTTAACTAGTGAAACATCGGGCCTAGAGGCGCAGCTGCAAGAGTCACAGAGTGCCAGTGCTTCATTGCAGAGTGATGTTGATGAGGCCTTAGGCCGAATCACTCAGCTTGAGGAGCAGTTGGCTGAATCAAACGCATCGACAGCTGAACTTGAAGCGCAGCTTGCTCAATCGACTACAGATAAAACGGATCTTGATACCCAGCTGGCTGAAGCAAGTTCTGCCAGAGGCGATCTGGAAGCTGGTTTGACTGACGCTGAAACGGCTGCTCAGTCGCTCAGAGATGAGCTCGATATCGCAAAGGCAAATGCTGCTGAGCAACTCGCACTGGCTGAGAATCTGGCGGGTAAGCTGGCTGAGATGCAGGGCGAGTCTTCAAACGTGACGCAGAGTGCGACTCGCTTGAGAGACGACATCACTGCCAGTTTGGCAGATAACGGAGTTGAAAACGTAGAGGTATCGGTACGTGATGACAACGGTGTTGTTGTTAATCTACCGAGTGGCGCTTTGTTTAATTCCGGTAGTGGTCGTTTGAGTGCAGATGGCCGGAATCTCATGACTCGGGTCGCTTCAGCTTTGCAAGATATCGAAAACAACATCGTTGTCGAAGGCCATACAGACAGTATTCCAGTCACTGGCTCTTTGCAAAATGTTTTCCCAAGCAACTGGGAGCTCTCGGTTGCCCGCGCTGCCAACACCGTGAATTTTCTTGAAAGCACGGGTGGCATGAGTGCGGAACGGTTGGCGGCAACCGGATTTGGACAACAGCGTCCGGTAGCGCCTAACGATACGCGCGAAGGTCGTGCACTGAACCGTAGAGTGGAGATTGTCGTACTTCCATAGTCATTGTATGAGTCCCGTTTTAAGGGTGGGTCAGGCAATGCTTTTATCTGACTTAACTGCGGACGGGGCTCCATCAATTTATGCAAAATGATGTAACAGCAAGTGAAGGGTTCGATAAAACCATTTGTGTTGCAATGACTGGCGCCTCGGGTATTCAATACGCCTTGCGTCTCATTGAATGCTTGATCAACGCAAACTGTGAAGTGTATGTGTTGATGTCCAAACCTGCGCAAATAGTCATGGGTATGGACACTAATATCCCCGTGCCCTCTCGAACAGCCGATGTTCAGAAACAGTTTGCGTCTATGTACGGAGCACGCCCAGGGCAACTAAAAGCCTTCGGCCAACAAGAATGGACAGCGCCAGTTGCCAGCGGGTCAGGAGCTCCTGATGCCATGGTGATATGTCCCTGTACAACAGGAACTCTTGCGTCGGTGGCTGCGGGTACATGCAACAGCTTGCTTGAGCGAGCTGCAGATGTTGTGATCAAGGAAGGCAAAAAACTGATTGTTATGCCTCGCGAAATGCCTTTCTCGCTAATCCATTTAGAGAACATGCAACGCCTAGCCCGAGCAGGAGTTGTTATCATGCCGCCCAATCCTGCTTTCTACAACCTACCTAAAACGGTGGATGAACTAATCGACTTTGTGGTGGCTCGCGTTATGGACCAACTTGAGGTCAAGCAAACGCTTATGCCGCGCTGGGGAATCGAGGAGTAACATTTATGCAATTACCGCTATTCCCATTATCTAGTGTTGTCATGCCTGAAGGATTGATGCCGCTTCGATTATTCGAGCGACGTTATATCGACATGGTGAAGGATTGTTTTAAAAACGGAACTGGGTTTGGAGTTTGCTTGATCAAAAGTGGACAAGAGGCCAATGCTCCATCAGTACCGTTTCCTATCGGCACTAGCGTGTCTATTATTGATTTTGACCAAGGTGGTGATGGGCTGCTGCAAATTACTGTTCGTGGCGAACAAGAATTCACCGTGCACAGCTATGAGACAAATGAAAGCGGTTTAATTATTGGCGAGGTGGAGATGCTTCCATCAGCTGCTCATACACCGATGGAAAGTGATTTCGCATTGCTCGCTCAGAAATTGGAGCTAATACTAAGCTACCTAGAGACAGATTCACGCTTTGACGAACAACACCTAGATGATGCTAATTGGGTATGCCACCGATTGCTCGAAGTGTTACCACTCACGCCTGACGCTAAGTTTGAATTGCTGCAAATGCCTTCAAACACTGATCGTTTGCAAGCGCTGAGTGGCCTGCAAATTGAGATCGCAGAGAAGTAGTTCTTCTTTGGCGATTGTCGCGTTGCTTCATAGTTTGCGTAGCGTTTTTCGATAAACTTTTGAATTGCGCTGCGAGCTGTAGCTTGATTGACGACTGGCCGGTAGCGATTCTGGCGCGCTTTCGATGTAGCCACGCTCAACAAACCAATGACCCGTACGAGTACTTAATAGACGAGCCATAGTAAATTTTTGTTGGATAGCGGCGTTTTCAAGATGAGTGAGCAACTGGTCTCCACGGCCCACGCCTCGGTACGCTGGGTGTGTGGCAATACACGCAATCTCGACCTCGCCTGTTTGATCGTCTGGATACATCGCCGCGCAAGCCACCACCGTACCGTCACGTTCGCTGACAACGAATTTTTCGATGTCCAGTTCCAGTTGCTCGCGTGAACGACTCACTAACGTGCCATTCGCCTGCAGCGGTTCTATCAGTTCAATGATGCCACCAACATCGTTAACCGTTGCTGCGCGAATATGTTCCCATTGATTGGCTGTAATCAAGGTACCGCTGCCATCTCGAGTAAACAATTCTTTGAGTAAGGCATTGCGATCTTCATTGAGCAATAGGTGAACTCTTTCAACGCCTTGACGCACGGCTTCAATGGCTTGAGGAAGGATGCTGTCAAGTTCACCTCTGAAAGCACCTTCTGCGTGTGTAGACTTGTTATATGTTGATGTTTTCAAGAGCTGTTCAAGCCTAGAGGCGCTTGCCTGACGGAGCACCTCAGTAGGACCACTCATAGGTAGCTCATTGACTAAAAATACCAATTTGTCGGCCTTGAGCGCGATAGCGCACGCACTAGCTAGCTCGTTGGCAGTGACATTAAAAACATCACCCGTTACTGAGTAGCCTAATGGAGGTAGTAGCACCACATGCCCAGCATCGAGTAATGCTGCGATTGCGGCGACGTGAATCTCTCTGATAGATCCGGTGTGCTGAAAGTCCACTCCATTGTGCACACCAAATGGTTGGGCGGTGACGTAATTTCCAGAAGAAACTGACAACCGCGCTCCAGCCATCGGTGTGTTTGGTAACCCCATTGATAATCGAGATTCGAGTGTATTTCTAGTTGTTCCAGCGGCTTCTATGATCGTGCGCAAAGCATGAGCATCGGTCACTCGGCGGCCCGCCACGATTTCGCTGGATTTGGAATTTCTGGCTAGCTCTTCTTCGACCTGCGCCCGAAGGCCAAAGCACACCACCAAACGTAAACCTAGGTGACTGAGGAGCGTGAGGTCGTGGGTCAGCGTCGGTAGTAAGTCGCTACGCAACCATTCGCCTGGCAGCGACAGAACCAGCGTTTTCCCTCGATGAGCATTGATATAAGGCGAAGCTGCTCGAAACCAGTCGATGGCGACATTGTCCGAGGGGCTGTCTTGAGCGACAGCTTTAGTTTTATCCTTTGCCTTGTTCATCGCAAATAGCGAGTCCATTAGTGTCGAATTTGAAAACTTGTGTGTTGCATAGAATGTCGAGTTCAGACCCGCGTAAAGCTAAAGTTACCGGGCTGCACGAAATTATATGTGACGCTAAAGTTAAGTGTAGTCAGAATTGTGGAACACTTGTTGCGCAGCAGGGTCTACAAACTATTCTAGTCCACGGAGAATACCCATTATTGTGAAAGTCTTCAGGCATTTGCTTCCAAAGCAAGAGATAACTTTCGGCCAACGGTGGGTCAAGCTGCTACTGCTGCCTACGTTGATTGCCAGTTCGCCAGCTTACGCGGACAGCGAAGAGGACAGTTGGGCGCGCACAGTGTCCAGAGTTGCAGATTCAGTGGTCTCCTTACAGCTTGCGCAGCTTCGGGCTTTCGACGATAGCGCTCAAGGCAATAGTTCAGCAACTGGCTTCATTGTCGATGCCGAGCGCGGCATAGTTTTGACTAATCGCCACGTCGTGGGTTCTGGCCCGATTCGAATATCAGCGACGTTTCAGAATCAAGAGCGGGTTGATGCGGTACCTCTGTATCGAGATCCGATTCACGATTTTGGTTTTGTGCGCTTCGATCCAAAGTTGCTTGAATACTCTCAACCTGCCTCCCTTGCGCTACGTCCCGACAAAGCGCGCTCAGGGATGAACATTCGAGTTATCGGCAGTGATGGTGGGGAGCAGTTATCGATTCTTCCGGGAACCATCGCACGCCTCGACAGAGAGGTACCTACGTACGCTCGCTATGCTTACAACGATTTCAACACGTTCTATATGCAAGCAGCTTCCGGAACGTCTGGCGGAAGCTCAGGTTCTCCAGTTATTGATCTGGATGGAGATGTAGTCGCATTAAATGCTGCAGCCAATATCCTAACAGCCAGTAGTTTTTTCTTGCCACTGTATCGAATACAACACGCGCTCGAAAAATTACAAGCAGACGAACCCATATCGCGTGGCAGTTTTCAGACACTATTTTCACATCAACCGTTTCGCCAGCTTCGCAGGCTCGGATTGGACGATGACACCGAGCAGCAGATCAGGCAGAGCGGTGCTGACGTTCGAGGCATGTTGACTGTTTCACAGGTTATTCCGGGTGGTGTGGCCGAGCAATTACTCGAATCTGGTGACATCTTGGTTAGCGTAGCGGGCACCATGATTACTGATTTCATCACGCTGGAGGCGACGCTTGACGATGCGGTTAACGAACGTCTGTCGATCGAAATCATTCGCCAAGGAACGCTAAGCACTATTGATATTGACGTGGCTGATTTGCATGCCTTGGCGCCTCAGCAGTTACTTGAATTGGGTGATGCGGTGTTGCAAGAAATGTCCATACAACATGCTCGGGCTATGAACAAACCTCAGCGAGGCGTGGTTGTCATGGAGCCTGGCTACACGTTCACTCGAGCCAGTGTGCCTAAAGGCGCACTGATTACCGAAGTGGAAGGTCGCCCCATCACTGATCTGAAAAGCTTCGTCGATGCGATAAACGCAACTAAGGATATTCTAAGAAAGCGTGTCAGATACATTGTACCTGGGCGCGAGTTCAGTAGTGAGCTCGCACAATTTCAAGTTGACAATACATGGTTTGGCCATCGCCTTTGTTCTCGCGTTGACGATGAACGTTTCTGGGACTGTCAATCAGTTGAATTGGAAAGCGCAGAAAATGTATCTACCGCTGATATACAAACTAGTGTGCCGGTTTTCCGCGACCCACTGCTGGACAAAGTAGCTCCGGCCATGGTCAAAGTTGATTTCAGCATCCCTTATGCTGTGGAGAATGTCTACGCCCGTAATTTTAAGGGAGTAGGGTTGGTTGTGGATGCACTGCGGGGGATCGTATCGGTTGACAGAAATACAGTGCCTGTTGCGCTAGGTGATGTCGAGCTAACTTTTTTCGGTGCGACGCAAATCCCTGGCCGTGTTGTGTTCGTTCACCCAAGACATAATATCGCTTTGATCCAATACGATACAGAGCTCTTGGGTGAGCTCCCTGTAGAGGCACTGAAGCTGAGTGATGCTGGTCGTAGCGCCTTGCCTGATGAATTGTCCATGGTGGGATACCGTGCAGATGGTACTTTTCGCTCGCATCCCATTGATGATATCAGCGCGCTGAGCGTTAATTTGAACCCACCGGGGCTAGCTAGATTTCAACAGGCACCCATTGATTTATTTGGCATTCCGAATGTGCCCCCATCGCTTGGTGGGCCGTTGGTTGATGCCGATGGTACCGTTCATGCGGTGTACATGAGCTTTGCCTATGAAGAGGGGCGAGAGATTCAGCAAAGAGAATGGGCGATGCCTGCATCTGTAGTTCGGCAAACTCTTGAGTTGTTCCAAGCGCAAGAACCCTATCATTCACTAGACATCAAGATGAGGTACAGACCTCTTTACACCGCGCAGCAGTTGGGTCTGCCTAGTGAGTGGCTTGCTCGTTACAATAAGCTACCTGCCGAGGTACGACGAGTTATCTACATAGAACAGGTCGTGCCAGATACCCATGCGGCTGAGCAATTGCGTAGCGGTGATCTGCTTATTGCAATTGACGAACAGCTGGTGTCTGACTTGTTCGAAGCGGAAAATCTTGCACAACAAGCCTCTGTGAACGTGACTGTTTTACGTGATGGAAAGTTGTTGGAGCTAACCGTTAGAACTTCCGCACTCGATCCACTGGGCACCCAACGAGTAATCAGCTGGGCTGGGGCTAATTTCCAAGCGCCTTTTATTGATATTGCGTATCAAAAAAATGTGAGCTTTCCTGGAGTGTACATTGCTGATACCAAAGATGGGTCGCCCGCTCTATGGGACGGGCTGTATCGAAATCGGTTTGTTATTGCCATGGACGATAAACCTATCAACACTATGGACGAATTTCTTGACGCGGCGCAAGCCAGAGAACAAGATCAGATTACACGGCTTACATTGATTACAATGAGTGGTCAGAAGGAGGTCGTCACCGTACAACCTGAATATAACTTCTGGCCAACCTTTGAAGTCAGACGCTCGGATGCGGGTTGGGAACGCATCGATTATTAGCCTTTGGAAAAATGTGTAATGCACTCAAGTTCAGGTAATCAGATCGATTTTGATGTGGTCATTGTTGGCGGTGGCATGGTGGGCAGCATGGTTGCGGCTTTGCTGGCGCGATATACCGACCTGAGTATTGCGGTGTTAGAGCAGCGGCGTCCAGATGCCTTCGAGTGTGGCAGTACTCCAGACTACGATATTCGAGTTTCTGCGCTTAGTATTGCTACTCAAAACATGTTTAAAAAAGTGGGTGCCTGGCAAGGTGTGCTCGACAGGCGCGCCTGTCTCTATCGAGAAATGTTGGTCTGGGATGGAGAGGAGTCTGGGCAAACCCATTTCAAAGCTGATGATATCGGAGCTTGTGCATTAGGGCACATCGTTGAGAATCGAGTAGTGCAGTTGGCATTGCTTGATGTACTAGACCATTCTGACAATGTTGATTATCGATCTGGTGTAAGGCTTCAGCGATATGTACAAGGTGCAGACGCTATCACCTTGGTAACGGCTCCTCAATCATCTGCACTTGACGACAACAGCGATGAACAAACACTGCGTACTCGTTTGTTAATTGGCGCAGATGGAGCACGTTCGAGTGTTCGCGAGTTGGCAAATATTGCCATGCATACAGATAGCTACGAGCACCATGCATTGGTGGCAACGGTAACAACAGCCTCGCAGCAGCAAGACATCACTTGGCAGCGTTTTATGCCTACAGGGCCGCAAGCCTTATTGCCTTTGTGTGGTTCGCGCGCCTCTATGGTCTGGTATCACAATGCCGAAGAAATCAGTCGGCTAAGTGCTCTGGATGATTCGTCTTTTCTGCATGAGATGATGGACTCTTTCCCCGATAGATTGGGCGAACTGACCAGCGTGCTTCAACGAGGTAGTTTTCCTATTGTTAAGGCACACGCTAATACATACATCGCTAACCGGATTGCCTTGGTTGGGGACGCTGCTCATACGGTGCACCCACTAGCTGGGCAGGGCCTCAATCTAGGCATGCTCGATGCGGCATCTTTGGCGGAGCTTGTGGCTGACGCCCATGCGCAGGGAAGTGATATTGGTACTCGCCGCTTACTACGGCGATACGAGCGTTGGCGTCGCGGTGATAACGCGATCATGATAACTGCGTTAGATGGCTTCTATCATGCCTTCAAGCCACAGCCGCAGCCTTTTAGAAAGCTACGCTCTACGGCTTTAAGTATTGCAGATAATGCAGGCCCAGTAAAAAAGCTGATCATGAAATACGCTATGGGTACCAGTGGTGATCTACCGCGTTATGCCAAATAGCTCAGATGGTGATGTACGCTGTGATAAAACAAGATGCTCGCCTGCGAGGGAATATCTTAGTTAAATACCTTCTAATGCGCCTGCAGCTGAATTAAACCCAAGCTCAATCATTTCGTCTGCTCGATCAAATTCCAGAGTGCCACAGGCATCTCTGGGTATGTCAATTATGTGATCTGGTGGATGAGCGGCAAGCTTTTGTCTTGCGATGCTACTTTGCATAGCATCGAAGGTTTGGTCGGCTATATTCAGCATTGACCATCCGCCCGTGTCGCTAGACGATTGACTACCCGTTAAGCCTTTGATGAAATTACTGATTTTTGACTGGAGACTATTGGCTGGCGGTAGCTCATCAATTGATCCGTCAAAATCAGAATTTTTTAAATCTGATTCAAGGGTGGGGCGAATTTTATTTCGTGGTGGTGCGCCTAAATTAACAACAATGGTGACGTCAGTATCGTCGTCAACTGTAGGCTCTACTGGCACTGGATTAAGTATTCCACCATCGAGTAAGTGCATTCCATTAAGTTCATGAGGTGAAAAAAACAGAGGCAACGAGATGGAAGCGCGAATGGAGTCAAACAGTAATCCACTATTAAGCCACACTTCCTTTTCTTCAGCCAGATCAGTAGCCACGGCTGTAAATTTTATGGGTAGATCTTTGATCTCACAATCGCCCACCAAATCTTTCAGTGCTGAAATAATGCGATCACCTTCCACGAGGCCCTGTTTGCCCCATGCGATGTCAAGCAAGTTGATTATGTCGAATTTCGAGATGGCACGAACCCATTGCTCGTAGTCATTGAGCTTGCCTCGTGCATGTATACCACCGATTAATGCGCCAACAGAGCATCCGCTGATGGCGTGGATAGCGTATCCGTTTTGTTCCAACCATCGAATGACGCCAATATGTGCCATGCCTCTTGCTCCACCACTGCCGAGTACTAGTGATACAGTTCTTTTGCTCACAATAGGGATTACTGTTTGTTAGTTATCTGGAATGAGCCGCTTGCCATAGCTCTTGGCTTTATCGTCCAGGAAGCCAATCGCTTCATAGAATGCGATGACGGGTGCATTGGACTCACGTATTTGTAAATTGATTTTTGGGCAGTCTAGTGCCAGCAATCGATGCTCTATAGACTTCATGAGTGCTCGGCCCAAACCTCGCTTTCGATGAACTGGAGACACCGCAAGATAGTTAATCCAGCCACGATGGCCCTCATAGCCCCCCATAACGGTCCCCACTAACTCACCGTCAATGGTAGCCACAAGAAAGAGATTATCCTTCAGAGTTGTCTTTCTCAAAATATCTTTGTGGGGGTTATTCCAAGGTCGAGTAAGGTCACAGGCTTGCCAAAGTGACACCACATCGGCGGTGTCAAACTCGCTAAATGTTCGAATGTTTATTTCCATGTTAAACCAGATAATCGCGTTAGGGTAGGTCAGTGGGCAAGCATCACAGGGGGGTAATATCGTTAGATAGCCAGATCGGATGCAGGGCTCTACAATACACGGAATATCGATTCTACTGAGTAAGTTACATGGCCGAAAAACCTAGCCCAAAACAAACCTTGGGTGAACTCAAACAGGGCATGCAAAGTGTTTTTTTAGCAACGCTTGGCAATGATGGTTACCCACATTCAGGCTACACGCCGTTTGTTTTTGATGGTTCGGACATCATCATATTCGTAAGCCAGCTATCGCTTCATACCAGGGACTTACTGGCCAATGGCAAGGTGTCGGCGATGCTGATATCCGATGAGGCCGATTCACAACAGATTTTTGCGCGCACCCGTGTGCGTTACCAATGCGATGCACAAATAGTGGGAAAAGACGACGACTCCTATGATGTATTGCTGGATGCCATGCAAGAGCGGCATGGAAAATTGCTCAGTGTGTTACGAGGGTTACCTGATTTCGTGTTATTTCGTCTAAAACCCATTGAAGGGCTGCTTGTTTTGGGTTTTGGACAGGCATATCACCTGCGTGGCTGTGATTTCGACGAGTTTGAGCTTGCCACGTCGGCTTGAGTGTCAATTTGTAGAAGTACCTGCGTGAGGTGTAACAGCTTGTCCATTTTGTGACGTGTTAAAGGTTTGCGTAATTGCAGCCGCTAGATAGTCTAGAGGCGTAATTAAGCGCTCTGATAACGATCTTCAACACAGCAATGAAATCAGACGATCAACAATTTTTGCAAAAGCAATCGGCACAATTGCTCGTAGCCTGCGTCAGTGCACTCGCTATTTTTGGTGTGTTGCTGCATGTACTCATATTGGGTATCTCGAATGCGTTTGGGCACGGTGGTACGCTGTGGGAGTGGTCAGCGACGACAGTGGCCTTGGTTGGTATTGTTTGGTTCTCGATGATAGTTGGTAGTATTTTTAGATGGGTGGATGTTAAATCGGGTGGTGCGGCTTTGGCTGAACGGTATGGAGCAGTTCCTATCTCAAACAACAACAAGAATGAGAAGGAGCAACGGCTAGCGAATGTTGTTGCTGCAGTGTCTATAAGTTCTGCCAGGGCTCAGCCTGATATTTATGTGTTGCGCGATGAAAGCGGTGTTAATGCATTTGTACTTGGCCAATCTTCCAATTTGGTCTTGGTTGTTACAAAGGGCGCGCTTGATTGTTTGAAGCGTGACCAGCTACAGGGGCTTGTTGCACACGCTTTTGGACAAACCAGCAATGGCGATTTGCTGCTGAACATGCGTCTTGTGGTTGCTTTAGGCGGTTTACTATCTATCGATGAGCTTGGTCGCCTGCTACGTGCGAAGGGCGAACATCGTTTGAAAAGCCTGAGCACAATAGTAGGTTACATGCTTTGTACACTTGGCAGTGTGGGTGTGTTGTCAGGCCGTTTTATCACTGCCGTGATTGCTCGCAAGCGTGTATCTCTTGCTGATGCAACCGCTGTGCATTTTACGGGTGACCCCTTTGCATTAGCCAGTGCTCTGGATGTGATTCGCGAGCAGGGCGGCAATAACAAGATCAAGGGTGTGTATACACACGAGTTGGCACATCTGTGTTTTCACGCACTCACTGCAATGCCCGGGCTACGTAATTTACTGGGAACTCATCCAGACATAAACTCACGTATACAAGCTATCGAGCCGCAGTTTAGTGATAAGAAGTCTCGTCAAACCCATGCAGCGACTGAAGCCAGCTACGCGGCTGTGGTTACGCATATGCCTATGTTGTCGGCGTCTAATGAGAATGTCAATTCGCAAACGGCTGTAGATCACGTGCGAGGTGCACCGAGCCCTTTGAAAGCACCTAAAGTGTCTGACAGAATAGTGCTGCTGTTGTCTGATGATTCGAGTTGTCTAGCGGCACTGTTTGCCTTGTTCGTGCACAACAACGAACAATATAAGCGAGAGTATCTAAGTGCCTTGGGTTTTAGCTTTGGCGATCTATTTGTTGAGCATGTAAAAAAGGCAATAAGCTTACTTCCTGATGAACTTGCCAATGATCAATTTTGTCTGATCGTGCATGCATCCAAGAATATCAATCGCAAGATGAGCGTAAAGCAACGTCAGCAAATTGCGTTGAAGCTAGAGAATTTGCTGCGAGTCAACGGTGATTATCAACTCATGGATTACGTGCGTTTGCAACTGGTTCGACGCTCCTTAGGTTTAGGCTTTCCAGTGGTAGAAAAAATTGCAGATAGTGAAAATTCCATAGCAAGTGCTCGCAAGGTGAAACGCTTTGACGCCATGGGGCAAGAATTCGCATTGCTGCTGTCGCTCATGGTCGAGTCATCCGGGGTGCCAGAGCAAGAGATAGATGCTCAGTTTCAGCGTGTGCTTAAATGCTACACACGCGAAAATTATGTACGACGTTCAGCTAATGAAGCTGGCATTGTGCAAGAGCTAGAAGTAGCCTTTCAGACCTTGTATGTTCAGCCAAAAGAGATACGTCATGCTTTTGTCCAGCACTGTATCGAGATTATGCGTCACGACGGTAGACTCGCTGTGTCGGAGCGCGGGCTACTCGACTTGTTTGCTGCAAGTTTAGGATGTGACGAGCTCATAGCAGCATAGTTGTGTTGTTGATAACCACTGAGCTTTACGACACGTGCATTGCCCACTAGATTTTCTAACGATGGAGCTAAATTTTTCCTAACAGTTTTGCGGCAATATCAACGCGGTCGGTAACAAAGCCAGACGCTCCAAGGTCAATTAATAGCTGCATTTTGTGTAGTTCATTGATTGTCCAATAGACGATTTTTATATCGCGTTTTTTGGCATGTTGGATAAATCGTCGAGTGGCTAACGGTAAGCCGATGTAGCTGGTAGGTATTTGCAAATACTCAAACGGTAGTTGTTTATACAGACCTCTTTGGAAATACAATTTGGCAACTTCTGATTGACCTGCAGCTGTGGTGACGCTGGGCAGGCGTTGACGAAATTGGGTTAATGTTGAAAAGTGAAAGCTGCCCACATTAGAGCTGCTTACTCGATCACACTGCTCAATGACTGAGGCCACAGCATCGGCAGCTTCCGGCAATTGATCTTTAATATCAATATTGATAGGTGTGTTGGGCAGCTGCTCAAACAACTCAGAGAGCGTCGACAGCTTTACACCTCGATCTCTCCAGCTTGCTCCATCTAGATCAGTAAAATGATAACCGGCATTGAGTTGCTTAAGGTCGGATAGTAGTAAATCTCGCACACGGCCGTGCCCATTGCAGGTGCGATCAACCCATTCGTCATGAATTACGATTACCTGCCCATCTCGACTTAATCGCACATCTATTTCCATCACATCTGCGCCGTAACTTCTCGCAAGCTCGAAAGCCTGCAGAGTGTTCTCAGGTGCGAGCAATGAGCTGCCCCTATGTGCGTAGAGCGTAAAACTCGCCGACGGTGCAAGCACGCGCGTTACTGGTGTGTCAACTTCCATATCTGGCTAAAAAGGCGATTTTCATGATAAATTGCAACAGAAGGCTGTGGAAATGGCGAGATTAACTCACGGTCAGCCCGCTAACAAGCTGTTTGTCATTTGCTTCGTATAAGTCACTATGAAACATAAACTATCAGGTCACTGGATTAAAAGTGTGGCGCCTGCGCTGTGCGCTGGCATTCTGGGCAGCGTGGTTACATTAGGTATTGCGAATAGCCTGACACCTCAGGCATGGCCGTGGGATGGCGTGTCGAACAATTCATCTGGCCAAGCTGCTCAACAAACCCTGTCATATAGCGAAGAGCCGCTGTTGGCCGTTGAACCTGATGACAGCCTAACTATCCCCTTAAAATCCAGTGCAGAGCTTCAGCGTGCGCTTGATGATGCCACCGCTGAACGCATGCAATTGGCGGGGATTATTGCTCAGCTCACACAAAAGCTGGAAACGATCGAAAGCGACTTCATTAATGCGCAATCGAGACAGCAAATAAGTGAAGCTGACTCTGAAAATACACAAGGCTCTGGCAACCGAAGAGGTGGTTCTGCTTCTCGCAGCCGCACCGACATTTTGGTATCTGCAGGGGTGGATATTGATACCGCCGAGCTAATTCAGTCGAGACAAAGCCAGTATCAGCTGCAAAGACTCGAGCTATATGATTTGGCAGAACGTGAAGGCTGGGAAGATTCTGATCGATTTAACGAAGAGTTATCAGCGCTGAACGAGCAACGCCCCAATCTACGTGAAGAACTCGGCGATTCTGGCTACGACCGCTTTTTGTTTGAGTCAGGTAGAAACAATCGCGTGCGCATCGACTCCATCATTGATGGTTCGGCTGCTGATCTGGCAGGCTTGCAAATTGGCGACCTTGTTGTTGACTACGCAGACTCAAGGATTTTTTCAACCCGCCAACTTCAGAACACCACACGAGAAGGCTCAAGAGGCGAGTCGATCATCATAAGTGTGGATAGACAGGGTCAGCGTGTGTTTGTGGAGGTTCCGCGTGGCCCTTTAGGTGTCGGCCTTGACGCTGAACAAGAAAATCCCTCGTGAATCGTTTGAGAGCTAGGGTTCGTGGAAGGCGACGCGAATCTTCATAGACACTGACAGGGTCTCGCCTGGTGCCAAGACATTGGTGCCAGCATCGATTGAAAGCGTGTCCAAATTGAATGCATCATTGGCATTGGTGACAGGTTCAACAGCAAAGTAGGGCTGATCGGGATTGTAGAGCACCAAGAAGCGGCAAGCCTTGTCCGGCGTAATAATCAGCTCGATACCCGCCTGTTGCCAATGGATATGGCAATCTCCCTCAAGCTTGGCTAAGCAAGCATCTATGCGTTGATCTGAGTTCAGCTCTTTGGATTCTCGAAAATCCAAGGACGCGGGTAGCTCAATACTGGGCCCATCTGGCAGGCAATCGCCATTGGCATCTGGAAAGACAGCGCTTACCGGTAGTGTCAAACTCGGCATGCTGTCGTTGATTTCGCGCACGAAATAGGGGTGCCAGCCGGTGCCCACGGGCATGCTTGATTCTCCCAGATTGGTGATGCTTATCTGGCTACTCAATGCGTCACCATCTACCCGTTGCTCAATACGCGCAAGCAGAGGCCACGGCCAGTTAATTTTCTTAACGATGCGGGTGTCTAATTCACAGATGAGCCGTTGCGGTTCTATTGCTGAGATTGTCCAGGGCAATTTGCGCAGAGCACCGTGTATCGCATGCGTACTGGCATTTTCTAGTTGAACGTTTTTTCCTTGAAACTCGAACCGACCGTCACGAATCCGGTTGCTGTAGGGAATCATGTGAAAATTGGCCGCGGCTAAGGGCGCTGTCTTTGATTGCCCCGCGCGAGCGTCTATTTCACCCTCTGCAATTGGTCGGCAATCGGGCACCACATCCACCCATTGTTCACCGCGTTTCACCTGTGCAGCCATCCACTGAGCCCCTACGCTAGGTTCACTCCACAATCGCCAGTGACTTGATTCAATTTTGGGCATTTTTCTGATTTCTACCGATGGTCGATATGTGCTGATTTTCAGTATAAATCAACAAAGGCGGACTCTTTGTTGATATTTCCCACCCTGTCATGTAGCTGTAGCTTGATAGCGAGCCTCTGCATACCTAAACTAGACACCTCAATTTATAATTATTCAGGAATACACAGTGATTGCGAAGGGATCGAACTCAATAAAAGTTTCAGTGTGCAATGGTGCCCGGATCTTCAGATTGTCAAGCGTGCCTGCGCTAGTTTTGCTGGCGACAACCGGCATCGCATTAAGCTCCGCCTCTTACGCACAATCAGGCGGTGGCTTAAAACTAGGCGATCCAGTGGAAGAATCGAACACCAACACGCTTGATCTGGGGGCAACAGCACCAGCTGACCGACCAGTGGAAGCACCTGCTGCCAATTCGGCTCCATCCGCCTCACAAGCGCCTCAGGGCGGTACAGGATTGGGTGTGACCACCGTGGGCGCCTGGGAAGTTGCTTGTCCTTCAGACGGGTCAAGTTGTGCCATGGCACAAATCGGCAACGACGAGGCTGGCACGCCGGTTCTAGAGATGGTTATTCGCAAGCTCGATGAGCCTTTGGAAGTAGGTGAACGTACAGCCATTGCCGTTTTAGATGTCATCACACCGTTGGGAGTTGTTTTGACTGAAGGTTTGAGTGTCACGATTGACGGCGGACAGCCAGAGTCAGCACCTTTTCAGGTTTGCACTGAGCAGGGCTGCTTGGTACGCGAACCGATCGATGACGACCTCATTACGCGCTTCAAGAAGGGTAACAGTGCCGTTATCGGCATTATTGCTGCGAATCAGGGAGAGGTTAAAGCTACCTTGTCACTCAGTGGCTTCACCAAAGCATATGGTGATTTATAGCAATGCTTACTGTTGCCATTGTTGGAGCTAGTGGTGGTATCGGAGCGGCCATTCTCAGTGAACTTGCAAACCGCGACGACGTGCAGCGCATTCACGCAACCTACTGCCATTCCTTGGCAGCGGGTAGCGTGGGTAGCGCTTCGGGATTCGCCTCTAACACCGATATTCAATGGTCTAAACTCGACGCCAGTGACGACAATGAAGTGAGTCAGTGGCTTGCGTCCGTGGGCAAGGCTGATTGGTTGATCAACTGTGCTGGAATGCTGCATGACGCGACTAACGGCCCTGAGAAATCAATTAGTTCGTTCAATAGCGAGCATTTTCAGAAGAGCATGAATATCAACTGCTTACCGACGCTGCTGTTGGGGAAATATGCGCGTGCAGTGCTACGCGATTCCCCACGTGGTGTGTTCGCAACAGTATCTGCAAGGGTTGGTAGTATTAG
>JALZWO010000046.1 GCA_023300375.1 Granulosicoccus sp. | reverse complement strand
CCGCTCGCCACAAATAGTGTCGTTTACCGCAGATGTTGACGAAAACTTCATCAATAAAGAACGTATCTCCAAATCCTTGATGCCGTCGTTTGAGTCTTCGCGTATACGCCAGTCCGAATTTGTTACACCAGAGCCGAATGGATTCGTAACTGACGACAATGCCCCGTTCGGCTAAAAGATCCTCTATATCTCTTTGACTAAGGTTAAAGCGATAGTAGAGCCATACAGCGTATTGAATGATTTCTGGAGGAAATCGATGTCTTTTGTACAGAGACGCTGATTTTCTCATGAAGTATTGTCGCTTAACATCATTAACTTGTCAGTACCGTATTCAAGGTTCAGCGCTTCAGCGTCCATGGATCGAGCAATACTGCCACCGCGTGGTGTATCAAAGGTTCTAGACATCGCGCCACTAAATTGCGCATTACGCACACTGCCTTCGATACTAATGCCGGTGTCCGATCTGACGTCAACCGTCGCTGTTGACACCAATCGCGTCAGCTCACCGTCAATTAACTCAGTGCCGTCAAGGCAGTTGTCAAAATCAAAATCCCAGCCAGAATCATTGCTGCCTTCGAATAAGGGGGGAGTGAAATTCGCAAGGCCACCATTATCGCAAGCGATCGTCGTATTCACGGCAAATGCGGAAGCTCCACCTAGTCGTTCAGCATTCGAGTATTCAGGGTCCGAGTGGTAAGGCAGGCGAAGCACGTCGTTGCCAAAGGCCTGACCCGAAAACGCTGAAAACGCTGAAAACGCTGAAAACGCTGAAAACACTGAAAAAGCTGAAAAAGCTGAAAACGTGAGATTGACGATTTCGCTATCGTTGGATGAGTTGAGAATCGGTGAAACAAATTCAATGGTACCTCCCTCCAGCCCGTCGTTGCCAGCAATGTCTGCCTGATCAAGTACATTGCTGAGATTTCATCGGGTCAACGCCCCCACGAGCAAAGAGCTCAACGCGTTAGTAGGAGTATAAGAAGAATAAACTGCCTATTACCACCAAGCCACCACACCAAAATCCCTACCATCAAGATACTTTAACAGTGAAACGGCGCACTGATCTGCTACGCCATCCAATAGCTGCTCGCCGCATGCTCTCGTATCTGCCTGACGAAGCACAGGTATATCCATTCCTGAAAGGCCAGGAATTACTGCAATTGCTTGCACGCGTAAAGCAAGTACAGTTTGACGAAGAGATGCTCGAATTAGTGGAACGCTTTGAAGTAGCATCATTTCTTGATCATCGGATCGATTCGATGTCGCTCGGAACACAGAAGAAATTACTACTATTAGCAGGGTTCATTGGCCAGCCGCGACTTTACATTGCAGACGAACCCAGCAATGGCTTGGATAAGCGTACGCGCTCAGTACTCGCCGAACATCTAGTAAAGCTAGGTGAGAACAATACGGTATTGATCTCATCACACGATACTCATTTTACTAGTCAGATGAACGCTACGGTTCTAGATATGAATGTTCGTTTTGCAGGGCATTGGAGTTTGAGGGCAGCGAAAAGCGATTAATGTGTGAACTCCGATAACAAAAAGCGCTCCTGCGGGAGCCTGTCAAATTGCGATTTGAAAAATGACTGCACAGCTCAACCGTTTGATGCAAGCTCATCAATGTGAGCTTGCAACAAAAGTAGAGTTACAGGCTGAGATTCAATTCATCAAAAACAAAGCAGTAGCTGTCGAAAAATGACAATGCCGCTCTATCAGCGCTGATATCTATTTGCGTCATACATTCCTCCGTGCTCGGAAGTGTTGTCAGGTTTACCGAGGATGCATCAGGCAGTTCTGTAAATTGTGTTGCCGTATTGGATATAACTGAGCCATCAATATTGGTGGCAATTGTGGTTGAGATCGTAGTGTCACCATTTAACGCTGCTTGCCCGTAGTCCTCAAAGCTAACACTTGTAGTGCCAGTTTCTGTTGTTACTCGGATCTGTGGACAGCTTGCTTCATTTGACGTGGCATCGTAATTTATAACGTCACTCCAACTATAACTTAACTCGTTGACAGATAAGGCACCGAATTGATCAGGGCTTTCAACTTGAGCTGACTGCAAGGAAACTGATCCAGAGTATTGCCTTCCGAATCCTTCAAGAGTACAGCTACCTCGATCTGATGTTGCGCCGGGGGAGGTTGAGGATTCTGAAGTGTTGCTAGAACCGGAGATTGTAAGAGTTCCATTTGTATCAGAATCAATAGCAAGGTTGTCAAAGCTAATATCGTATTGAGTAAACGCCCCACCACCGGTTACACCACTGTTTTGCGTGCGAAACAAGGTTCCATTAATTGATCGGCTTTGAAGCTCACAGTCATTAAATTCTGCCTCACGAGGAGCACTTGGAATACTGCTACCGATGTACTTTACTCTAACGGTTCCGCCATCGGGACACGCGTAAGGTGCTTGCCACTCATCCTGAGGTATTTCACCATTTTGAAAAGCCTCAAAACCTCCCAGGGCTTCCGTCATTAGAAAGCCAATCTCAGTATTGATGTCAAAGTAACTGTCTAGATAGGCAGCTGTGACGAGTTCACGGGAGAGGTCACGAATGATGGGATAGCTTGCACGTGCTAAATCAGAGTTGCCGTTGATATCAGGAGCATCAAACTGAATATTCTCAGTCTGTTCGGGCTGATTAGTTGGATCCGACGGTTCATCCGCAATCATGGTTACGTCGTCATTGTTAGAACTACTGCAACCAGCGCTAAGTGCTAAAAACACGAGTGGAGTGAGTTTGGATATCATGCGTCTCTCCTTGAAAACTGCACAGCATCATTGCTGTGTCCGAGCACTCTACTTCTTATCCGTTCACACGTCTGCGTCGTAAGGAAAAATAGTTCTAATTTGGGGCGGTAATATTACTGCCAAGAATATTCACGTCTAACCTTGTGCTCTTGCTCAGAGCTAGAACCCTGAGTTGTATTTATCAAAACGCCAACTTATACGATCCGAACAGCTATTTTCAATCACGCACTGCCCGTTAGTGTCCAAGCACGTGGTAGCCATAACCTTG
>JALZWO010000045.1 GCA_023300375.1 Granulosicoccus sp. | reverse complement strand
CATACAGATCAACGGGGATATGTCTGTTGGCCAGGTCTACGATGCCAACGGCCGACCAACAGGTATTCAGGTCTCTATGACAGGCGTCGACGACCTCGGTAACCCGATTGGTTTTACACCGTTGAGCGAGCGCGATGCTCTGGCATTGGGAGTGTTGACAGGGTCTAGCATCAGCACGGGAAGTGTTCTGGATACGACTGTCAATAGTGAAGGTGTTGATGAGTCAGATGAAACTAGTGTGCAGGCACAACCTGAAACGCACATTATTGATTGGACTGGCGGGGCAACTATTCAAATAGACCCGGCTACAGGACAGGGTACCGTCTCAGTAAACGGCGTTGAGACCACTGTGTCGGTAACGCCGACAGGTTTTGATGACGAGGGTAACCCAACAGGTTTTGCACCATCTACGCCAGCTGATGCTGAAGCTCTTGATACATTGGTAATTGACACCAGTCGTTCGACAGGTGAGTTATTCACGACACCTGTTGAAAGTGTTGGTCAAAGTGATCAAACACAGCATACTGCAGATTTCCCGCCGAATGCAGGTCAGGTTGATCATATATTTGATCCAAATAAACCTGGCCATCTGGACAATACACCCGAGAATCAAGAGCACATTCAGGATACGATTTCAGAAAATAATCATCTTGGCACAGATCAGCATGGCAATGACTGGTATGCTGAAAACCAGTCGGATGGCTCTCAAACTTGGGTTTCAACTCAAAACGGAACAATCCAGAATGCCGGGTCAAACGCGGAAGGCGAGCATAGGCCATTCGATCCTCAGACTGGTTTGAGCAGGCCGTCTAAGTGAATTCTACTCACCACATTGATCATTCAGACGAGCAAACGCTGCGAAACCATAAATTGTCAATGAATGCAGGCAACAATATGTCAACTCAAAAATATAGCGCTCTACATACTTACAAAGCAGCTCAGGTGATGCTGACGGTGTTGGCAAAAAAACTCGATTCAGCCCCGCTGCTTGTTTTTCCCAGTGGCATGAAAATGACCTCAGCCGGGTCCATAGACCCTGCTTTCCTTGCATCATGGAATGAGCAGATGCTCGAAATAATGCAAAACAAGTCAGATG
Organism: Granulosicoccus sp.; assembly: GCA_023300375.1. Lineage (GTDB taxonomy): Bacteria > Pseudomonadota > Gammaproteobacteria > Granulosicoccales > Granulosicoccaceae > Granulosicoccus. Next base: position 2,717 of record JALZWO010000045.1, on the reverse strand, counting down.
TAAAAGGAAGCACATCTGAGATGGAAGATATTCCAATGTCGACGAACGAAGGTTTTCAAGTGCTTATTGGTTTTCTTGCGGATTATGAAAAGACGCTTATGTCAGATGATCAGATGCATCAAGTGCTAAAAACTCTGCAAGAGGAAAGTGAACAGATCGTTGACAATCGCCCGTCTGATGGGTATTGGCAGCAGTGGTCAGCATGTCTTGGGTTAGTAAAACCTGAAAGTTGATAGGAAACAAGAACAGTCTCAATAGCGGGTACTTCATTCAATCCAATGAACTCGGAACAGTAAGTTTTACTCTTAAGCCTTCAATACATAACGCACGCCACGCACCTTGCCAACTGCCTGCAAATAATCTTGTGCGGCAAGCCTCCTCAAATGTAATTTTATGGCGTTGCGATTAGCACGTGTGGCTGTTTCTATCTCACGTGTTGTGATTTCTCCTCGGGTTTTAACGAGCTCTAGAATACTAATTGAAAGTGCAGGTAACGTTTCACGCAATTGCCGTTCTTCACTAACTTTCTTAGCCAAGTTATTTTTCTGAGTAACCATGGTTTTAAGAAAAAAAGCAACCCATGGTCCCCAGTTCTAATCATCGGTGCGGATGGTTTGTTGCGTACTTCGTAGCGCCAAATAGTATTTTTCTTTATTAGACTCAATCACTGTTTCCATAGAACTGTACGGCACGTAAGAATATTCTGAGTGAAGCAGTAGCAGTGTGGTGAGCACCCGAGACAGTCTGCCGTTACCATCTTTGAACGGGTGAATAGCAAGAAAAACGACGACAAAAATAGCGGTATTAAGTAATGGATGCTGCAGCTCCTCGTTTTGTTGATCAGCATACCAATCGACCAATGCCTTCATCATCAACGGCGTTTCAAATGGCGTTGCTGTTTCAAACACAACACCCAAGCTTTCACCATTAGCATCGAAGGCCTCCACGTTATTGAAGTAGTTAGTGTTGGTGCACGTGGACAACCAGTCGTTGATTTTGGTAGGCCGATTGGTGTTGATGCCAATACTGGATTGCCCACCCAATACGGTACTATCCATTCTGGACTAAGAGGTTCGCATATCGTACCGGCAAATCCAAATACAGTAGGGAGCTAACTTCAATATCATGAAAATAAATTCAGAGATTCCAGATTGGTTACGTGTATGTTTTCAACGTGCCCTTTGGGGTGGTGTTTATGCAAGTATTCGGAAGATCGCAGCGTCTTTGTCTGACGATAATGAATTGTTGGTTGTGTATTACCTTGATCGCGAGCCCTCTGAAGATGACCTTGAAAATGTAGAAATTTTGTTAACTGAGCTATCTTTTTTTACAACTCGAGATCAAATTAGAACAGCGAATGGTCGGTGCATATTCTCAACCGATCCAATTAGTAAATTAGATTCGTTACACGGTACGATTTATTCAAGAAAAGAATTCTAACAAGTACAACGAGGCTGAGTGATGAAGTTTGTTTCTGGATATCGACGGGCTTTTAGATATCGGACAGAAGAATCCAGAATTCACCACGACAGCCCAAGGGGCTAATCAGCTGTTAATGAAGTAACCAGCCCACTCGACGAACCGATACCTTCAACTGGAGATCCAGCACTCGATGAGTTAATGGATGGCACTGTACGTAATCCAAATACGAATGAAGCTCACGCGAATCAGAATCTACAAACACCTGTCTCCAAAGAGGAGTTTGAAGAGCGACTGCGCGAAATAGCTGGCAAGGGAAACTTCATTAATCACTCTGGAGATGGTGTAGAAGCAATATTGGAAGATGGTACAGTGATAAACACGTACCCGGTAAGAGTTCACGATGGGCTCCCGGGGTTTACGATTACAAGTCCCGACGGCGATCGTACCCACCACGGTTCATTAACCGGTTGAGAAATTAGTCCATGCTTAACGTTACAGATTTCTATACCGCCTCAGCATCTGACGAGTGGTTTACAAGGTCTTCCCTAAGGAAAGTTGCCTTGCATGATCAACTAGAAGCACGAGGCTTCACTCTGATCGATCGACCCACACTCGAATCCAAATATAAAAACCTTAAAGTTCCAGCAAGCACGGTTGACCTGTCATACGCGCCATCGATTCCAACACCCAAACCTGATCTCAAAAGCGCTTTTGCTATAGGTAACGCCTATGAGATCAGAAAAAGGACATTCAAAGATCGCATGCTTAGTGATGTCATAACAGAATGGCTTAACACAACTCTTGGTGACGAAAAATACATAATGAGCTTGTCTTCAAATTCATATTTAGTCGCAAAGGCAGACTCTATTGACTTTGAAGATATTTTCACCATCATTAGAGGCTGGAGCATCGACTGCTTCATCGGCGTCTTCGATAAAACTGGCAAAACAATGTTTGTTTTCGCAGAGGAATTCTCAGTAATATCTGTTAGTTTTGCCCCCCACAATACACCTGCAGAATTCACCGAAGTATCCTCTCAATTTGATAGCGAAAATTTCGTAACTGAAGTGACAGCTCGCGGAGGGAATCTTGATAGAGTTGAAGAGTATTACGAGGCTGCCGTAAAACCATTCGTTTAGCGAATTTACAACGCACACACTTAAAAATTCAACACTATATGAGCGAGAGTAGAATTGCATCACATCGAATAGGCCACCTGAATACTTCTCTACACAGCTATTTTTAGACCTTCGACTAATAGCATAAAGTGGTGTACTAAATGATAAAAGCGGAGG
>JALZWO010000044.1 GCA_023300375.1 Granulosicoccus sp. | reverse complement strand
CACGCTGTACCACCTATAGAGCACGCTGTACCACCTATAGAGCACGTCACGCCCGCACAAAGAATCGTCATTCCCGCGCAGGCGGGAATCCATGACCATAGAACGACAGATTCCCGTCTTCGCGGTAATGACGACCGCTTGTCCGAGAATGACAAATAGCCGTATGGGTATTTAAAAACATTGATGAATAGCATGACTAGTGACAAAAAATCTGACCTTGCAGCCTGCCGATCATTAATTAAGCACGGCTCACATTCGTTTTTCATGGCCTCACTTGTGTTGCCCAAAAATATCGCTATTCCCTCCAGAGCTCTGTATGCATTCTGCCGTATTGCGGACGACCTTATCGATGCAGATAATGCCGGTGAAGCCGCGGTAAATGAGCTATCAGCACGTCTGGATGCAATCTACGCAGGTAAGCCAAAAGATCATCCTGAAGATCGAGCGTTGACAGAAGTTGTTCACGAATTTTCCATCCCACGCGCCATGCCAGATGCATTGATTGAGGGGCTTGCCTGGGATACTAGCGGTCGTCACTACGACACACTATCAGAGCTCTATGATTACGCGGCGCGCGTAGCTGGCTGTGTAGGTGCAATGATGACACTCATTATGCGAACCACAGATCAGCGCGCAGTAGCCCGTGCTCTGGATATGGGAGTGGCCATGCAGTTAACTAACATTGCACGCGATATTGGTGAAGATGCCACTATGGGGCGCCTATACTTGCCACGCCGATGGTTTTTGCAGGCAGGCATTGATGCAGAGCAATGGCTAGCCAATCCCGTGCAAAACGAACACATCACCGCCATGTGCAAACGACTTCTGAGCTACGCAGATGTTCTGTACAAACGATCTGATGCAGGAGTACCCCTATTGCCACTGAATTGCCGCGCAGGCATCCGAGCTGCGCGTGTTATCTACTCTGATATAGGTCGACAAATAGCGAGCCAAGGCTACGAAACAGTTAATCAACGCGCCATTGTCAGCCGCCCCAGAAAGTGTCTTCTTTTGGGAAAGTCTCTGGTTACCATTCCTCTATCTCGTTCGGAAAAACGGACAGACGCCCTAGAATGGCCACCGCTGATAGAAACACAATACCTTCTTGAAGATATCGATTCTGTACCTTCAATTCCGCGTGCCGAATGGCTCGTTTCGCTCTTCCACACGTTAGATGAGCGAGACAAAACTGCTGCTAGAGAGAATGAAGCGTAATATTTACAACCAACAACTTAAGCCATAGCTCAAGCTGCCTCGTCGTCCAACTGGTGCAGTCGAAGAGTATTGAGATGAAAATAAAACTCGCTACCTTCACCCAATGTACTTTTTACGTCAATGCGTCCGCCGTGCAGCTCTATAATTTGCGAAGCAATGCTCAGCCCCAACCCCATGCCGCCTTCATTCTCGAGATCGCTACCAGGTGTCACCTGGTAGAGACGTTCGAAAATATGATCACAATCCTCAGCGGGGATCCCACAACCAGAGTCCGTAACACTTAAACGGACTCGATCACCTGCATCGACCAACTCGGCGTCAACGGTTACACGTCCACCGTCAGGCGTAAATTTGATCGCATTGCCAATTAGATTGGATAGCACCTGAATAATACGACTTGACTGCATCATGACCGATGGTAAATCAACTTTATTCGCAAGCGTTAACGTAATGTTCTTAGCAGTTGCTGATGGCGTAGCTGCCACGATGCAATGATTAAAAACTTCGTGCAGTTTAGAGGCTTCAAGGCTTACGTGCATTTTCCCTGTCTCAAAACGCGACATCTCCAGTAACTCGTTAAACTGGATTTTTATTTGATCACAACTCTCCAACGCATAGGCCAGAATAGTTTTTTGTTCGTCTGACACTTCGCCGGCCAGGCCATCGTTTACGATCGAAACAAATTCTTGAATGGCAGTCAGAGGCGTCTTAACTTCATGAGACACGGTGTGGTAAAACCGTTGAATTTCCTCATTACGTCTTTGTAGGGTGTCGTTGATGGTTTCCAGTTCTTTGACACGGCTAAGGTGCATCATGCGCAGCTGACTTTTCTGGATGGCATTAGTAATTGAGCGACACAAGGAGCTTTTGGTCATACTGGCTTTTTGCAAATAATCACTCGCGCCAGCCTTGACAGCATCAATAGCAGCATTGCCACCATTATCGCCTGTAAGTACGATACTTCCCGGCATGGCGTCTCCGACGTCTTCCGCCAGTTCATTAATCAAGTCAATGCCGTTCCCATCATGCAGCGTATAGTCAACAACAACGCAATCAAAAGAATCCATCACTAGAGCAAGACGAGCCCGCTTCAAAGAGCTGACCATGATCAAATCAAAATTTAGGCCCTCTGATTTTCTGAGATAGTTCTTGCACAAACTCAGAAAAACTTCATCGTCATCCAAAAGCAGAATTTTCGCGCTTGTCGGCACCTTACTGAGGCTAGGCATGGCCGGGGACCGAAACTTCGCCAGTTTTTTACTCATGAACCTCTATTGGCTGACAGCAAGAAGTCTTTAGCCTTGATTAACAAATTGCTACATGGATTGCTACGTACTCGAACTTTTACCGATCACGCCGTACATATTTGGATGCACTGGCAGCCACTTCCTCTAACGGTGCTGGAGTCAACCCCAAAGCCTTAAGAATATCGCTGGCACCACGGTACAACAGCATCTCAGCAACCTTGACGCCAAGATCAATCGCCTCATTCTGATGGGCGTTGGCATCGGCTGTTACCAGTTGTTTGCCATCGGGGGATGCCACCAATCCACGCAGCCAAATTTGCTCACCCCTCATCTCAGAGTAGGCAGCAATAGGCACTTGGCAGCCCCCATCGAGACGCGCACTTAGCGCACGCTCGGCCATAACGCGAACACTGGTTTCCTGATGATGTAGTTTGTCTAAGATAGCGCTAGTGCGGTCGTCACCAATGCGGGTTTCAATGCCAACAATGCCTTGCCCAGCCGCAGGTAAGCTGTGCTCTACACTCATTTCGCTGGCTATCCGTTCTGGCATATCGAGCCTGATAAGGCCAGCCGCGGCAAGAATAATGGCATCGAACTCGCCGTTATCCAACTTAGCGAGGCGGCTGTTGACGTTACCACGCAAATTATGCACATTTAGATGGGGGAACCTTGCCATAAGTTGGGCCTGTCGGCGCAAGCTGCAAGTTCCCACCACAGCGCCCTCAGGCAAAGACTCAGGGGTTTCGTAGTGGTTCGATACAAACGCATCGTGTGGGTTCTCACGCTCCATGATGTGCACGATTTGTAAGCCCTCAGGTAGAACCGCAGGTACGTCCTTAATTGAGTGGACTGCGATGTCGGCCAGCCCGTCTAGCATGGCTGTCTCCAACTCCTTAACGAACAGGCCCTTGCCACCAATCTTGGCTAGTGGACTGTCCAGCAGCACATCACCCTTGGTGGTCATTTCGACCAACTCCACCTGCACGCTTGGATCCATGGCTTGCACACGCGCTTTGACATCCTCTGCCTGCCACAGTGCCAATGGACTTCTTCGGGTTGCTATGCGCAATGTATCCATAAGTAACAAGACTCGCTAACGTGAAGGGAAATTCAATTTTACAGTAAACAAAAAAGGCAGCGGCACCCCAAAAAACAAAGGGTGCCGCTGCCTAGTGTGTCGACAGTGTGAAGCTCAGCTTCTATTGAAGCACATCGCTACCTGCACTATCTTCCATACCCAAAGGCCCACTATCATCGGTTAAACCGGCAGCAACTTCAAGGGTCTTTGTCAGCACCTTTGGCTGAGACACCGCCGCAGTGGGCTCTCCTGCTGCCGTAGTTTCCTCTAATGCATTTGGATCAAGGTATTCAGGTACATCGGAGTAGTCAGGAACGATTGTGGCTTCATCGCTTAATGGCCCCTTCCACTCAGGGTAATCACTCAGCATACTGACACCGTATAGTGGCTTATTGATGCCCTGATGGCACGTTGCGCAATTCGCTTTAGGCGCATCGTCAATTTTGCCAAGTCTGTGCTGCGGATACACTGGCTGCAGAGGTGTCATGTAATCGTTATTGATAGCCGGAACCATTGCCAATCCATGCCATGCAGTGACGCGAGCCGGTGGACTTTGCTCCCAAGATGCAAAATTACGCGAGTTGTGGCAATACGTACAGTTGACACCTAATGAATCGGACATATGCATCATCAGAGACCATGTGCGTTCAAGAGCTTGCATGGATTCGTTGTTGTTCTGATTCTTCAATGGCAAGGCGTTTTCATGAGCAATACGAATTTTCTCAGGCTCACCTTGCAAATAGGGCGTCAATGGATCGCTAAGCATGGAAGTGTAGCCCGCTTTCGGCGCTACATTGTTCTGTTGATAATTCTCAGCAGACATACCAGCCGCATGTGCAGGTCCATTGTCCTCAAACCAGATGTACTCGGGCACGTTCTTACCACGATGACAGGTGTAACAAGTAACGCCAGTTTCTTTAACATGATCACTCCACGTGCTGTTGATCGTTTGTGTCATCTGCATCATGCGTCTGGACACCACTTTGGTGTAGAGATCATCTACCGCGAAATTTGCACTCTGGTGACAATAAGAACAACCCTGTTCTGGAGCCACCCACTCAGTGATTGAAACCATGGTACGTGCAAAATCCGAAACAGAAAGCTCTCCCAGTACCTGTACATTCTGGTAAACGTCACTCGCTTTTGGTGTCCCTTCTACGACAGGATTCTTCGGCAAGGGCGTTGGTATCTGATTCAGTGCAATCAATGGCTCTGTAATATCAGGGTTGGTCACTTGTTCCATTGCAACACCACGAAAACCGATTTGCTCTCCTTCAACAGGAGGAGCTTCCCAGCAAGCACTCAGGACTAACGGCACAAGTGCTAAAGCGCCTAATTTATACATTTTCATCAGTTGGCACCTCCAGCTGCAGGATCAATACTAGGAACGTAAACTTCAGGATAGGTAGGTGCGATGCCATGCTTCACACCCCACATATACCAGTTATCAACAACAGTACCAGTAAGTAAAATTCCAATACCACCAGTAATAGGCGTGAGAATAGCGAACCACCAAGCCCATCGATGTATAGACTCCATAGTTGCATTAAATCCCATTGTCCAGCGCCAGAACAGTGAAGCGCGCTCGGTAGCGGTACCCCGATCAGTGATTTGCTCGATTTCTCGCTCTCCACCGTAACGACCAACCGCTAATATGGTGGCTGCGTGCATGCCGAATAATACGGCCGAGCCATACAAAAATGCGATAGACAACATGTGAAACGGGTTGTAGAAAAGATTGCCATAACGCATGGAAAACGCGGCAGTCCAGTCAAGATGCGGGAAGATACCAAACGGCACCGCCTCGCCCCAGTCACCCATCAATAAAGGACGAATAAAACCCAGTACCAGATACAGCCAAATAGCCGCACCAAAAGCCCAAGGGATGTGATAGCCCATACCAAGCGCTTTGGCTCGCAAGTAAGTCCGTAACCACCACAATAAAATAGACATAGTGAGAAAAAAGCCAGCCAATAACCACCAGCCACCCTCAGCCATTCGAGGTATGCCGAGTCCTGAACCAGGTGGTGGCGGCTCCAACGCCAGCCAGAAAAGCTGTCTTACAAACTGAACTGGATCCCAGTTGACTGAAGCGAACATATTCAGCCCGATAATTTCAAATGCAATCAAACCGCAAATCAATGACATGGTGCCGGTTGCACCTAGATAGATAGGACCAAGCTGAGCGTTACCAATAGCGCCAAGCAACCAGGAAAAAAGCGGTTTACCAGCGCGATTTTTGGAGTCACGCCCAATGGGTATACCCATCTCGCCATGACCGTGTACCTGTACTTGGGTAAAGATATTTTGATATTCAGGCATGATGTATTCTCCTAACCCCAAACCGGTAATTCAAGCCACCAGGTCCACCACTCTGGCCAGCCACGAGTCCAAAAAGGACCACTGATAATGATGCAGACCGCACTCCAAAACGCAGCATTTATTGCTAAAAACATTCCCAACCGGTGAATTCCTAAAGTGCCTATTGAATAACCAATAATGTCGCGAAAGTAGGTGTCCTCATACTCAGGCGTTTTTACTTTTTCGCCTTCAGGAACACTCGTGGCAGACAACACTAATCCACCATGCAGCGCTAGCGCGAAACAGGTTGTAAAAAAGAAGGTCACTGCCAACATGTGTGCAGGGTTGTAGTGGAAGTGAAGAAACTGATAACCCGTGTTTGAAACCCAATCCAAATGACTCAGAATGCCGTAAGGAAACCCATAACCCCATGCACCCATGAGAATGGGACGAAACACAACCAACGTGACGTAAGCCAAAATGGCGAAACTGAAGACAATAGGAACGTGATAGCCCATTCCCAGTTTCCGTGCGATCTCAGCTTGGCGGATAGCCCAAGAAACGAAAGCACCCGTCGCACAAATGGTTATGAGCTGCCACAGCCCACCCGCTTTAAGTGGAGCAAAAGCCAGTCCGTAAGAGATGGCAGGGGGCGCTATATTAATACGCCACACATTCCAGGTGTCCCCCAACGAGGCTCCGTAAACAATAAGCAAGGTACCTACTGTCGCAAAGAATATAGTGGTGACACCGAAAAATCCGACATAGAAAGGACCTACCCAGAAGTCGAACAAATCGCCTCCAATAAAGGTACCTCCCCGCACTCGGTATTTTTTTTCAAAACTCAGCATCGACATGATTGGTTTCCCCAACTCTTTCACGTTTACTAAAGGCCATCGGCAAAGGCCTATGTACAAAGAAATGTATATTTTTAAAGATCAGCCGGCAGGCATAGTGCGAGTTGTTCGACCAGGAACAACACACACTGACAATCCGCCTGTCGGCCGCTCTGTCCGACTAGTTACAACGAATTATTAATACATTGGGTGAGTACTCAGCCCAATTTAATAGCTGTATCAACATGTACTTCAATAACATCAGCCTGACTAACAATTGCCGCAGACGGGCCCTCGATCCAGTTGAACCGATCAGTACTCAACACAATGAAGTGAATCACAATCGCCAAAGTGAACAAGAAACCAGCCATGGCAACGAGTGCACGACGCGGATCAAATAATAACCAAATACGCCACATATCAGAATCTCCTTAAGCGAGGTAAGACATTAGAGAAACAACTTTTTCAGTTGTATCACCCAACATTGAATAACCTTCAACACCAGGGAACCAAGGACGCCACAGCCACACAAGAAAATGTGCAACTACTGCGATTGCGGTGAAGATAATAAAGCTCGTCACAAAGACGGCGTGAAACTCACGAGCTTCGTTCTGTTTTAATCCAGACAGGGAACCGCCTGTATTAGAATCAGCCATAGCAATAGCCTCATAGTTATGACCTGAAGTTTTACCGCAGGCCGGGAAAAGACGCTCAAGCGCCATCAAACACCGCAAATATGCGGCAGTGCTTCGTCTGCCAGTAAAACTAACTACCAGCTGACAAATTTGCTAATCCTTTGGAAAAAGGCAGAAAATTATTTCTGGAAAATATAAGGCACTGTGCTGTCAGTTGCGCAACGCGCTTCTTTGAACAAAGAACGAGAACCGTCATCACCTGCACACATCCAAGGATGCTTATTGCGGGGCAATAATCGACACAGACCAGTAATGGCGAAACAAACAATGTAGACCAGAGCATAAACAACCCGGTATTCAATACTATTGGGTTTGGTTTGGTGAACATGTGTGTGCGCAGACAGTGTCTGGTTATTGCTCGCAACGTCGTTCGAAAGAATTGTCATGGATTCAGCATGATTCATCATTGAAGGATTAGCACTCATTAGATACTCTCCTGATCTGGCCTTTAAATGACCGGTTCACGCAATGGCGATTGTGCCAACACGTGTTTACTCGTGACTTGTGTACTGCCTTCAGAGCGTGCCATTGCCTCACAGGCATCACGCAATGTTTTAGCAGCAGAAATGCGAACAATAATGGGCTGCGCATCGACGATGCTCTCTAGCATTTCATGAGCATCCTTATCCCAATGCAACGGCGCCTGAATTTTGCTGGGCGTAGCTTCCTGCTTTTCGTCCAACTTTGTTCCTAAAGGCAAGATGTTGAATAGCGCATCAAACAAGCAGTTGCATACCTCCTGTATAAGATAGGTTGCTCCGCTATAGCCCATGAAAGGCGTACCTGTATGACGCCTGATAGCCGTGCCTGGAAACGAGGCAGGGATGTAAGAGGCTTTACTGTCAATCTCTGCCAGGTACATCCGCTCGTTATAACTACCGAACACCATTAACGGCGTTTTGGTTTGTACTAATTCGCGCACGTTTTCATTGTCAGTTTTTTTCCCTGAATTTCGCTGTATCGCAAACTCACAAGGTAAGCCCATTTCTTCTTCAAGGAAGTGTTGAAGGCCACGGCTGTAAGTCTCATGTGCAACGACACCAAAACTTGCCGTGCCAAAGAAATCCTGAGTAACGGATCGCCATAAATCCCAAACTGGCTTTATGGTGGTGTGCTTCTCTTTCTCGATAAAAGGTTCCGCATCAAGCTCAGTGAGCTCTGCCAATTTCAGCAAAAATGCGGTGGTGCTGTGTAAACCGATAGGTGCTTGTAAGTAAGGACGCTCGAGGTTTTCACACAACATTCGGCCATATTCGCGATACATACAAATATTGACGTCACTATTCGCTAGATTATTGATATCAGCTAGATGCGAGCCCAGCGGGAAAGTCATATTGACCTCGCATCCAATACCCTCAACAAGCCGCACTATCTCGGCAAGATCACTAGGCATGTTGAATTGACCGTACATGGGGCCAATGATGTTAACGCGCGGCTTATCACCCTCCTTTTTGCGAAGCTTAGGCACTTTCTTGGGACCAAACTCTGTCCAGAGCCAATACAAAGCACGATCAGAGCTTTGCCACTGATCTTCATCTATTGTGCGCGGTAGAAAGCGCAAGATACCGGTGCCCTCAGGGGTCACACCACCACCAATCATCTCGGCAATAGACCCTGTTACTACAACAGACGGTAACTCAGGGTCCAAGCTCTGATGTGCTCGACGCATAGCTTTTTCGGTACCTTCCTGACCAAGCTCTTCCTCACCCAAACCGGTAACAACGATGGGGAGTTCATGGGGTGGTAATCCATCGGTGTAATGCAACACTGATGTTACTGGTAAGTTTTCACATCCCACTGGTCCATCAATGATGACCTGCAAGCCTTTAATAGCGGTGAACGCATACACCGACCCCCAGTAGCCACCTGCTCTGTCGTGATCGAGTACTAGCATTAGGTTGTCGCCGTGCTTGCACGTGAAGCAGCTTGTTTAGCTAACTTGCGCGCGAATTGTTGCCTGAACGCAGGCTTTGCCTCTGGTGTGTCTTGCCAGATACCTGCGGTATCACCCTTACCAACACCTTCGAAAAATTCATTCATTTTATCGAAACGCTCCTTGTTGGCTAAAGCTGCATTCATCACCTGCGCCAGTGAACCTGCACCAGCTGCCCCCATTAAGGGTCTTGCAGAAATCAGATTCGTAAAATATAAAGCCGGTGTTGCTTGCGCTTTCGCTGCCTGAACCAATGGTGTGGTACCGATGGCAAGATCAGGATTGAAATACTCAAGTGCTGACAAGTCATCTTCAAGAGATGCTCTAAATTTCACGACCACATCTCGCGCTTCAAGCCAAGCCAGATCATCAGCTGACCAAGCAGTTTTTGGACAGGCTGTGCCTACATAGTGAACCGTTGCCCCACTCTCAATGGCTAGTCTTGCCACTATTAGCTCCGAACCTTCATAACCCGAAATAATCAGACGACCGTTAATGGGTGTCGCTGCCAACACGTTTTTGATGACGGGAAGTGCAGCATCCTTGGCCGCGTCTATCAGCGATTGCTCGATATTGCACGCCTTACCAATGGCGTCTAGCCAAGCAGCTGTACCGTCAACACCTACAGGTGCAGAACCCACAACAGGCCGCCCTGCTCGTTCGAACTCACGCACTGAGGCGGTGTAAAAAGGATGTATGGCCGCAATGACAGCGCCGTCTAGTGCCGTGTAAAGTTCACGCCATTCACGCGTGGGCACTGTTGGACCAACAGCTAAACCCATCGGAGCGAGCAATTGACTAATAACAACAGGATCAGCTGGAAACAATTCTCCGAGTAAGGTCACTGTGCGCATCTCGGTTTGACGATTGGCAGGCGCAGCTACTGGGCCCTGCTCTGCCTCGCGACGTGCATAAGATAACATCGCACCAGCCAACACATCTTTAGCTTCAGCATGAGTCGGGACACCAAACCCTGGTACATCTATGCCAACAATGCGCACACCGTTGATTTGATCTGGCAGTAAATCCAGTGGCACACCAGAAGCCGTGGGCACACATAAATTAGTAATAATGATAGTGTCGTAGCGCTCCGGATCAGCCATTTTGTACACTGCTTCACGGATATCTTCAAACAACTTACCCGTTACCAAAGTTTCAGAATCGAAAGGTACATAACCTACGGTTCTTTTTGCGCCATAGAAATGCGATGTAAACGTTAATCCATAAACACAACAGGCACTGCCCGACAATATAGTTGCCGTGCGTCGCATGCGTAAACCCACGCGTAGCGAACCAAATGCTGGGCACATGCTTTGCGGCTGCTCGTGCGGCCCCATCGGGTAGTCAGCGGCATACTGTTCAAGTGTTTTACTCTTACCTGCAGCGGCGGCTGCCGCATGCATAGCATCCTTGCCAGCATGACAGCCAGCGCCATCATCAACGCCTGGCTTACCCACAAATTTTATGGGTGTCTCGCTAATAGCTGACGCACCCTTAGCTGGCGAACTAGCGCCGGATGTATCCGTATCAGTTTTTTTGTCAGAAGCCATAAGTTTAGACTTCGTCGTAGACCACTTCGAGAGTGGGTTTTTCGACAACACTCTGTCCACATAGATCGGCAATGGTGGCTGGCGTCATAGGGAAGTCATTGGCAGAATCGTCAGCATCAAACAGTGCTAGCAATTCATCTTGTGTTAATGGCGTAGGGTGTTGCGGTGTAGAGTCAGCAACATTTTGAGACAGTGCTTCAAATAAGGGACCCCATGCACCACCAGGCTCGCCAATGATCTGGTAAGAGGCACTCTTTTTTCGGATATCGTCGTCAGCAGGGATAGCACTCAAAACAGGAATACCTACTTTTTCTGAGAATGCAGCCGCCTCGCCAGTGCCGTCGTCCTTATTGATAACCATGCCAGCAACACCAACATTACCGCCTAGTTTTCTGAAGTATTCAACAGCGGAACACACGTTGTTGGCAACATAGAGAGACTGTAGATCGTTTGAGCCAACAACAATAACTTTTTGGCACATGTCGCGAGCAATAGGCAATCCAAACCCACCGCAAACAACATCACCCAGAAAATCTAGTAGGACATAATCGAAGTCCCATTCATGAAAGCCTAATTTTTCCATGAGCTCGAATCCGTGGATAATGCCGCGTCCACCACATCCACGCCCTACTTCTGGTCCACCAAGCTCCATCGCATAAACACCATCACGAATAAAGCACACATCACCAATGGCAACCTGCTCACCTGCCTGCTTCTTCTTCGAAGAAGTTTCAATGATGGTTGGGCAAGCTCTACCTCCAAACAGCAATGATGTTGTATCACTCTTCGGATCACAACCAATCAACAGGACCTTCTTGCCTTGTTGAGCCATCATGTACGACAGATTGGCGAGTGTAAAACTCTTGCCAATTCCGCCTTTCCCGTAAATGGCGATGATTTGAGTTTCTTTCGTTGGCTCACCTGTGGGCACCTCATCAGGCTCTTGTGCTGCCTCTTCACGCAAACGCTGCGTCATGGTTTTCAGGTCACCAATATCAACAGTATGAGTATCCATAACGATTACGCGCTCCAATTAAGTGTCATTTTTAAGCAGGATGGATCGTTAAACGCTAGAGGGTAAGCGTCTGCTGCCTTTTCAAAAGAAAGTTGATGGGACACGAGTCCTTCAAGACTCAATGCGCCGGCTTGTACTAGTGACAACGTTTTATGCAGATCATCGGGCACCCACTCGGCCGCAATGCCAAGGTTGATTTCTCTCATAAATGCCGGTGCAAAATTAAAATTCACCGCCTCGTTGTAAAAACCACCCAAAGTCAATCGACCGCCTTTCGACAATCGCGCAATCAGGGTGTTGAAATGCTCTCCGCAGCTGCCGCTGACATCGACGATATGTTTGCGGGACATGTTGTCGTCATCCGCTGGGGACACCACGTGATAACCCCTAGCGCCCGTACGACGTTGTTCGTTAAGTTCCCAAACAACTGGTGCATCCGCACCAATGGCCGTGCAAATTCTGGCAAGCAAACGTCCCAGCACACCGTGTCCTACGATCAGCTGAGGGGCCTGTGAAGCGATGTCTGCAAGTGACAGAGACTGCTCAGGATTAGTCTGTCTTAGGCGATACGTCAGAATATGCATAGCAGTGGCTGCAAGTGCCAACAAGGTGGCCTGGTCTGAAGGTAGCTCGCCAATAGCTGCCACGCGCTCTTCGGCAACCACAAGAGTTGACGCGCTGGCACCAAACAACCCTCTTACATCATCTTGATAACAACTTGCACCCGGTACAAATACGCGATCACCTGCTTTAAGTTGGCAATCTTGCCCTGCAGCTTTTACTACACCGGTAGCTTCGTAGCCCGGAACCAGTGGATAAGACAAACCGGGAAACGCCGGCATCGTGCCATTCCATAAAAGCTTTTCAGTGCCTGTACTGATACCCGTACTTGCCACATCAATAATGAGTTGCTTGGAGGTAGGTGGCACTAACGACACTGAACGCAGCTCAAGTTTACCGGGCTGCTCAAAGACGATTGCAGTTGCTGAAGGGGCTGTATTGTTTGTTCCAAATGACATAGAGAGTGATTCCGATCACGTCTTAACCAACGCTGTCAGTTTACATTGACACATATGGTTGTCAAGATACATTGACACTTATTTTACGGAAATCTGTCTTGTAAGCTATCCGAGAATCACGCTCTCGGTTAATCAGCCTATTCGCGGACAGTGTTCTGTAGAGCTACTGCTCTAACACCTGCAAAAAAATTCAGGCTTTTGCGACGAGTAAGCTTGTTAAAAGCGGCAAATGGGTTTTTAAAGAATGACATCGTGAAAACCCAGCTTCGGCGATTAAATCCTGCAACTCGCGCGCAGTACGAGGTCGCCCACGACCCATGGCGTGCAGATAAAAACCAAAATAGGCATCGGTTGCCGGATCGCCAACTTTTTCGCGTGCCATAGGCTCTGCTAGCAACAACGTGCCGCCAGCAGGCAGTGCCGCCCGACAAGCTTTGAGTATGGCAAGCGCAGCATCATCGTTATGATCATGAACAATTCGCACCAAAGAAATCACGTCCGCCCCTTTGGGTAGCTCGTTGTCAAACACGCTACCACCGTGACACGCCACTTCATTGAGAATGTCGCTTTCTGCAAATCGTAACTTAGCTTGCTCAGCGACAGGAGGTAAGTCGAATAACATTAACGAAAGATCCGGAGCGGCACCTGCCACTGTGCGAAGAAAGGTACCATCGCCGCCCCCCACATCCAGCAAACGCTGATGCGAGTGCAGCGGATAGGTATCAATTATTTGCTCCGCCACCATAGCCTGCGAGGCACTCATCAGATCGGTATAGGGCTCAGTGCCCGTAGAGTCATTGCTCTGTTGTTGCCTTGCGCCTGCATAGTCCCAAAACATTGAAAGCATCGTTTCGTCTTGTTCGCGCTTGAGCAAGGCAACAGGATCAGCAAGATCACGATACAAAAATGTGTGATGTTCAATCATTTTGCCGACACCAGGATTTGCCAACAGCGCAGCTCCATGTATGCCTAATCCGTAGCAATCTCGACCGCGGTTTTCAATAAGTTTAATAGAGGTAGCAGAACGCAAAAGTGTATCGGCAGCATCACGATCAAGTCCGATTGCACGCGCTATAGCGCCACTGTCAAGCGGCCCGTTTTGCAGCAATTTGAATACATCAAGTTGCACACAAGTGGATAAGATTTGCGAATAAACAAAACCTGAACATAGATCGAAAAGTGCTCGTGCGCGACGGCGCGCCATAAACCGCATAAACGGATTTCGTCTTGCTTTCCTGTGAAACTCGGGATTTGCAAGCAATCGATTCCGCCAACCAAACAATCGATCTGAAATTGATTCACGGCTTGTAGAATTTTCGCCAGATTGCTGTTGAGTATCTTCACCAAACAGTGAAGTAGAACTGGTATTACGCTGCACTGAGAGCAATCTCCTTTGGCAAAAAACGTTGGGCTTCGTGCCTAATCGTTTCTATGAAAAAGTTGGCGTTATCGCAATGTGGTACCGATGCAATGACTTCGTCTATCTGATCTCGTAGATGCGCTATGGCATTTTCAGCGCCTAGTTCATGTACCAAATTTGGCCGACCATGCGTGGCATCAACGTTAATGGGTTTACCCAGTTCGGTTGAATCCCCAAGCACATCCTGGATATCATCAGCAATCTGGTAGGCACAACCCAGTAAATGGCCGGTAAGTTCCCAAGGCGCTTCATCGACACCCACTGCTAACGCACCTGCTTGTGTTGATGCGGCGAACAGTGCACCAGTCTTGGCACGATGGTAGGCAGCGATATCAATTTTTTCTTCGCATTCCCATGCCTGACCTGCAGTGATGCCATGTACAGCTCCCACTTTGTGCGCAAGCATGCCGATCAATTTTAATTGCGCTTGTGCGTCAACGTGCTGGACTGAACTGATTCGCTCGAAAGCCGCCACTATGAGCCCATCAGAGGCTAGGATGGCGAGTCGATCGTCAAACACCGTATGCAAACAAGGCTTGCCGCGCCGGCAGCTTGCATCATCGAAACAGGCCAAATCGTCTTGTATTAACGATGCGCAATGCAGCATTTCTATGGCAACCGCAGACTCCCGAACTAACGCTGATGACGCCTCACCGCAAGCCTGTGCCACAGCCATAACCAGCTTCGGCCTGACCCTTGCGCCACCTGGAAACATCGCATAATTCAGCGCTGACACTAAACTTGCGGGGCTCGGTGCCACGGTGATTTCATTCACCGCAAAGTGCAATGCTTTTTCTATCTGTTGACTGACATCCATGATGAAATTCTGAAGATGACTTATTGTCAGGTTATTCTGACATAATGATTGTGTCAACTAAAACAGACAGATCGTCACATGCCAGTTCCATCATTCACAGCTGCGGTACCTGATAATGGCTATCGTTGGTGGTACCTTGACGCTATCAGCGTTGATGAACAGCACGCGATCACCGTCATAGCCTTCATCGGTAGTGTTTTTTCACCATACTATGCGAGAGCGCGAAAAAAACAGAACACACCAGCCAATGAACACTGCGCTATTAATGTGGCTCTATATGGCTCACCCTGGCGTTGGTGCATGACAGAAAGAGGCGCAAATTCACTAAACACCAACAAGAACCAGTTGAGTGTAGGAAAAAGTCAGTTTTTACTTGATGGCAACACTTTGCGTGTCAAGATCGATGAAATATCAACGCCAACGCTCACTAAGGTGCAGGGTGAAATTACTATCGAATTACCTTCCTACGATCTCGATGCTGTGCCATTGGATAATGAAGACCACAAAAAAGCACAACATTTTTGGCAGCCGATTGCGCCAAGAGCAAAAATAAATGTGGCGTTTTCAAAACCTGCACTGCAATGGCAAGGTGAGGCCTACGTTGACAGCAACTATGGGGCTGTCCCACTGGAATCCAGTTTTAAGCACTGGGTTTGGTCTCGTACACATGGGAAAGACAACTCGACCACTGTGCTCTATGACGTAACCGACATACACGGTGTGCATAGTCAGCGTAACCTGCACTACTCAGCTCAAGGCAAGCGAACTCACTGTGCCGCCAATGAACAACATAAACTTCCACCCACCCGCTACTGGCGTATTGGGCGTAAGACACGCACAGCACAGGGCACTCAAATTAACAAACTCCAGACTCTGGAAGACACACCGTTTTACTCACGCTCACGGTTTGTTGAACACAATTCAGGTGAAATAAGTCACACAGTTCACGAGAGTTTAGATTTGCAGCGTTTCGACAAAGCTTGGGTTCGCACGTTGTTACCGTTCCGAATGCCTAGAAGTCAACGCACCGTTTTGATAGATTAACGTAAACACTAAAAGGTAGACGCTGTTGTCTGTTCGCTTTCCGAATATGAGCCAAAAAATGAAATGTTAGACGTACAATCCCAGACACAAAAAGAAGTGATTACTGCCATCGACACTAACGGTGAGCTGTACCCTATCAATAAATGGGATGCCCACGTTCGTAACGTACCTCACTTGGCAGTCTCTATTTTTTTATTTAATCGTGGGCGGATGCTGCTCCAACAGAGGGCCGACAGCAAATACCATTCAGGTGGCCTCTGGGCTAACACCTGTTGCTCTCACCCCAGATGGAACGAATCCCTTCAAGACTGTGCACATCGTCGTCTATTCGAAGAGGTTGGCTGCAAAAATATCGAACTGTCCGTTTTCGGCAAGATTGCCTATGAGGCTTACGTGGGCGGAACACTCTACGAAAACGAAGTCGCGCATTGCTTTGTTGGATATATTGATGACGACACGCTGCCAACACTGTTCAACCGCGATGAGGTTCAAGCGGTTCGCTGGCACGATATGCCCTCACTTCGCACCGATATCAAGACAAACTCAAGTGCCTATTCGAAGTGGATTCGAATTTACATAGGCAAGCATTACGATTTAATTTCAGGGGCTGCATTCGAAAACTGTGAAGCACAATAGTGAGTTACTAGCAAATCGAGCCCAAACGGGCGCTTTTGGGCGCTCAAGGCGATATTAGCGGGTCGATAAATCCACAATTGATAACACCTTGCTTACTTGAGACAATGGCTTCAAAGGCGTAACATTGCAGAGATCGGATGGCCGATATACTATTTAGTTACGCCTCAAGGAGAAGAATCCAATGATCTGGATAAGCACCCTATGTTTGCTCGCGGTAGCCGCTTGGCTATTATTCAATGCCCTCAATGAGCGCCGTTGGGTGGAGGCACATAGCCACGATGAGACCGTAGCCAGCGACCCCGGGCTATTTCCCAGCATGACAGCGCTAACAGGTTCCGGTACGCTAGACAGCGACGGCAAGCTGTCATTCGACCAGGAAAACACGGCGTTCGCCCGTGCAGTAACTTCGGTCAAAGAAAAAACATCAAAGTACGGTGATAAGTTCATCGAAGCCAAAGTAGCTGCATCCAAAGCAGTAGATGGCGAAGGTCCCGCTCATTCAGCTAGCGCAGACGACAGTACTTTTGGCCGCGCAGTGGCCAAAATCGGCGCAATGACGGGACAACTAGATAATAAAATCGACAAAACCATCAAGGCGGCTTCAGAAAGAACTAGCAAGTTTGGAGTAACAGACGACCCTGACGAAAGTTTGGTCAGTCGCGTGTCTCGCAAGGTATCCGCTAGCACAGAGAACCTGGGTGATGTGGTCGTAGCTCGGGCCAAAAGTGCTTCACAAGGTGTACGCGAGAAAACTGCGGCCTCTAGAGAGAACGGTGTTCTCGGCAAGGTTGCTGGTACAGTGGCTTCCGGAGTTAGCAAGCTTGACGGCTCAGCGCCAAAAGATCTGTTCAGCCGAATAGCGTCGAAAGTGGGCAATAAGGTCAATGATTTTGACGATAAGGTGTCTTCAAAGGTTGGCAGCAAAGTCGGTGAAATCGAAGACAAAGTAACATCGGGTGTTGGCAACAAAGTTAATGAGCTTGATGACAAACTGTCCGCCAAAATGGGCAAGAAAATCAATGCAATTGACGACAAGTTAGTAAAGCCTGCCAAAGAAAGCGTCGAGTAAATATATTGGAGCAGAGCAACATTGATGTGGCTCAAAGCCACTCAATGTTGCTTGTCGCCGCTAGTGGAGTTTTAAATCCGCTCGAGTGGCTTTGTAGATTCTATCTCCAACGATCAACAGTAAAGTAGAGAACGGCCCATGCACCGCATTTTGGTGCATACGGTACAGCGATAAGTACACCATTCGAGCTACCCAGCCTTCTACAAACACCGTGCCTCTCATCAAGTTACCCATGAGATTGCCTACTGTCGAGAACTTCGACAAACTGATCAAACTGCCAAAGTCCTTGTAGACAAAATTCTTCGCACTCTTGCCTTTGTACCGAGCCACTATATTGTGTGCAACCGTACTGGCCATCTGGTGAGCAGACTGCGCGCGGGGAGGGACAGTGTCGCCGTCCGGCATCGGACAACAGCAGCAATCGCCTGCTCCATAAATGTTCTCATAGCCTTCTACCGTCAGATCAGGATTGACCTTGACACGGCCCAGGTTATCCACTGGAAACCCGCTTTCAGCAAGGAAACCAGGAGCTCTAACGCCCGCAGCCCAAACACTGACGTCCGCTTCGATCCTCTGCCCTTCACTGGTAAATAGAGCGTCCGACGCTGCACGCTCTATGCGCGTTGATGTCAGGACGTTAACACCAATTGAGTTCAGCTCTCGTTCAACGCTAATCCCTATTCTTTCGGGCAATCTAGGCAACAACATGGGCCCAGCTTCTATGACAGAGACATTGAGCCTAGCTTGCGAGAACGAGCCAAACCCGTAATCGCTAAGTCGCCCTGCAACATTGTGTAGATCGGCAGCCAGTTCAACCCCTGTGGCTCCACCGCCTACGATGACCACTGACAGTTGTCCTGTGTCATCTTTACTGGAGCTCACTTTGTGAAGCTGCTTAATGTACTGTTTGTGAAAACGCTCTGCCTGCTCTCTTGAATCCAACTTGATGCAGAACTCGGCAACGCCTGTGGTTCCAAAATCATTGCTGCGGCTACCGGGACAGAGCACTAGCTGGTGATAGGGTATCAAACGCTCTTCGACCAATTCTTCACCCAGCTCATCGGTCTCAGCAGCAACATGAAGTTGACTTAGCTCGGTGTCTACCTGCGTTACCTGCCCAAGCACAAACTTAAATTTATATTTTCTTGCCAGCATTCGATAACTGGTTTCGTCGTGATGACTGTCAAGAGATCCAGTGGCCACTTCATGCAACAAGGGCTTCCAGATGTGTGATGCATTTTTATCTACCAACACGACGTTGGTTTCAGCTTCTCGTTTGAATTTTTTGGCCAGTTTTACGACAAGCTCAAGCCCGCCTGCACCACCACCCAACACCACTATTGATTTCGTCATGACTCGGTCTCATTAGATTTATCAGCGACGAGTCGCTAATAACTATGGCCAACACCTGCAACATCGTGCTAGAAGTTTCGAGAGAGCGCCAACAACACCTGTCAAACTAGGCACTAACCCCAAAGCTTACGCGACGCAGGATGAATCAGACTTACTTCAAAACGCATTGGGGTTACTCTATCCTCAGCTAGCAAAAGAGGACCATCGAGATCAACGTACGTTACACCCTGTGCCACCAACAACGCGGGCGCCATAGCTAATGAACTGCCCACCATGCACCCCACCATGACATCAAAACCCGCTTTGATAGCCGCTTCGCGCAACGCGAGGGCTTCCGTCAAACCACCAGTTTTGTCCAGTTTAATATTCACGACATCGTATTTTCCCGATAACTGGTCCAGTGATTCGCGGTCGTGACAGGCCTCATCTGCACAAACAGGAAGCGGACGTTCGCGTCCCAGCAAAGCTTGGTCATCTCCTGCTGGAAGAGGTTGCTCAACCAAGGCTACGCCTAGATCAAGCATGACTGGCGCAAGAGTATCGTAGTCTTTTGCCGACCAACCTTCGTTAGCGTCAACAATAAGCATGCTGTCTGGTGCACCACGACGCACAGCTTGAAGGCGTTCCACATCACCTTCACCACCGAGTTTGATTTTTAACACAGGCCTTGCCGAGTGATCGCTGGCCGCAGCCTGCATACGCTCGGGGGAATCAAGGGATAACGTGTATGCGGTAATTACGGGCGCCGGCTCATTAAGTCCTGCAAGAGACCAGACCGGTGTACCGGATGACTTCGATTGTAAATCCCACAAAGCGCAGTCTATCGCGTTCCGAGCAGCACCCGGTGGCATCATACTTTTCAGTATTACTTGGTCTATTCCATCACGTAGCGACTCGCGCATGCTAAGAATCTGTGCCTCTACGCTATCCAGTGTTTCTCCATACCGCGCATAGGGCACACATTCCCCCACACCGACAAACTCACCGGAGGTCAAAGAGACAGTGAGTACACAGGCTTCCGTGCGTGATCCACGCGAAATTGTGAACACACCTTTGGTGGCAAAGACATCGCGTGTGACCCTGAGTTCGGCTTTCATTCGCTCAGACATCAAGCAAGTGCGTCCACAAGCCGATCAACGCCATAACGAAATGGATCTGTTGCAGGCAGCTGCATGCGCTGCTCAATTTCCTGCAAACAAGCCTTCGCAGCTTCGTCGTCTAACGCCGATGTATTTACTGATACACCGACTACCTTGCAATTCGGATTAACGAAACGAGCTAATGTCAGCGCGGTATCTCGAAGTAATTCTAGAGAAGGCAGTGCGTAGTCAGGCAGGCCTCGCATGTGAGTGCGAGTTGGCTCATGACACAAGACCAGAGCGTCTGGAGCACCGCCGTGAATTAATGCCATTGTGACGCCTGAAAACGAGGCATGAAACAGACTTCCCTGCCCTTCGATCAAATCCCAATGATCAGGATCGTTATCGGGTGTTAACCACTCAACAGAACCTGCCATGAAATCGGCAACGACAGCATCAAGTGGTATTCCGCTGCCAGTTATCAAAATGCCTGTTTGACCCGTAGCGCGGAAGCTGGCCTTCATGCCTCTTTCCAGCATGAGTTTTTCCATCGCAATGCCTGTGTACATTTTACCAATCGAACAATCAGTACCTATAGCCAAACACCGCTTGCCAGACCGTTTTACGCCTGTACCGATAGGAAACGCCTGCTGCGGCACACGCACATCGTGCAAAGCTTGCCCCCGCGCTTGGGCAAGATCGACTAACGCCTGATTATCAGTCAATAAGGTGTGCAAACCGGAAGCGATGTCCATTCCTGCTTTCAATGCTTCTTCAAAAGCGACGTTCCAGCCTTCGCTTATTACACCGCCTCTGTTCGCAACGCCAACGACGAGTGTCTTTGCACCTGCAGCAACCGCCTCTGTAATGGTCATATCAGGTAGGCCGAGATCTGCCTTGCAACCCTCTTGACGGAACTGCCCAACGCAAAACTCCGGGCGCCAGTCTTTTATACCTTGAGCTACTTTGGCTGACAGTGCATCAGGCGCATCGCCTAGGAACAATAAATAAGGTGTTTTTAACATTCGTCGGTACCAAAAAAAGTTGCGCTTGGAAAGGATAGATCCGAACCAATATTGTCGCCTGTGCAGATCGCAAAGTGCAGCATATTGAGTTACTCGTCTGGAGCCAGCTTGGTGTGCTCGATTATTCCAGATTGTGGCAAGGTTAAGTTAAAGAGTTTTCAAATACTCAATGACCGCAGCACGCTCATCATCTCCTAAATGATCCCCAAAGCGATGCCCGCTATTGGCATAACCTGGAAGATCGGTATCGTAGATTGCCACGTCAGCCGCGCTCGCCTTGCCACTGTCCAGCACGTCGTGCTGCCACCCCAAATGCTGTTGGTCGTAGCTTTCGGGGTCAGATAAATCACTCACCGCATGTTTCCAGTACCGTGGTCTGGTGGTGCTTTCAAGCAACATGCCAATGGTGGGCACAGAGCCATTGTGCAAAAACGGCGCAGTTGCCCATACCCCATCTAGCGGGGGTGCAACGTAACCCGCGCCAGGGGCTGCAGTGGACAACTGCCCGTAATATGATTGGTTAAACCAATCGATATAAGGAACGCCATCGCCGAGTGCAAAGTCAACCAGTGTGCTGTCTGTCTGCACTACATCTAAGGGTACCAAACGAGCAGGATACGCGTGTTCATCCCCATAGCTTCCGTGACACTGCGAACAGGTGCGATCGAATACCTCACGACCGGTATTGGCTAATACCGTATCGACAGGAAATGGATATTCTGGCGGTTCCAAGCTTGCAATAAAAGCGCGGATATCAGGCGCATATTGATCAATTTCTTCAAGCTCTGCAAAGCTGTCCGTGCACAACATAGATGCCGCCATCATAATTCTTGCATGATCACGCCGGCCTTCACCTAGGTTGAACATGGCTGGCTTTTTCGCCATACGCCACCATGGCGGCACACTCACTGGAGGAACGTCTGTTGGTGGTAAAGGCAGTAAGGGCTGGTTTGACCAGGTGTTATCGTTTGCGCGTCGGTGGGCAATTAGTGCAAACGTAAGATTATTCGCCGGATTGACACCAACAGTGCTAGTTTTTATATAAGGGGCAATCGTGTTGATACGATCAGCATAGAGCTCCCATGCGGCTATCTCTGCATCTCCTTGAACCAAAGCACCCGCACGCTCAACAGGCTTAGACGCATCAGCAGTAAAATCAAGAAATTCATTACCCAACCCTACAACCAATTCCCCGAACAGCTTTGTGGCGTGACAGGTCAAGCAGTTGCTTGTCACAATCGACAGCCCATCATCGTTGGTGACGACGTTAAAATTATAAGGCAACCCCTCTGCACGCTCGTGCCGGCCGTCCACACCCAAAGGTGCATTATCAGCAGGCAATAATTGCCGGAAAACCCGCTCAGGAATTCCACAACTCACGTACGCCTCCTCAAGCAAGGCTTTGCGACCAAGCTCAACGTCGCCCTCACGTTGCAGGTACTCAGGAATGACACCAGAAGACGAAAACCGCGCATTCGGCCATTTTTTGACTGAGCTTGATTCCGATAATGGGGAATCCAGAATTTGGCTGAAACCGCTTTGATCATCAGCGCGTGCATCGACTTCGGCTTCTGGTAATTGCTCTGACTGAGCGGACGGCTCGTCTCGGCACGCCGTTAACGTTACAACACACAGCAAAGTAATAATTAGCTTGTACATAATTCTTAGTACTCTAAGAATTTCGGATTCGATCACGAATACCGGAATTGAGATTGACTCACGGAGACGTGTTGTTGATTGCCACGTAATTCAAAAATCCTGCGCCTGCATGACTCCCACTGACGACAACAGGTACATTAAGAGAATTACCGAAGCCTGTATCGGACTCAATAGCGCGGTTCATAATCTGAACTCGCAAATCGATACCTTCTTCAGCAGAACTCAGTGTTATCTGACTTGGGTACTGGTTGCCGGAAGTCGCTGCTAACCTCTCATCGCCATCTTTCCAGATTAGCTCAATGGTGCGTGACATGCCATCTTGGTCAAGCAATGATGCCGAGACAGTTTCAGGACCTCGACCACTGCGCCGCCTACTTCTCGAAATGTCGAGCCGTCTCTGCTGGCCGATGTCGATTGATAAGGTGTCTAGCACCACTGCTCCACCCACACTAGGCACCTCACCCCAGCCATGACTGAACCAGACTTTTGCCTCTACAGGTGAAGAGCTGACCACCTCGAAATTCTCTAGTTCATCGAGAAAACCTTTGGCAATAAGACCTCCGACCTGCCAGCGAGAGTATCCGCCTACGCTCTGGACTTGCGGACAACCGTCTACCAAAAATTCTAGTCGGACACGGAGCGTGGCACTTAGCTCCAATTGCCACTGATAGCTCGCACTACACCTTTCGGGAGGCGAAAATACTATTGAATCAATGCTAACGCTGTTATTCGCTACCCATAACTGATTATCAGTGGCACCGGCAAGATTCAGTGCCGCTCGCTGAACCGTACTCGTTGGTTCAATTGATACTATTTGATCGGACAAGAGCGCGCTGTTAGCAACCGCATCAACCAAGATGCTACTGCGCAAGACATGCTCATAACTCCATTGCGATGGCTTTTCGACAATGTCGCCCCCTTGGCGAATCGACACACGATCAAGTGATGCGATAACGCCCCCTTGGACAAGCGACAAGTTCTGATTCTGATCAACAGAGCCTGTAGGTGCGGCATTGGGAAAGGTAAAAATACCGCGAAGGCTAAAACGCGAGGTTTTTGCCGAAAGCTGGGTCGAGAACTCAATGGGATTTGGAGGGTAGGAAGAATCTACTGTGTCAGTGGCAGCCGCTATATTGCTAAGCCACTGTTCCTCTGGGCTCGACAGACTGCTCACCGGTGATTCGGAAGAGCAAGCTTGCAACAAAAACACGCCAACTAGCCATTTTTTTGACGACAAAACTCTGCATCCAGTCATATATTGGTCCAAAGACCCTCTTCAAAAAAGCTAAATATTGTGGCAACTTCACAAATACAGACAAGTGAGTTGATACAATGGGGATATCCGCCGATTCATAGGGCACTGAGGGCGATATCTCGTCCAGTTATGTTTGCCAAGACGCTCGCCACAACGTTTGGCCGATAGAATTACGAACAATTTAATGAACAGAAGTGCAACTTTTGGCCGCTCAGATGTCGTAAAGGCGCGCCCGTTACTTTACTAGAACTTAAGCTTGCGTGCCTTCGGGTGTGGTCACACAAAACGGACAAAGTGTTAAATGAAGACTCTCAACTATCCGCAACAAGGGATGCCAATGCAAGGATTTGCGACAGTGCCAGCAACTAGTGACGCTAAAGAATATCTACGGCTCCTGTTACGCCACAAATTTGGTCTGCTGATCACGCTGCTTCTGGGCCTGACTTTGGCGTGGCTGTACCTTATTAGCACTGACCGTATCTACGAAGCATCGGCTCTTGTCAACGTCAGCGAACGTGACAACCTCTCTGACAATGGAGAGACTGTTCAACAGATCGACTGGAATGCTCCCACGATCAAGGAAGAGGCTAATCTGATAACGTCTCGCAGGGTGCTCACACCGGTGGTAGACGCCTTCAACACGCGCATAACAGCTGAGCCTAAATCAGTCCCAATTCTAGGAGATCTAGCTCGAAATGTTCCATTTTTGGGCGGTTTTGTGAGAGATCTCGGGGTAGCTAGCCAATACGCTTGGGGTGAAGAATCTATCGAACTAGCCGAACTTAGCGTGCCACGAGCGTGGGAAGACAGCGAATTGATTCTGACCGCACTGGGCGACTTTGCTTATAGCCTTGCCTATCAAAATGAAATCATTATTGAAACAGCAGATGTTGGCGCAACCGCGCAGGCCAGCCTTAGTAATGGAGGCAATCTTACTGTGACAGTCAGCCAGCTAGATGCAGAACCAGGCGTACAATTTTCTCTAGTGCGTGCCTCTTTGCAAGCCACCATCACAGGTATGAGAGGCAATCTGGTTACTGAAACCACTGACTCCAAATCGCGAATGATCACCGTACGCATGCGTGGCAAAGAGCCCGCGCTGATTGCTGACATGACCAACGCCGTGATCCTAGAGTATAGAAGCGTCAAATTAGGCACACAAAACCAGTCTACTGACGAACGCCTAGTCTTTTTTGAAGGTCAGTTGCCAGAAGTTGAAGCGGATTTGCGTGCTGCCGAATTAGCATTGTCTAGGTTCAGAAGAAATTCGGGTAGCGTACGAGAAACCCAAGTTGATTTGAAACTTGGACAATTGGACAGGCTAGAAACGCAGCTACTCGAAAAAGAAGTTGAGAGAGATGACCTTCTTGAAAGATACACCGTTGCCCACCCGACACCAAAACGCCTACAAAAGGAAATAGACGTTTTAACGAATAAAATAAATCAGATCACAAGCACCATTGTTGCCGCACCAGATACCGAACGTGAAATGGCCGTGTTACAAGATGAACTTGATACCAAACGCGACTTGTTCATTGAAATGAGCGAAACCTTGCAAAAACTGCGCTTGGCCAATGTCGGCAACGTGGGTGAAGTACAAATCATCGACGAGGCGCTTGCGCCCCGTGAATCAGTGTCTCCCAATAAACTGCTGGCTATCGTTGGCGGCACCCTGACAACTTTGTTCCTGTACACCTTGTACTTAACATTGCGATCAGCATTGTCAACTGTTATCAGCGATCAAGAATCTTTGGAACGAGCGTCTGGCCTGCCGGTGTATATGAATATTCCGAAAAGTTCTGCGCAACGTCGCTTAGGCGCACCCACCATTGTTGACTCAAGCCGTCTTCTAGCAGGACCGGAGGGCTCCACAGCCAGCAAGGCTATCGCAAGCAACGTGCTTGCACTATCCAAACCCGAAGACTTTTCTATCGAAAATATTCGTGGACTTCGCAGTATGC
Organism: Granulosicoccus sp.; assembly: GCA_023300375.1. Lineage (GTDB taxonomy): Bacteria > Pseudomonadota > Gammaproteobacteria > Granulosicoccales > Granulosicoccaceae > Granulosicoccus. The sequence goes on along the minus strand of JALZWO010000044.1, from coordinate 76,420 downwards.
TGGAAGATGTGATGGCTGGTGCTCATAACAACGTGCTGATGTTTACCAGCCCACTGCCCAGCATGGGTAAGTCGTTTTTGAGTCTCAACCTTGCTGTACTTGTTGCACAAACCGGCAAGCGTGTACTTCTAATAGATGCAGACTACCAGCGAGGTCAATTGCATAAATCACTAGGCCTTGAGTCTGGGCCCGGCTTGCCAGAAGTGGTACGCGGCAAGAGCGAGTTGAAGGAGACGGTTAAGGCAACAGCGGTACAAAATCTCTACTGCATACCGCGTGGATATTCCGCTACTGGCAGCGGTGTTGACATGCCCAGTGACAAGGAATTTGGTGCATTTCTCAGTGTTGTTGCCCCACGCTTCGACATCGCAATCATTGACACTCCGCCTGTTTTGAGCGTCTCCACAGCAGCTGCATTGGGAAAACATGCAGGATCAACTATCATGGTTATCAAGGAAGGCGAGGTTAAAGAACCGCAACTTAATGAAGCGCTAAAACGTCTGACTTTTTCAGGTGTACGAGTCAGTGGTTGCATTATGAATGGTTCTTCAGCACCCACGCCAAAGCACTATACTTACTATCGTGAGCAACTGGACTAGCAGCCTCCCTTAAGCCTGCCCAGTTTGCAGGCTCAGTAACAAAGTTTCACACACCAGTGATAGGGGATTAATACCTCAAAAATGAAACTGAATTACTGAGCCTGCCCTTCAACAAAATGCTTAATTTACAAGCACTTAAGAAAGATTTTGCATTTCTACGTGTTGATTTTGTTAACAATTCGAAGCGTATTTTCGGGCAAATTTTGCCAATTGCGAGCTAGTTCAGAAGCCAAACGGGAATTCATCACAGCGATCGCTTCGCGCTTGCAGTATTATCTCCATTCGCTCACGAATACAACCCGTTTGCAGGTTACAATATGCAGCTTACGCATCAATATACCTGATCCGAAACCTGGAGAGATCGGTGCCTACCTCTACGCTAGCTAACAAAGAAAATACTATGATTGTCGGTCAAAGCAAGACCATTAACATGGACGTAACGATCGATAGCATTAACGATGCATCGACGGAAACCAAAGCCACAAGGCATTGGACTCCGCTCATCACCAGCGACAACTCGGCACTCAAGCCCATCGCCGGAATTAGCGCTGCTCTAAAGAGACTCGAAGACTTCGTCTTTGGCTCAATCGCTCTGCTAATCCTTTTCCCGCTAATGGCGTTGATCTCGATCATCATCAAGCTCGACAGCACTGGCCCTGCCCTGTTCTGCCAAGGACGCACTGGAAGAAACGGCGAGATCATCAATGTCTATAAGTTTCGATCCATGTATCAAACAGCGCCGAAAGAATTCAAACAAGCTCAACGTGATGATCCGCGCATAACTCGCGTCGGTGCATTTTTGAGAAAAACCAGCCTTGATGAATTACCGCAACTGTTCAATGTTATTCAAGGCACGATGTCATTGGTTGGACCACGCCCGCACCCCATCAAGCTTGACGAAGATTTTCAATACGTCATTCCAGCACTCAAGTCACGCTACTGCGTTAAACCAGGCATCACTGGTTGGGCTCAGATAAATGGTTTCAGAGGTGAAACGCGCCGTATATCAGACATGGCTTCGCGTATCGAGCACGATCGTTTCTACGTTCAAAACTGGTCTATCTTTCTTGATGTCAAGATCTTGGTAATGACAGTGTTTAAAGGTTGGGTACACAAGAACGCGTACTAACTGCTAAAGCTTTGACGACGACCTGTAAACGGGGTCATAGTAGAAACCTTTGTGAGCGGCCTTCAGCACCGATCTTTAGTAACGATCCTTACTCTCTAAGGACAGGCAACGAGCCAGCCGATAGTATCGCGCAAATACACGAGGTGACGACCCAAAAACGTCACCTTGTTCAACAGCGCAGCACTCTGCAAAAACTGTATTGATTGCCAACCTATGTTTCACGGATTAGAGACATCGACTTTACTGTTATCAACACGTCGTTGAACAATCGGCAGATGCCCCTCAGGTTGCTACCTGGAAATGGCGAGATGGGGCCAACAAGCACTCAAGCGACGAACCTAGCCGTAAAAACTTTGTCTGAGACGGCGGTCCGTGATGCTTATTGCAAAACGTTGAAGAATGTATGCAGAATTGACCGCTTGTACTCAAGGCTACCCGCCTTGTCACAGCCGCACAGGGAGCGCCATCGCAAGCAAAATATTTGCGCTACAGAGGATTGTGAAAAACACCTGTTGGTGATCCATTCCTCGGTAAATACGTGCAAAATGACGTGTATACGCCGTCAAAGTGTGAAACAGCTAACGAATTTCAGTATTAGCGTTACTCTAGCTCTATGAAAATGAAGCTCATGCACATTTGCTGCCGATACCCTTACCATGACGGTAGCAGAAGCTTGGACAGAGTAATGTGTCATACGTACTTTACTGACAATGTCCACAAATTTTGTTTTTACATTTCCAACTTAATTCAACACAGGGTAACGATAAACTACTCTGTGAAACTTCGAGAAGACTTAGCTCATCATGCCCTCCTCAGCACAGCAGCTTCAAAAGAGAGAACTCCTCGGTTTCTTCGCCCACCCGGGAACACTCAGTGATTACATAAACTTCGCGCAAAGCGCTATCGACGAAGGTCGAAAAGACAGCGTTCTGTACCACAACCTGCATTCGCTATACAGCTACTTCACCTCACAGGAATTACGCGGGCATTACGAGAATACAACCATATTGGTTGATGGCATGCCTGTGATTTGGATCATGCAGCTCTTCAAGATCCCAGTGACGCGAGATCACCGGCTGACGTACGTTGACTTCATCATGCCGCTAATGGAAAAGGCTGCAGAATCGGGCTGGAATGTATTTCATGTTGGACAACACAGCACAGTGCAAAACGAGGCACTGCAACGCATTCGAATCCAGTATCCGTCCATTAAAATCAGTGGTCATGATGGTTACTTTGATCTCACTCCACACAGTGAAGCCAGTCTGGCCGTCGTGGATGCGATCAATGAAGCCAATACTCAACTGCTACTTATCGGCTTTGGAGCCCCCAAACAAGAAGCTTGGTTAGCCGAACATCGGCATTTGATAAACGCACCTATCGCATTTACCTGTGGAGCCTGCATGGAGTATGTTGCAGGCCATGTGAAAACGCCGCCTCGGTGGATGGGTCGACTAGGAATGGAGTGGAGTTTTCGATTGTTTGAAAATCCACGACGCTTTGCATTCCGTTACCTGATCGAGCCGATTATATTGGGTGCAATCCTACTGCGTAACGCCATACGCCGATGAGCACTGATGTCAATGATTCTAGCCCCCACTCTGAGCCGTCGATGAAGGTAGGGTCTCTACTGAGCAAAGCCATTGGACTGGCAACGTCTAGGCTTGCACTCTCCGTCGGTGCACAGGCTATGGTCAGCGGGTTTCACTTTGCCCTGAACCTACTGCTATTGCGTTTAGTGAGTCCTTACGAATATGGCGTATTCGCGTTTGCTTTCGTCATGGCTATGTTTGCGTCTGCCGTTAACAATGCGCTGATCTCAACCCCTTTGACCGTTTACACACCCGTGATCGAAGACGAACCAGAGCGCACGCAACAAGAGGCAATGTTCAGCACATTGAATCTACTGTTGTTTGCACTTCTGATGTTGTTCGGCGCTAGCTACGCCCTGTGGTCGGAAATACCCAATACAGTTGGACTTAGCGTCACAGCATTTGTTGCTGTGTATTCGGCAAGACATTACAGCCGCAGTACGGGCTATGCGCGTATGCGCCCTCTGGTTGCCGCTAGTGGTGACACTACTTACGTTGTCACCGGAGCCACCATCATCGCTTGCTTGTTACTAATCGTTGACCAATTGACAATCAGCCATGTTCTATTGGCACTCGCAGCTGCCAATCTTTGCGCCATGCTAATGGAACGTTTTCGTTTGCATGGCTTCTCTCGCCGTTGGTTTTTACTGTCAAAGATAAACAGCTACAACAAAGTATGGGAACAGTCACGTTGGGCACTTGCTGGCTCCCTCACTACTTTGTTTTTGGCTCAGGCACATAGTGTCATCATCACATCAACACACGGACCCGATGCGTACGCACCACTAGCCGCAGGCTTTGTCCTATTCGGCCCTGTCAGAGTGGCCTTGCTAACTTGGCAAAACATGGTCAAACCCGAACTCGCGGTAGACCTGTCTAAGTCAAAACACGCCGCTGTAAGGGCACAGATCAAGATCACCACCCTACTCATGATGGCGGCTGTTATCGGACTTGGCCTGTGCTTATGGATAGGCTGGCCATGGATATACCAATTCCTCTACGCTGAACAATACTCTGATCAGCCAATGGCAATGATCGTCACTATGTGGTCAATTATTGCTGTCTTCGCTGCCAGCTACAATGCACCAGCAGCCGCTCTTCAGGCTATGCGAGACTTCCGCGTATTAGCGATTGCCAGTATCTATGGGGCCATGCTCAGCGGTGTGTTGGTTGCACTCACTTTGTACTTTTTCAAACCTGAAACTACACTTTTCGGCATTCTAGCTGCAGAAGTCTTCATGGCATTTTTTCTGACCTATACGCTGTACAGCAGGCTCCATGCGCAGCCCTCAGTAACAGCGTCGTCACAGGATAAGGCCTCGTGAAGATTGCGCTTGGTATCTGCACTTATCGCCGCCCAGTGGAACTCGAGAAGTTATTGCTGAGTCTGACGCGCCTGACTGATATCGAGGCGCTGCACATTGTTGTTGCTGACAATGATGAGGCCGGCGAAGGCATAGCGGTTTGTCACAAACTGGCAGACAACTACCCCTTTCCTATTGTCGCTCTGAGCGAAACCTCTTCGGGCATTTCGGCCATCAGAAACACAGTGGCGATGAAGGCGCTGAGTTTCGAACCCGATTTTATAGCCTTTCTTGATGACGACGAATGGCCAGAGCCACAATGGTTGTCAGAGCTTTTGCGCATACAAGCAACCCATACGGCTGATTTGGTAGGCGGCCCAACCAGGCCAGAATTTCCACCAGATACTGACATAACATTGTTAAATAACCCCTACTATGGCGCAGACATGAAACTTGCCGATGGCAGCGAGTGTCAGTTACAAGCAGGAGGAAATTTCTTGATCAAAGCGTCTGTTTTGAAAAAGTACGCCCCTCATTTTTTCCACGAGGCGTTTTCGCATTCGGGCAGTGAAGACTTGGCTTTTTTCACTCAACTGGGCAACGATGGTCATTCAATGCGCTGGGCAGCCAACGCCATTGTGCATGAGCCCGTTCCAGAATCCAGATTAGCACCCGATTGGTTAAAACAGCGTGTTGTGAATATCCACAACTCAAGAGTTCGCGTGATGCAACATTTGCACCCTGGTCCTCTGGCATCATTGGTGCGACTCATGAAAACTTGTGCGCTTGCCACCGTAACTTTGGCAATAAGCCTGATAGCCATTCTACTGCCACGTTTTAGAGAATCGGCACAATTGCTGCGCTGGAAACTCAAAGGCAAACTTTCTGCGCACTTCGGGCGCAAAACCCTACGTGGAGAAACTTACTGATGACGCCGCGTTTTTCCATCGTTATTCCCACCTACAACAGTGCAGGCTCGATTCTGGAGACATTGAACAGTTGCTTTGCGCAAACGTTCAGTGATTTTGAAATAGTGGTTGTTGATGATGGATCAAGCGACAACACTGTTGATGTTCTGAACTCGGTTGAAGATCCTCGCCTTGTCGTCGTAACTCAAGAAAATGCGGGCCCTGCGGTCGCTAGAAATCATGGTATGCGCAAGGCACAGGGGCAATTCATCGCCTTTTTGGATTCCGATGACCTCTGGTACGAGGGCTTTCTTGTTGCGGTACAAGCACTGCTGGCCGAACAAGGTGATGTCCTGGTGTACGGCAAAATTGTGGTGGATAGAGGCGTTGGACGTTACTGGGTCAAACCCGAGCGTGCTCTATCATCTGATGAGTCAATCTACGATTTCCTTTACGTGCACGGCGGTTTCATTCAAACCAGCACACTGGTTATTCCAAGAGCTCTTGCAGAAAAAGTGAGCTGGGACGAAGCCGTGACCTTTGGTGACAACGACCAATTTGCCATTGACTGTTGGCGCACAGGCATTCCATTTCACATGCTACCTGAGCCTTACACGCATTACGCCGATATTGTCAGCGATAACGCTTTATCACAGCTACCCATCTATGCAGGTAGCTCAGCTAAGTACACAAATTTTTTCACCTGGATGGCTACACAAAAACCTCACATGTCGGAACAGGCATGGGCTGGTTACCAAGCTCGGTTCGAAAGTGTTGCCTTGGCCCGTGTATCGCCTATGCAAAGCTTCAAATTACTCTGGGCAGCGCGTAATGCTGGTGCAATGAGTTTGCTGGGCGTCGTCAGACAAACTGTACAAAACCTTGCACCCAGACAATACCGACGGTTAGTGGATCAGTACGTGCGATTGCGCGGTGCAACGCTTGATGAAGCTAGGGGCATCGACTAGTGCCTAATGCCAGACCACAATCTGGTTGTGCTGTTTTGCTCCTGTCATGACTAGCAACCCACCCAAGCCGGGTGCAGAGCATGTTCCGGCAACATGGAGTACGGGCTATCGAGCGCCGCTGTTAGCCTCTGCGTTGCTAATCCTCACACTACTGCAAGCATCAAGCTTCAATTTATCACTGGCCTACCGAGGCCCGCTGGCAAGCAATGCGCTTGTGTCCTTAATAACCGTTCTATGGCTTGCCATGTACGCCTATTCTTTGCTCGGGCTTTTTATGGCATTCGGTATCAACTGGCTGACATGGCTGGTTCGTTACCGGCTGGTATTAACCTTGCTCCTAACCGGCACCGCGATGTCTACCCTGTGGTCGCTCGATACATCACTTAGCCTAGAACGCTCAATACACCTCATTGGAACCACCATAGTCGCTCTCTATTTGGGATTTGTTCTTCCCTTGGCAAGCATCTTGCGAATCAGCGCCATTGTGTTTGGATTCATAATGCTCAGTAGTATAGTTTCCGCGATGCTCATTCCAGAACTAGGCGTGGTGAGTTATGAGGGTAGCCAAGTATGGGCGGGCACACTAGCGTCTAAGAACACCTTGGGGTTTTGGGCAGCGGTATCTTGTCTGCTCAGCGCAAGCCTAATATTCTGGACAATCACTAGCAAACAACGTTTGTTCTACATAGCTGTGTGCTTCCTGTCATTGATCTGTCTTTATAACAGTGTATCGGCTACATCAATACTCGCGCTCATCTGTGCCGGTCTCTTGATGATGTACCTGCACACTGCATTGAATCTGCGACTCAGCCTTGTTGCCGCTCTACTTTTAGGTGTATTTGCTTTGGGCCTCGCAACCTTAGCTTTCATGTTTATTGACACAGCCGAACTTATTGGCCGTTCGGGAGATCTGACTGGCCGAGGCGAGGTCTGGGAACAAACCTGGAAGCTCATACTCCAGCGCCCATTAACCGGCTATGGCTACGGCGCATTGTGGTACCCCACCGACGACAGTATCTGGATTCAACAGTCGCTTACCGACTTTAGCTGGACCGTGTTCCATGCTCACAACGGTCTATTACAGCTGGCTTCTGAAATTGGTATACCACTTACCATTGTTGCCTTATTGATGCTCTTGCAACAACTGGTAGAGATTATTTACTGCCAGTACCAACGTCAGCAGCCAGGCGTATTGTTCGTGCTGGGTTTTGTGGTTGCTCTGCTGATCAGTAATTACTCCGAAGCACGACTTCTAGTCAACAGAGATCTTTACTGGATATTCCTGGTTGCCCTACCCGTCAGCATGCTTCAACAAATTTCGTTCAATACGAACACTATCCCATTGGCCAGAGCTGATGGCCACATCAGCGCAAATGATGCTTATCGACTGCGCGAATCGCTAGCTCGCATAGAACAAAAGAAGCAAGCCAAAGAACGCATCAGACGAATTAACGAAGCCAAGATAATTAACCCTCTGCCGAACACTGAATCACCTTCCACGAGTGAGCGTGTACGGGTCATACGTCCCAAAAAGAACCGCCGGCTCAAAGCTGGTGGGCCAAGGAGCTAAGGTGTCACAAACTATCCTCGTCACCGGTGGAGCCGGCTATATCGGCTCACACATGGTCAGACTGCTTGACCAACAAGGCTATAACGTTATTGTTTATGACAATCTTGAACGCGGCAACGCCGATGCTGTTATTGCTGGAAAGCTTGTTCAAGGCGATCTGCATGATCGTCAGACGCTAGATTCGGTCTTCACATCTCATAACATTGATGCAGTCATGCATTTCGCAGCGTTAGCGTATGTGGGCGAATCAGTTACAGAACCTGCGATGTACTATCGCAACAATGTAACCGGCACGCAATCTCTATTAGATGCTATGTGTCAGCACGATGTAAAAACTCTAGTTTTTTCATCCACCTGTGCAACTTACGGTGTTCCTGAGAAACTACCCATCACCGAAGACACGCCGCAAAATCCGATCAACCCTTATGGGCAGTCCAAGCTCATGGTTGAGCAGGTACTTAAAGACTATGCAACTGCCTACGGTTTACGCAGTATTGCCCTGCGCTATTTCAACGCCGCCGGCTGTAGTGAAGACGGCAGCATAGGCGAGCGCCATGATCCTGAAACTCATTTGCTACCGCTTATTCTGTTTGAGGCGTTGCGAATAAAATCTGGGGGTAACGCAAAAGATACCAATCTTATGGTGTTTGGTGATGACTTTGACACACGTGACGGAACCTGTGTGCGTGACTACATACACGTCAATGATCTGTGCAGCGCTCATATTCAAGCATTCAAACGAATGCAAAAATTGCCCGAACTCGGTGCAGAGCAATTCAACCTAGGTGTGAACCGTGGTTATACCGTGCTGGAAGTTATAGATGCATGCAGTGAAATCACGGGGGTCGATCTTAGCTACAACAAAGTGGCAAGACGAGCTGGGGACCCTCCCATGCTAGTGGCTGACGCATCACGTGCCATGAATGAGTTGCAATGGACACCGCAGTTTGCAGATATTAGACAAAGTATTACCCATGCCTGGAACTGGTTTCTGGCACACCCACCTGAATGAGCCTAGTTGATCACTATTCCCAGCTAGGTTCGTTACTTCCACATAGATTAGTCAATTTCACGTGGATTCGTCATTTCCACATAGCCTAGTCATTCCCACGTGGATTCGTCACTCCCGCGTAAGTTCGTCATTCCCACGAAGGTGGGAATCCCACTGTTTTACGCCTTTGAATTCCCGCCTGCGCGGGAATGACATCGTAGATACGAAAATGACGTGTTGTGTAAAGAACGAAATGTGGGGCTTGTCGTCAAGGCGGAAATAACTTGCTTTAAGTCAGCACCACTAGCCCATACACTGCCTTAATCGCAAAATCTTTCAGACACGGCACTCAACGAAATGATTAAACGCACATCAACAATAGCTCGTCAGGCTCTGGTTTTAACGCCTTTAGTGGTAGTTGCCATGACGTACGGTGTCATGGCGCAAGAGTCTATTCGTGGACCCGCAACACTCAACGATGCTTGTTGGAACATCAGTTTTGAAGATGATTTTGATGAGCTCTCTCTTTGGGACGAAACTGGGACAAGTACGACACCCGGAGTATGGCGTACTCAATATATCTGGCCTCGCGATGTCATCATCAATAACGAGCAGCAGTACTACATTGATCCAAACATTCATGGTGTGTCGCCATTTTCAATCAACGACAGTGTGCTGTCGATCACCGCTTCACCATTGCCACGCGAACTACGTGCACTGGCTCAAGGGCAACCTTATGTGTCAGGTGTATTAACCACTGAAAAAAGTTTTTCGCAAATGCATGGCCGATTTGAAGTTCGAGCAGAAGTTCCTGAGGGTCAGGGTCTATGGTCAGCATTTTGGTTGCTGCCAAGCTTTGATACCTGGCCCGAGGGCATAGCGGTTTTGCCAGAATTGGATGTGATGGAATATCTGGGGCATCAGCCCAATGTTTACCACACTACCTTGCATACAAATCAAACTGGCGAACTGACATCCCATCCATACGATCACACCGAATCCGTTTCGTTGAGCGATGATTTTCACACTTACACCGCCGTCTGGACGGAAAATTCTGTTAACTGGTATCTGGATGGTAAGTGGAAAGCAGCACATCCAACACCTGCCGACTTTACTCGCCCAGTGCATTTCCTACTCAACTTAGCGGTAGGCGGTACATGGCCAGGACCACCAGATGCCAGCACCGAGTTCCCTGCACAATTTGATGTTGATTACGTTCGGGCATATACTCAAAGCGAATCATGTGGCTAATGCTGATTTAACTAAGCTGCCTGCTGCAACACTGCCAAGGGCTTAAAAAGTAAAATACAAACAGTACCCTTGCCAAATTCAGACTCTAGCTGGAAGTGCCCTTCGTGTTTGACCATTATTTCACTACAAATATTTAAACCCAAACCCGATCCCGCAATATCATCATGCCGATGTAGCCGCTGAAAAGGTTCAAGTACTCGAGCTTGATGCTCAGGCTCTATACCAATACCATTGTCTTCGACACGAATTGCCCAATGCCCATCCACGCTCTCGACACTGACAACAACCAATGGTCGTCGAATCAAGTCACGGTACTTAATAGCGTTGTTTAACAAATTGGTGAATAAACGTTGAAGTTGAACGGAATCTCCACGTATTTGCGGCAAACTCGCCACCTCTACAACTGCCTCAGTTTCATCGATTTTGAATTTCAATGTTTCCAGAACTTCGCGAAGAACCTTATTCAAGTCAATCGGTTCAAGAATAAGTTCTGATTTCTCAGCTTGTGCGTACATTAAAAGGTCGCCAATAAAATTCTGCATATGAGACGCTGATTTTCGCAAGTGATTCAAATAGCGATTTGCAGAAGGTCTATCCAATCTGTCGAGCGCGTCTTCTAGTAATATTATTGTTGACTGAACATTGCGAACAGGGGTCTGCAAGTCGTGAGATGCCACATAAGCAAACTGACCAAGATCGTGATTCGAGCGAGTCAAATCATCATTGACCCGTTGCAAATCTTGTGTCAGTGATGTCGCAAGAGCCATGGCGCGGTTTCGCGACATCATAAGCACATAGGTTAACAGGGACAATAAAAGACTAATAAATAGACCTGAAAAGGCAGCTATTGAATTGACTGAAAATCTAAACCAAACCGGAATATGGGCCATACCCTTGGAAAACTTGAATTCCCAAATACGCCCGGCGATCGTGATGCGACTTGTCATCGACCTGTGTTCAGCTTGTTCTTGTCCCGAGCTGAACAGCAAGCTGCGTTCAGCATCAGTAACGTCATAAACTCGAAGCGCATTAAGATGTTCAGTCCTTTCGTTATCGAGCAGGGTGCTTGCTTGAAAAGTAGCCGATAACACCCCTTTGAAATGACCTCTTTCATCCCCTGTCGTGTTTGAATTCGACTTATTGAATACAGCAAGGACGATTAAAAACCCAGTCGAATTCGCTTGGCCCTTCATATCCATAAGTTCGATAGGTGCAGTACCCCACGATTTGCCACTATCCCTGGATTTTAAAACTGCCGTATATCGGGGCTCACTGGGTACTAAATCGTAGCCCAATAGCTTATTAAGATTTCCTTTGGGAGCCGCGTAAGCAACAGGGAAATGTTCAAAATTTTCTGATTCCGGTTTAATGTGAAAGTCGGGATACCCCTCGTTATTCAGGGAGTCATCAGCCGCAACCATAGCTTCAAACCGAGACACATCTCCAGCAAGTACATGGGGATGCCATGCTACACCCTTAGCTGCGGGAAAATTATGGGTGAGATCTATGGATGATATAAAGTCATCGAATTCAACACGGGAGACGTTGTCCGAGGATATGTAGAGCCCACGTACAGTCACCAGCAAAGATTCATACTGACGCAAAATGGTGGAATAAAGCGTGGTTAGATCCTGAACACTGTGCTCGAATTCAAATGCCTCAAGCTTCTCACGCTTCGTTTGAATAGACCGACTGACTTCAAAAGTCGTCAATAAACCAAGAAACAACACACACAGCGGTAGTACGACTGCCCAGTAACCTCTGAAGCACTCACTACTGCCTACCGAAGACCAGTACCCAGTCGTTCGGCGTAGACAAAAATCAGAGTTGGATAGTTTTGACACCCGCGGTGTCCCAGCGAAGATTGTTGTATTTCACTATCGCAAAATTTGCACCATCAACAGGTTGTTGTGAACCTGTAAACCGTTAAGTTAACTGGTTAGTGTGTAAGCAAGCCAGCTAACTTAATGGCCATCCAACAGCCATTTCAAAGGCTAGTCAGCACCTTCAACAATAAGAAATTCCGAATTGGCAAACTTGTTACGAAGCGATTTCGCTAGCTGATACTCTTCGCTATTGTATGCCGCTAAGGCGGTGTCGTAGTCTTTGTATTCCACAACCACATGGCGCGATCGCACGTTGCCTTCCATTGCCTGATGACGGCCACCTCGTACAACAAACTTGGCGCCATATTTTTCATAAACAGGAGCCCCAGCCTTCAAGTACTCAGGGTAATGCTCTTCATCGGTAACATCCACGTGCGCGATCCAATAGGCTTTTGGCATGCAATTCTCCAGTGGGTTTAACACCCGTTAAGGTTCAGATTAGTTCAAAAACGGCGCGGCTATAGAATATAGAATCTTGTAGGCACTATTCATGGCGATTTCGTTGACTGTCGTGTCTGTACTGATTTGTGCATCGTTTGGCCCCATGGCTGCGGCGGTGAAATCCAGCTTGGACCTGATGGCCAGCGCACTCAGCCCCCCCCCTACCAATAGCACTAGCAGTCCGCCGCTCTTGCTTAACGGAAAGCGTAAAAACCGGCTCAGCTCCATTCTGGCCAGATAAGCAAGAAGAATCAGTGCGCAGAGTACTAGTGCGATCACAGCCGGTATAAGCTGATTGGCGAAGAGATCCTTCACCGTTTGAATAGGTGATTCAACAGATAGTAGTAAATCCAGGTCCGGCCGAACGCCCATATTCTCAAGAAACCATGGGGTCACAAGCTCTGATAGAAGAATCAGAATAAGACCTCCGAACAGAAAACAACTGATAAACCATTTCGCAATCCCGCGCGTAGGTTTAAACATAGAGAGGAATGAACCTAGCACCGCAGGCACAATACAGATCAGACCCAACAGCGACAAGTCAAAACGCAAACCTTGCAGAAACAGAGGGAGGAATGCATTTGTTTGCTCCAGCGCTGGAAAATGCCACAAAGCATACGACGCTCTAACCATAGTGAGCAGAAACACCACAACGAGCGCAAACAGTAAAAATTGACGCAAAAGATGCGCCGCGGGCAAGCTTGATTTCATGGCTGTTCCTTTGTGCCTCAGTGATCCAGTAGCGGTTGTTCGTCCAAAGTATAACGGCTCAAAACAAGACAAGCTATATTTGTAGTGAAAGCACTATTACAGACCTCTCTTTAATGGCGACAAAGCCGGTAGCCGTAACAGATTTTGCTGAAATATTGTCTTCAGACACCCCTGTTGATACCGTCGAATCAATCTCCACACACCATTTCCCTTGTGCGAGGTGTTCAGATTGCAGAGGAAATTCCACCGTGTTTTGTCCTGCATTAAATAACAACAGCAGCGAATCTGAAGGCTCAACCGTGACAGACTCTGGCAAAGCATCACCCATCAGCTGTAATGCAACGAACCCCCCACCCGGGCTGTGCCAGTCTGCCTCACTCATTTGGGTGGCTCCGATGTTGAGCCAGCTGACATCCGGCAATCCTGTAGAGGCCGAAAGGTGCTTCCCATGTAGGTACCAAGGTCTGCGTAATACCCTCTGATTTTTCCTAAATTCTATCAGACGCTTTGTGAATGCTTGTAGTTCATTTGCTTGCGCCTGACTATGCCAGTTTATCCAAGTCAGTTCGTTATCTTGACAGTAGGCATTGTTGTTGCCTTTTTGCGTGCGGTTGCGTTCGTCGCCAGCCAACAGCATGGGCGTGCCTTGCGAAAGAAACAAGGAACACAGCAGATTACGTTGCTGCTGTAATCGCAATTCAGTGATTTGGGGGTCATCACTTTCGCCCTCAACACCGTGATTATTGGAGTGATTAGTGCCATGCCCGTCACGATTGTCCTCACCGTTCGCCTCATTGTGTTTATAGGCATAACTGACGCAGTCGCGAAGCGTAAAACCGTCATGTGCGGTTATAAAGTTAACGCTTGCCGCTGGTGGACGCTTCTGCCATTCAAATAATGAACTACTTCCCAATAAACGGTCAGAAAACTCGTGCAGCAAATCGGCATCGGTGTTCCAGAATCGACGCACAGTATCCCGAAACTGATCATTCCATTCACCCCAACGCCCAGGGTACTGACCCAGCTGATAACCACCAGGACCAATATCCCACGGCTCGGCGATAAGGTATGTTTCAGCTAAATCGGGGTCCTGAGCAATGGCATCAAAAAAACCTGCACGACGATCAAAACCATACGACTCACGGCCAAGAATACTAGCCAAGTCGAAACGGAATCCGTCTACCGCGAGTTCGTTAACCCAGAGCCGCAGACTGTCAATGATCATCTGCATCACTCTGGGGTGTTCGGCAGCAAGGGTATTGCCAGTGCCGCTATCGTTAACATAGAATCTTGGATTTCTGGCAAGCCTATAATAAGACATGTTATCTAGGCCTCTGTAACACAAGGTTGGCCCCATTTCATTGCCCTCACCTGTATGGTTATACACGACATCTAGCAACACCTTTATGTCAGCCTTATGCAGTTTCGCAATAGCCTCTTTAAGTTCTAATGTTGCATTGTCTGATGAGGCATAGCGAGATTCTGCCAAAAAGAATCCCAAGCTCTGATAACCCCAATAGTTCACCAACTCTTTTTCAACGAGAAATTCATCATCCACAAAACCGTGAATGGGCAAAAGCTCAAGCGTGTTGACACCGAGATTTTGCAAATGCGAAATAAAGGCTTTTGATGACAACCCTCGATAAGTGCCGCGATTCGCTGCAGACACCCCACTCAGACTTGCGGTGAGTCCTTTTACATGACCTTCGTAAATCGTCAAATCGCTCATGGGCTCACGAGGCTGAGGAATTTCTGATTTGTGTCCAGACCAATGCTTGGTTGGTTTACGCGGTGTCTCGACAACTCGACTCTTCAGCACGTATGGTGAACTGTCGCGTGTATCAAAGGATAGGTCTTTATCAACGTGGCCACGAATATGACCAAAATTTGCATCATGCCATGTGTATTTGCCTTGCCAACTGCGTGCGTATGGGTCGAGCAACAACTTGTTGGCATTAAAGCGGTGGCCAGTCGTGGGGTCATAAGGCCCGTGCACACGATATCCGTAAATAAGCCCCGGTTTCGCATCAGCCAGAAAGCCATGCCATACGTCGTCACTCTTGTTAACTAATTCCAGCCTTTGCAGCTCGCGTTGTCCATCTTTATCAAACAAACACAACTCTACACGTGTGGCGTGTGCCGAAAACACCGCGAAGTTGACACCACTGGCGTAGGTGGTTGCTCCCAGTGGCCAATGTCGACCCGAGTGCAAGGAGGCTTGCGAGGCAGTCGATTGGCTCATAGATTCGACACCGTGCCCATGCTTTGCGCTTTATTAGCCAGCGCTAAGGGTTCAAGCTTCCAGATATCACGGTTGTAGTCGTGCATGGTTCTGTCCGTTGAAAATCGTGCACTGTTGGCGGTGTTGGCGATACTCATACGTTGCCAACGCACTGTATCTTGCCAAGCCTTATTCACCTGATATTGTGCATCAAGATACGCGGGTAAATCAGCAACCGTAAGCCATGGATCATCAGGGCTACGTGCGGCATCAATGACACTACGGATGAGTTCAGCTTCCTGCCCATCAAACAAACCGCTGTCAAAGGTTTCAAAGATCGCCTGAAGGCGCTTATCGTTAGCAATCCATGAGGCAGGGGCATAGTTCTGACGCACTACAGCCACCTGATCGACATCATGACCGAACTGGAAAAAATTATGCTCGCCGACTGCTTCCAATATTTCCACATTAGCGCCATCAAGGGTACCTATAGTGAGTGCGCCATTCATCATAAACTTCATATTGCCCGTTCCAGAGGCCTCTTTTCCCGCTGTGGAAATCTGTTCAGAAAGATCTGCAGCTGGGCAAATTATCTGCATTGCTGAGACATTATAGTCAGGCAGAAAAACCAATTTGAGTTTGCCTTGCGCTCGGGCATCATTATTAATCACATGGGCAATATTATTAATCAATTTAATAATAGCCTTAGCCATGTGATAGCCCGGTGCAGCCTTTCCTGCGATAAGTATAAAGCGCGGTACTTGATTGCCTGTCTGGTTTACTATATCGAGGTACACATGTACCGCATGCAAAGCGCATAGTAACTGACGCTTGTACTCGTGCATACGCTTTACCTGAACGTCAAACAGCATGTTTGCATCGACCTGCACACCCGTTTTTTGTTCAACTAATTCAACTAGCGCTTGTTTGTTGGTTTGCTTGACGCTTGCCCACTGCGTTTGAAATTCATGCTTATCGGCCACACCCATCAACTGCTCGAGTTGATCAGGGTTAGACACCCAATCGTCACCAACGACCGGTGAAATGAGCTTGTCCAGCGCTGGGTTGCAATGCGCCATCCATCGACGTTGAGTGACGCCATTGGTCTTATTATTGAAGCGCTCTGGCCATAGTGCATTGAAGTGCTTGAACAAACCACTTTTTAGCAACTCGGAATGCAGAGCAGCCACACCGTTTATTGAAAAACTACCCACAATGGCTAGATGCGCCATACGGACAACCGGTACTGAATCGCGAGAAATAATAGACATTTCAGCGTGAACCGTTGGGTTGTCAGACAGCTGTGTTTGGAGCTGCTCCATAAAGCGTCGGTTAATTTCATGGATGATTTCTGAGGGCCTAGGTAATAACGCACCGATCATGCCCAACGACCAGCATTCCAGTGCTTCTGGTAGCAGTGTGTGATTTGTGTAAGCCATGACACTTGTGGTGATTTCCCAAGCTTCATCCCAACCCAGCCCATGCGAGTCCATTAGTAAACGCATGAGTTCTGGAACAGCAAGCGATGGATGCGTATCGTTGAGTTGAAAGCAATGAGCCTGAGCAAAGCCATTAAACGAGTCGTTACGCATCAGCCAGACACGCAAGGTGTCCTGCAAACTGGCTGAAACCAAAAAATACTGTTGGCGCAATCTCAACACCTTGCCGTTTTCACTACTATCGTTGGGGTACAACACCATCGTGATATTTTCGGCTGCCGTTTTTGCTGCAACCGATTCGGTATAACCACCAGCATTGAATTCATTGAGATTAAACTCATCTGTCGCGGCAGAACCCCATAAACGCAACGTATTGACAATGCCGTTACCGTACCCCGGCACAGGCACATCGTAAGGCACAGCCCTAACATCATCGGTATTAACCCATCGATGAATAAGCCCGCCTTGAAGGTCAGTCAGCACTTCAACGTTGCCACCAAATTTGACCTTACACGCAAGCTCTGGGCGCTCCAGCTCCCAGATATGCCCCTCGCTCAACCAGTTATCAGGCCGTTCTACTTGCCAGCCATTATCAATTGACTGCCGAAACATTCCATAACGGTATCGCAATCCATAACCGGTAACGGGCAACCCCAAAGATGCACAACTGTCCAGAAAACAGGCAGCGAGTCTGCCAAGACCACCGTTGCCTAAACCTGCATCATGTTCCAGTTGCTCTACGTCCTCCATTACTAGACCCAACGTCGCCATTGCGTCACGAAGTTCAACATCGAGTTGCATATTGTTTACGGCATTGCCCAGCGAGCGCCCCATCAGAAATTCCATGGACAAATAGCAGCAGCGTCTTCCTGCACTCAGATCGTGAAGGTTGCGCGTTTCGAGCCAACGTTCCATCAAACGATCACGAACGCTTAACGCAACGGCCTTGTACAGATAGAGGGCGGAAGCATTGTCAATTGAACGCCCGAGAGTCTTGGAGAAATGCTGTTTAATAGACTGGCGAAGGTCAGCTGATTCACAGCCCAAAGGCGATACCTTCTCCTGCCACTCAGTGTGATGACTGGTCAGTTCGTCTAATGCAGGTACTCCGGAAGGCCTATTCATTTTTTTTCACAGTATTCCTAGACTAATTAATATCGTCACTTAGCGAACCGACAGTGAGATTACGTTTGTGACGCTGTGCATACAACGTGGAAAGTAAAACAAAATTAAGTGAATCTGACAATGAAGCGCCACACGCCTTAACAATTCATAGGATCTTTGCCAAATCGATTCAATGCGGGTAAGCTTCATTGAAAGGTATTAGCAAATAGGAAGTGGCAAAATCTGTGGGAAGACCTGTCTCCAAGATCACGAAAGATACACTCGCGTTGATACTCGCCGGAGGGCAAGGCAGTCGCTTATACGAACTCACCGAGTGGAGAGCCAAGCCAGCAGTGCCGTTTGGTGGAAAATTTCGTATCATCGATTTCGCACTCTCCAACTGTATTAATTCGGGGATTCGCCGGGTTGGTGTCGCCACCCAATACAAATCGCACTCGTTGGTCAGACACATCAATCGTGGGTGGTCGGGGTTCAAAGCTGAATTCAATGAGTTTGTGGAAATACTTCCAGCCTCGAAAAGAATTGACGAAGATTGGTATCAAGGTACTGCCGATGCGGTCTACCAAAACATTGACATCATACGCACACATAGCCCTGAGTATGTATTAGTTTTGGGCGGTGACCATATCTATAAAATGGATTACGGTCCATTGGTTGCTTCCCATGAAAACAGAAACGCTGACATGACGCTGTGTTGTGTCGAGGTATCTGTGGCAGAGGCTGCGGGTTCCTTTGGTGTTGTTAAAGTCGATGAGGAAGGCCGCGTACTTGAATTCCAAGAAAAGCCTGCCGAGCCTGCTGAAATTCCCGGCAAGCCAGGACGCGTACTGGCGTCAATGGGAAATTATGTATTCAGTACCGAGTTCCTCTACGGCGAACTCATCAATGATGCTGACAGCGAAACCAGCACACACGATTTCGGACACGATATCCTTCCTCGCATAGTCGGTTCTAAAGAGGTATTCGCGTTTCGACTCGGCGATGAAAAACCTAAAGATCAACGCCATGAACAACCTTATTGGCGCGATGTAGGCACCTTAGACGCATTCTGGGAAGCCAACATGGAACTTGTCGATTACACCCCTGAACTAGACCTCTACGACAAAGACTGGCCTATATACACCTATCAGATGCAATTGCCTTCTGCCAAATTTGTCCACGACACAGTGGACCGGCGCGGCATGGCATTAAACTGCATTGTCTCGGGAGGTTGTATCGTCTCGGGCGGACAAGTGAGCCATTCACTGCTGTTCTCTAACGTTAAGGTGAATTCGTACAGCGTGATAAAACATTCGGTTATCATGCCCGACGTTGACGTAGGTAGACACTGTAAAATCCACAGAGCGATCATAGACAGTGGCACGGTTATCCCCGAGGGCACGGAAATAGGCCTTGATGCTGCGGCTGATCGCAAAAAAGGTTTTAGAGTGACCGATAGCGGTATAACTCTTGTAACGCCAATTAACTTCGAGCAAATGTTGCACAGAACCAGATAGTTTGTTCGCATGCGCCGCCGGTAGTCTGCATACTGAGGCTTCCGTTAAATTTACTACAATCTGACACTTAGCATGGCGCCCACAAGACACATCTGCATGATTGCAGCCGAGAACGATGTAATTCCCGGTGCGAAAGTCGGCGGCATAGGCGACGTCGTACGCGACATTCCAAAAGTACTTGCCGACACCAACACGCTTGTTACGGTCATCATTCCCGCCTACGGTGCATTTCACGAACTACCCGATGCTAAGTTGGTCAACGTGTACAGCACGCGCTTCCGCGGATCATCGCAGCGCATTGAGCTCTACGAAGTGGCCGCAGGTCGTGATGCCAACGTGCAGTATCTTGTCTTGCACCATCCATTGTTCGCCTCAGGTGGCAAAGGCGTTGTGTACTGCGACGATGATGCCGACCAGCCCTTTGCTACTGATGCCAACAAATTTGCCTTGTTCAGTGTTGCAGCGCTTAATGCCATTACAAGCGATTCCATCGATGCTGTTGATGTTTTGCATTTACACGACTGGCATGCAGCGCTGACACTCCCTTTGATACGCTTTGACGAAACGTTCGAATCGTTGCGAAACATTCGCACCGTATTCAGCATTCACAATCTGGCACTGCAGGGAATCCGACCATTCGCCGAGAATTCTTCCTCACTGCAGGCTTGGTTTCCTCATTTGCACTACGATCCAGTAGTGCTCGCTGACCCACGTTGGGCTCATTGTGTAAATCCAGTGGTTGCGGCCATCAATCTTGCTGACAAAGTGCACACAGTATCTCCAACTTATGCTCAAGAAATCCTGTTGGCGAATGATCCTGCCAGTGGATTCCACGGCGGCGAAGGGCTTGAGCAGGCTCTGACCAAAGCCGCAGACGCTGGCAAACTGGTGGGCATTGTTAACGGTATTGAGTACCCGGCAAAGAAAGCCCTTACTTCAATACCTGATGAATTGCTAAGTTGGCCAGCCGTCGCTCAACAACTCAGCGACGACATGCTTAACGCCATGGCACGCAGTAACTCACTTCGGGCAGTGGACTACATCGCTCACCAGCGCATGCTATCGGCAGGCAGCAAAAAAAGACCAAAGCACATCATGACAAGCGTAGGTCGCTTGACTGACCAAAAAATGGCTATTCTGCTTCACCCTATTGAAAGTGAAAAGACAGCGCTTGATGCCATCTTGCGTTCTTTAGACGGTCGGGGGCTATTGATACTCATGGGTTCTGGCGATGAAAAACTAGAGTTGCAATGCCAAAAAATTGCGGCAAGGTACAACCATTGTTTGTTCATTAATCACTACTCTGCACCGCTAAGCGAGCTCCTGTTTGCCAACGGTGATATTTTCCTGATGCCCAGCTCGTTTGAGCCTTGCGGCATTAGTCAAATGATAGCTATGAAGCATGGCCAACCTTGCATCGCTCACGCGGTCGGGGGGCTAAGCGACACCATACAAAATGATGTTGATGGCTTTCTATTCAAAGGCGATTCACTAACAGGTCAAGCAACAGCACTAATACAGCGTGTTGAAGATGTACTGAGCCTGCGTGAAAAAGAACCCATATCGTTCAAGCGTATTGAAAAAGCCGCACGTAAAAAAAGATTCAACTGGGGCGAAAGCGCCTCTCGTTATAAAACGGAATTGTACTCATGAGTCTTACGCTAGACACAGAACAGATCTATGCCATTGCAGAAGGTCGTCATTATGAGTTGTTCTCTGTGCTCGGACAGCACGTGGCGAATGATGCGTCAACAGCACTGCCTTTGGGTACCACTAATACGGTGGTTCAAGGCGCAGTTATCCGTACGTTTCAGCCCGATGCCGAAAAGGCGTACGTGCTAACGAGTACCGGAAAGCAACTTCCGATGAAGCGCATACATGACAATGGATTGTTTGAGATTTTGCTGAATGAGTCGGTTGGCCCCTATCAGTTAAAACTTGAAAATGCAGTACATAAATGGCAAGTCATTGATGCCTACTCAATGGAAAGTGTTATCGGCGAACTCGATATACATCTCTTTAACGAGGGCACCCACCAACAGTTGTACAACAGCCTCGGGTCGCACGTTATCAATTTTAACGGAGTTGATGGAGTGCACTTTGCCGTATGGGCACCGAACGCGAGACGAGTAAGTCTGGTTGGCGATTTCAATAATTGGGATGGCCGACGCCACGTGATGCGTAGTCACCCTGGCAGCGGTATCTGGGATATTTTCATACCGGAAATCGGTGATGGTGTGCTCTACAAGTACGAAGTCGTGTCAGGCGATGGAAGATTACTGCCGCTTAAACATGATCCGTACGCACCCTACTTTGAACAACCTCCAGGCAATGCAGCCATCGTGTTTCAGAGCAAGTTTATCTGGAGCGACGACGACTACATGGAGCGTAAGCGCGAACTTGATATGCGGCTACAGCCCATATCAATTTACGAAGTGCACCCGGGCTCATGGAGGCTTAACCTGCATGGAGACTCACTCACCTACGTAGAAATGGCAAAAACACTGTTGCCTTACGTCATTGAAAATGGCTTTACTCATATCGAGCTAATGCCGGTCACCGAACATCCATTCGACGGTTCCTGGGGATATCAGCCTATAGGACTGTTTGCGCCAACCTCACGTTTTGGCAGTCCGGATGATTTTCGACATTTTATTGACGCATGTCACGCGGAAAACATCGGCGTCATTATAGATTGGGTACCTGCGCATTTTCCTACCGATGAGCACGGTCTAGGGCAATTTGATGGCACGCATCTGTATGAGCATGCAGATCCTCGGCAAGGTATGCATCAAGATTGGCAAACACTTATTTACAATTTTGGCCGGCGAGAAGTAGCCAATTACTTGCTCAGCAACGCAGTTTACTGGATTAAGGAATTTCACCTTGATGGCTTGCGCGTTGATGCAGTCGCATCGATGTTGTATCTCGATTACTCGCGAGAAGCTGGTCAATGGATTCCGAATCGATACGGTGGCCGCGAAAACCTTGAAGCAATCGACTTTTTGAAGCGTATGAATGAGCTCGTACATGCCGAAGGCGGCATGACCATGGCCGAAGAGTCCACCAGCTTTCCACAGGTGAGTCACCCCACTTACAACGGTGGACTCGGCTTCACTTTTAAATGGAACATGGGGTGGATGCACGACATGCTCGAATACATGAGCAAAGACGCGGCGTACCGCAAATACCATCACAACAGCCTGACCTTCGGTATGATTTACGCGTTTAGTGAGAACTTTGCGCTGCCATTTTCACACGATGAGGTGGTCTACGGCAAAGGTTCGATGATCAACAAAATGCCGGGCGACGAGTGGCAGAAATTCGCTAATTTGCGCTCCCTGTATGCTTTGATGTTTGGCTATCCCGGGAAAAAGCTTAACTTCATGGGTGGTGAAATTGCCCAGTTCAGTGAATGGGATCATAATTCCAGCATTCATTGGCATCTACTCGAAGATCCCAAGCACGCTGGCATTCAACGATTAATGCGCGAGTTGAACGCTCTATACAGCTCTCATCCAGCACTTTATGAAACCGATTGTGATGGTCGAGGCTTCGAATGGATTGATTGCGCTGATGCAGAGCAAAGTGTGGTCGCGTTTTATCGGTATTCCGCTAACAGAGAGCGTAGCTGCCTTGTCGTCTGTAATTTTACGCCGGTTATCCGTCGCGACTACAGAATTGGCGTCAACCAACTTGGCAATTATCGCGAACTGATTAACACCGACGACGAATGCTACGGCGGAAGCGGTCAGAGTAATGTTCTCGATTCCACCCGCAAAGAAGGCCAGGTTCTTGCTGATGCCATCGAACAACATGAACGTCCAGCGTCTCTCAATCTGTCTTTACCTCCTCTGGCTGTTCTCATCCTCGAACATATTGGCTAATAGCCACTAGGCAGGCGAGAGTGCAAGATTTTGAGTCAGGTTTTCTTGCCAATTGAGACGAACAGTTGTTCTATTTGCTCAGTTTTTTGAGAAAAATTGGTCAATTCACTGCGCTTTCGATAAAACAGTCTATCCGTCATCAGCCCCACCCAACGCCTGCCTGCGATACACTACCGTCAAAGGATTACTGACGAATAAAACACACATGATGAAACTTTTGCTACTCGCATTATTGGCATTGGGCTTAGGGGGCGGCGTATGGAAAGCTCAGAACCCTGAGGGCACGATAAAAGACTTGAAAACACAGTCGACCAACACACTGTCACGCGTAAAATCTGGAGTTGAAACGGGTGTCGCTAGCATCGTTAACTACGACGCCGATAACCCGTCTGAGACAAATGAGACAGACAACGCCACAGCCTCTGAAAATAGCTCTGGCGAACAGACTGCAACTGACTTAGCTGCGCTTGTAGAAGAAAAACTGTCTGAAAATACGAGTTCACTAAGCAACTCGCTGGCTAGTGTACAAGGCACACTAGATGAGCGCGCTGCAACCGTAGAAGCCATAACTGCGGCTGTTGCAGAGCTGGGTGAAGCTCAACAAGAAACACTCGCTCGAACTGATGCTGGCAGTGAAAGACAAGAGGCTATCGAGCGCCGTCTTGACCTATTGGCCACTCAAATCGATGAGAAAACAGCTGGAGGTAAACTCGACGAGCTAACCGCTACGCTGTTAACCCAGCAGGAACAGATTACTGGCTTGCAGGCTGATCTTGTCGAGCGTGAAAGCTCTCTGGATAAAAGCGTATCAGACATGAAAGCCCAAACTCGTGACCTGGACCTTCGTCTAGGCACGCTACTCGTGGGCGCCAGTGCCGGAGCGAACAGTGGCAGTACAGATCCAGAGACCCTCGAGGCCTTATCAGTCAGTATTGACGATCGTTTGAAAAGCATGGAAGATCGACTGACCACTGTCAACTCCGATTCGCAGCGTATTGGTGAACTTAACGATCAATTAGCGAGCGCCCGTGAGAAGATCGCTGAACTTGAGCAAAACTACACTCAGACAACTGAGGCAATGAACGATTTAGATTCTTCTATTCAAGCTCTGAGTACCGGCAGTGACTCGTTGTCTATCGACGCGATACAAGCACAAATTCGAGGTGAACTGGCTAATGTCCAAACACAGATCGATAGCGCCTCCGACAACAACACCACACAACTAGAATCTTTGCTTGAAACCACGCGCAATCGGATTCAAACCTTGGAGCAGCGTGTTCAGGATTTACCAGAATCGTCTTCGGAAGCTGACGACGCGCTGCAAAATCAAAATGCTCTGCAGGCGCAGATTGCCAATCTCGAGCAACGCCTTGAGGGCTTATCCAGCTCCGACCCGGCTTTAGAGGACACGGTAAATAACGTAAAGGAGCAAGTCGAACAACTCAGCTCACAAGAATTTGTCACCCGTGAAGATCTACTGGCATCAGAGCAATCAGAGTCTATTGAGTACAAGATTTACTTTGAACGCAACAGCACTGATATTTCAGATGAAGCCACCACGGTACTAAATTCATTTATTGCGCAAGAAAAGAACCGCACAACGGGTGTGTCCATATTTGGCTTTACCGATCGCGCGGGAGCTGCTGCCTACAACCAACAATTGGCCCTGCAACGAGCTACCAAAGTGCGTTCTTACCTAATCCAGAATGGCTTGGACTTCATCAAAATAAAGGCACTGAGCGGTTTGGGCGAAGATGCGGCTGCTACTGTCCTGCCTGATGATTCTGCCGATGCCCTGCAGCGCGTTGTTGTTATCTTCGCTGACCAACCCTGAACAAGGCAACGCCAAGCCATGCAACTTCGTGACGATGACTGCCTGCTAATCATTGACGTACAGAATGATTTTTGTGAGGGTGGCAGCCTTGCAGTACCCGATGCAGACAGCATTGTGCCGCAAATAAATGCCTTGTCCTCGCAATTCAAGCATGTAGTCCTAACACAGGACTGGCACCCAAAAGGCCATAGCAGTTTTGCGTCAATTCACGATGGCAAGCAAGCATTCGACAACATCACCATGCCGTATGGCGAACAAACTCTTTGGCCTGATCATTGTGTACAAGGCAGCCACGGAGCACAGTTTCACCCGCAACTACAGACCGATGTAGCGCAATTGATTATCCGAAAAGGGTTCCGTTCTGCTATCGATTCATACTCGGCATTTTTCGAAAACGACCATAGCACCGCTACCGGACTATCGAGTTACCTGACAGAGCGCGGTGTTAAACGGCTGGTCTGTGTAGGTCTAGCATTCGACTACTGCGTGCGGTTCTCTGCACTAGATGCGCGAAAATGTGGTTTCGATGCTGTAGTCATTGAAGCCGCATGCAGAGGCATTGATGTAGACGGCTCAAACGATGCGGCGCGTTTTACACTCAATGAAGCAGGTGTAACGCTACTAGACAATGCCTAGCAGCGCCCCAGCCGCCAATCTTCCAACGCTCCCCCACAAAACAAGGGCAGCAATATCTTGAAAGGCTGCTAAGAGGCCTTGGCCTCAAGAGCCGAATTCACATCCACCAGATTGGGCAAATCGGCACCACGCCGTGAACACGTAATAGCCGCAGCCGTTGCAGCAAAATCAACCAATGCCTGTAGGTCAACACTTGAGCCATCCAACACATTGCCATTGAGATGACCATTGGCCTGCAGATAATGCAGACTGGAGCTTTGAAACGTATCACCTGCGCCTACGGTATCAACCACCTCGATACTGATGTGAGTGGAGCGCGCACGCCTGCCATCGCTGGAATAGACCGTAGCCCCTTCCGAGCCTTCGGTAACAACGACTATTTGAGCGCCATTGCTTATGGCATCTACAGCAAAATTCTCAAGCGAGACCGATTCTCCCATTAGCGTGTGAATATCCTCGTCACTAGCTTTCAAAAAGCTGGCACAAGCGCTAAATTGGCGAAAACTGTCCCGCCAGATATCCATGTCCGGCTCGATACTGGGCCGCAAATTAGGATCATAAGAGATAACACGTTTATCTTTTTCTCGCGCTGCTAATGCCAGCAGAGCTGAGCACGTTGGCTCCACGACGGTGGAATAGGATGCAAAATTGAGCACGGATAGTTCGTCTGGCAGCACCGCTGGTAGTTCGTTCATTTGCATCGATACATCTGCAGTATTGTTGATGTAAAACGAATAATTGGCTGAACCATCAGGGTTGGTTTGTACCATGGCCAAGGTGCTATTGAGATCAGTAGGCACCATCCAGCGCATGTCCACGCGATTCGCCTTGAGATAGCCTGCAATGCGCTGCCCCATGAAATCAGATGAATTTTTGCACAAATAAGCCGCATCATTTCCCAGCCTTGACAAACCGACAGCTACATTTAAGGGCGACCCACCTACATGCCCAGCCAAGGCCACATCACCCGGTGAGTGCTTTTCGGTAGATGAAGTTTGGCTGAATAGATCAACCAGAGCGTCGCCGCAAGACATAAACATAGCACTTTACCTTTGCAAATCGAATAGTAAAACCAACCTCTCAATGATACCGACTTGCGTCCATAGTGAGTGGCAACTGTTACCATTATGTAGTTATTTTCTTAACCTACAGTAGTTTCCCGCTACAACATTGGCGCAAAGCATATGACTCAATTAGCTGCGGTAGATTTCCGCTCGGCAGATGCCGAAAATCACTTTGTGCAATCTCTCCGGGATACGGGCTTTGGTGTTCTGCGCAATCACCCGATTCCTGAAGATGCTGTCAGTCGCATTTACCAGAACTGGGCTGGATTTTTCAATAGCGAAAAAAAGAATCAATTTGTCTTTGATGCAGAAAAATACGATGGATTTTTCCCACGTGCGCTTGCAGAAACTGCGAAGGGGAACACTGTGCGCGATATCAAAGAATATTTCCACTACTACCCGTGGGGGCGCTGCCCAGATGACCTGCAACAGGAGATCAGCAGTTACTACGAAAATACCATCGAGTTTGCTGCCACGCTGTTAGGCTGGATTGAAAGGCAGACACCGCCAGACGTGGCCAAATTATATGCCGAGCCACTGTCCGATATGATCAAAGGTAGCACCCAAACACTACTACGAATACTTCATTACCCACCCATTGATCAAGGCAGCACAGAACC
The DNA here is from genome assembly GCA_023300375.1 of Granulosicoccus sp. GTDB lineage: Bacteria > Pseudomonadota > Gammaproteobacteria > Granulosicoccales > Granulosicoccaceae > Granulosicoccus. The sequence continues at coordinate 48,748 of JALZWO010000044.1, read as the reverse complement.
AGGTGCTATTCGTGCCGGGGCTCATGAGGACATTAACCTGATTACATTACTGCCTGCAGCTAACGAGCCTGGGCTACAGGTAAAAGCACGGGATGGCAGCTGGCTAAATGTGCCTTGCGATTTTGGAAATCTCATTATCAACATAGGCGACATGCTACAAGAAGCATCAGGCGGCTATTTCCCATCGACGACTCACCGAGTGGTCAATCCTGAGGGCCATGATTCGAGCAAGGCGCGAATCAGCTTGCCTATGTTCCTACATCCCCGTCCAGATGTTGTGCTATCGGAGCGCTATACAGCCGGTAGTTACCTTCAAGAGCGCCTGCAAGAATTGCGAAGTTCAGACAGTCAGTAGTATTTAGTTGTCCAACACGTACCTTAAGCAAAAGTGGTGTAAAACGTCATTTTACGAATGCTGAAAATCAGAAGGTTTATAAGCATATGTTTGAGCAGGAGCCGGCCTAAATGCCAGCTCCTAGAGCCTTCCTCACTAACCAAAACGGCGTCTAAACACGCGATCTACTTTGGAGTCGGATTGATTTTTTCAAGCGTGTTAAGCGCAAAGTCTCTACCCACATCCTGGTACTTATAGAAGGTCAGGCAACCCAGTTCTTCAAGCTCTGGGGATTCATCAGGAAAACGAATGGCAACAGCCAAAGGGTGCTTGAAGTTTAATTCACGGGCCAATCTTGCCACCCGCACATTCTCACGATGATTGCTTAAACTCACGAGAATCAATTCACAATCTGCAAGGTTTGTGCGATCCCAAAAATCACGGTCGGACGCATCGCCGTGAGCACAAGGCCAACCCTCGAGTGTGCGTTGTTGTGCCAGTAGATAATTCTCCTCAATACCGATAATTTTATCGTAACCAGCTTTTCGAAGCGCATCAAAAGCACCACAGCCTATTCTTCCCATTCCCATAATTGCAACCTTGGCACCATCGAGTGAATCGATGACTTCTTCAGGCACAAGTTCGGGTTTTTCAAATGTTTTCAGCTCATCAGAATATTGGATATACAGCTCATGAGCCTTACGATTAACCGGTGTAGCAAACAAATAGGACAACGCCATAGCCAAGGCCAAAGTGGTAATCCACTGCTCACCCAATACACCGTTACTTTGCGCAATCGCCGCCACGATCAAACCAAATTCGCTATAGCTCAATAAACTTAAACCTGTAAACCAACCGGTACGTGCGCGTAAACCAAACAGCACCGACAAACCAAAATAGATAACAGGGCGTAAAATAATGAGAACGGTGAGCACTATGGCCACGATTACCAGTTCAAACTCTGGTATTCCGTAGTATCCGATTTGCAGGAAAAACCCAACCAGCAACAGATTTTTTAACCCCGCCAGTTGCTCATAGAGTTCCTTGGATTTTGCCTGATGTGATTGAGCGATTAATATACCCACCACTAGCGCTCCTAAACCACCCTTTAGTTTGACCAACTCAAACATCTCAGCTGCACCAAATGCAAACAAGACACCAGACAATAGTAGGAGTTCTCCGTGGCCGATGTTTGATAATAAAAACCGCAACGCTGGCTTTAAAAAAGGCAGGCACAGTAAAGCCAGTGCCCACACCGACGGTAATTTTCCAGAACTGGCCACTAGATATATGACTGCTAAAACATCTTGTACAACTAGAATACCTATAGCAATGGATGCATAGAACGAGGTAGTTTCGCCACGTTCCTCGAATAGCTTTATGGCCAACACGGTGCTCGAAAACGATAGAGCAAAAGCCAGTGTCCAAGGGCCTAGGGCATGCGTGAACGCCAAGGGTTCGTAGACGTAGCCCACGATGTAGATAACCACGGCTGTTAATGGCACAGCAATAAGCATGTGCACAACAGCCGACGCCCAGACATAACGATGAGACAGATCGCGAGGGTTTAGCTTTAATCCGATAGTAAACAACAAAAGAAGAATGCCAGCATCGGCCAAGGGGGCAAGCGCATCGCCTGAACCCCACCCTGCCCAATGAGCAAAAAAGCCTGCCAGTAAGTATCCCAGCAGAGGTGGATAACCAATCTGTCGAAAACACAAGCCAGCGCCAAACGCGATAGCGACTACCAGTGGCTCCATCAGCTATGGCTCACGAGTGATCGTGATCAAGCGGCAATGCCGCAGAGACTAACTGAGTCCAGTAATTGCACCCGTAGCTTATAGCATCGTCATTGAAATCATACTCAGGGTGATGCAAACCTGCTGTGTCCCCATTGCCTAAAAAGATAAAAGCACCAGGTCTTTCAATAAGCATGTACGAAAAATCTTCAGCACCCATCACAGGGGTTTTGTTGTCTTCCACCTTGTCATCACCTACCAGATTACGAGCAACCTCTACAACAAACTGCGTTTGCTTATCATGATTGACGGTGGGCGGGTAGCCATCACGGTAGTCTATATCTGCGGTGGCATTAAAAACTGCGGCCGTGTGCTTTGCAATATCAATAACCCGTTGTTTCGCCTCCACCCTAACCGTCTCATCGAACGCACGAAGCGTACCGCGCATTCTTACCGTCTGAGGAATCACGTTGTAAGCATTGCCTTCTACTTCCATCGTGGTGACAGAAATAACCAATGGATCAGTGGGCCTGACGTTACGAGAAACGACACTTTGCAAGGCAAGCACAATATGCGAGGCTACCACTACGCTATCGGTACACACATGTGGCATAGCAGCATGCCCACCCAACCCTTCAACAACAATATCGAATTCATCCGCGCAAGCCATGATGGGGCCTGGACAAATTGAAAATTCACCGACAGGCAAATTCGGCATGTTGTGCATCCCGTACACCTCGTGGATGCCAAAACGCTCCATCATTCCGTCCTCCACCATGGCAAGACCACCACCACCACCCTCTTCCGCTGGTTGAAAGATGACGGCTACTGAACCATCGAACTCACGTGAAGCACACAATGACTGTGCCGCCCCCAGAAGCATAGCTGTATGGCCATCGTGGCCACAGGCGTGCATATGACCATCAACCGTTGAGCTCCATTGCGCGCCACTAGCCTCCACAATGGGTAAAGCATCCATGTCTGCTCGCAAGCCAATCACCTTACCAGAGCGGCTACCTCGTCCTTTGATGACACCGACAACACCCGTTTGACCAATGCCTTCAACAATTTCGTCTGCACCAAATTCACGCAGTTTGTTCGCAACGAATGCGGCGGTTTGTTGAACCTCATAACCCAATTCTGGGTGTTGGTGTAGGTGTCGTCGCCAGCCAATAACCTCGGGTAGTTGGTTATCCAGTGGATCATTTGTTTTCATGTTCAAAAATATCCCTATGCGACTGATCATCAACGATAGTCTAACTCACAGCTGTGATGCTAATATCGGACCATGACTACAGATCCTCTACTACAACCTTATACCCTAAACAATCTAATTCTCAAAAACCGTATCATGACGACTGCTCATGAACCGGCTTACCCCGTTGATGGCATGCCTAAGGAACGCTATCGCGCCTATCACGAAGAACGCGCCAAAGCGGGTGTAGCGCTGGCTATGACAGCAGGATCAGCGGCGGTATCCAAAGACAGCCCACCGGTGTTCAACAATGTACTGGCCTACTCAGATGATGTAACGCCCTACATACAGAACCTAACCGATAGCTGTCACGAACACGGTTGTGCTGTGATGATTCAACTAACCCATTTGGGTCGGCGCACCAATTGGAACAAAGGCAATTGGTTGCCATCGGTATCGTCGTCAAAACATCGCGAGCCCGCTCACAGAGCATTCCCAAAACTCATCGAGGACTGGGACATCGAACGCATCATTAATGATTTTGCTGATGCTGCTGAACGCATGCAAGCTGGTGGTATGGATGGCCTTGAGTTACAGGTTTACGGCCACTTACTTGATCAATTCTGGTCACCTCTTACCAATGATCTGACTGGACCATATGGCGCAGACACACTGGAAAATCGCATGCGTTTTCCTATGGATGTGCTCGCGGCGATACGCAAGCGCGTGGGCGATGACTTTATTGTGGGTTTTAGATTCACCGCTGACGAGGCGCAAAAAGGTGGCATCACGGCTGCTGACGGCCTAAAAATTTCAGAAAAGCTGGCAGAGTCTGGACAACTGGATTTTTTGAATGTTGTGCGAGGACGTATTCACACCGATCCTGCCATGTCAGATCTCATTCCCATGCAGGGAGCACCTAGTGCCCCGCACCTAGACTTCGCTGGCGAAGTCCGCAAATTGACAGGCATGCCAACCTTTCATGCAGCGCGAATCGCTGACGTGGCAACCGCTCGTCACGCGATAAAAAGTGGCCTGCTCGATATGGTGGGAATGACCCGTGCCCACATGGCGGATCCACACATTGTCAGAAAAATCACCCAAGGGCGCGAAGCTGAAATACGCCCCTGTGTTGGCGCCACCTATTGTCTCGATCGAATCTATCAAGGTGGCGAAGCGCTGTGTATTCACAACGCAGCAACGGGCCGAGAGCTCACTATGCCTCACGACATACCAAAGGCGGCAACACAAAGAAACGTGCTGATCATCGGCGCAGGCCCAGCTGGCATGGAGGCCGCCCGGGTATGCGCCGAGCGCGGACATTCTGTCACTGTGTTTGAGGCGCAGCCTCACGCAGGCGGTCAAATAAGAATCAGCGCTATGAATCCAAGGCGAGCAGAAATGCAATCAATCATTGATTGGCGTGAAACTCAATGCCTGGGTAAAGGTGTCAGCTTCCAGTTCAATCACTATGCCGAGCTAGATGATGTGATCGGTATGAACAGCGATGTGGTTATCGTTGCCACCGGCGGCTTACCCAATCTACAACTGTTTGAAACCGGGCAAGACGTCAAACTTGTTGATTCTTGTTGGGACATGATAACCGGCGATATCAAACCAGCTGAACGGATACTGATTTACGATGAGAGTGGCGATCACCCTGCACTGCAGGCAGCCGAGGTTGCAGCCAATGCGGGTTCGGTGGTTGAGATCATGACACCTGATCGCACGTTTTCGCCAGAAATCATGGCCATGAATCTAACGCCTTACCTGCGTGCACTTCAAGATAAAACTGTCAAATTTACCGTTACTCGTCGCCTTCTCGCGGTTGAACGCAAGGGCAATAGTCTCACCACAACAATAGGCACTGACTACAGCAAACATACCCACGAAGCAGAGTACGATCAAGTTCTAGTCAACTACGGCACGATGCCGCTTGACGATCTTTATCATCAGCTAAAACCACTCAGTAGCAACGAAGGTGCTGTGGACTATGAAGCGCTTATTGATGGCGTGCCACAAACCAGAGTTCGAAACCAAAGTGGCAAGTTTCAACTGTTCCGAATTGGTGACGCCGTTAGTGCCAGAAACACACATGCAGCTATTTACGACGCTCTGCGTTTAGCAAAGGATCTGTAATTCAGATCCTTTGTTTTGTCTGTGCAAATTAAGTCTACGGTTGGCCAGCTACGACTTAGGCACGTACTTCCCACCATTCGCCTCAGACCAAGCCAAAGGATCATTTAAAAATGCCTCAACCTGCGTATGTGTCTCATCACTAAAATGCCCTTGCTTACGTGATTCGGCCAATACATCCCACCACGTAGCCAAGTAATGCAATTGCAAACCCGCCTTATCAAGATTCTCTGGGGTCTGTTTGAAGATATCGTAATAGAACACGACTAACGTATGGTCGCATATTGCACCCGCATCTCGTATGGCTTGCGCAAAGCTCAATTTCGAACCGCCATCTGTAGTTAGATCTTCAACCAACAGCACTCTCTGACCTTCTGAAATATCGCCTTCTATACGTGCATCGCGGCCAAAGCCTTTTGGTTTTTTTCGCACATATTGCATCGGTAGCTGCATACGTTCGGCAATCCATGCAGCAAATGGAATGCCAGCTGTTTCCCCACCTGCGACTGCATCGAACGACTCATACCCGACATTTCGCACTAAGTTTGAAACGGCGAAATCCATGAGCGTGGAACGTATACGCGGGTAGGAAATGAGTTTCCGGCAATCGATATAAACCGGGCTGGCTAAGCCTGACGTAAAGATGTAAGGCTCGTCTGTACGAAAGTGTACGGCTTGTATTTCCAACAACATGCGAGCTGTCAGACTAGCCATCTCTTCTGGGCTTGCGTAAGGCGATGTAAACATAGGTAAGAGTATTTGTCAGTCAATTAATTGTTAGGCTAAATCTGATGCCAGTAAATAGGCCGTGCAGGATCGAAGGGTACAACGACGTCATCACCGATGACAATGGGCTCGGGAACCGACATAGGCTCATCACGTTTTTCCAACGTAATGGTTTCTTCATTGAGCGCAAGACCGTACCAATTAGCACCATTCACAGAGGTAAAACCTTCTAGCATCTCCAGAGCATCTTGCTCTTCAAACAAGCTTGCCAAACACTCCATCGTGTTCGCAGCATTGAATACACCAGCACAACCACATTCGCTGAGCTTGGTGTTCTTAGTGTGTGGCGCGCTATCAGTACCTAGAAAAAAGCGTGGATCACCTGAGGTTGCTACCGCAAGCAGTGCTTCCCGATGGGATTCGCGCTTCACGATAGGCAAGCAATAATAATGCGGCCTGATACCACCTGCCAGCATATGGTTACGATTGATCATCAAGTGATGGGTGGTAATGCTAGCCGCCAGATTGCCCGCGCTACTGGTTACATATTCCGCTGCCTGTCGCGTTGTTATGTGTTCCATGACGATTCGAAGCTCAGGTAATTGCGACCTCAGAGGGTCGAGCACGGTATCTATAAACTGTGCTTCCCGATCAAAGATATCAACCTCTGCATGGGTGACCTCTCCATGAACACAAAGAACAATGTTGTTTTGCGCCATAGCTTCCAGTACCGGCATGACTTTCGAAAGATCGGCCACACCCGAGGCTGAGTTAGTCGTAGCTCCCGCTGGGTATAACTTAACCGCCAATACAGTGCCATCTTTAGCCGCTTGCACCACCTCGCTGGGCTGCGTGTTTTCGGTGAGGTATAGACTCATGTAAGGCGTAAAACTTGCGCCACCCACAGCCTGCATTATGCGTGTGCGGTAGGCGATAGCATCGGCGCGAGCCACCACTGGCGGCACCAAGTTAGGCATGATCAAAGCACGTGCAAAGCGCGCAGCACTTACCCCGGCAACAGCGGTGAGCATGTCGTTGTCTCGCAAATGCAAATGCCAGTCATCGGGACGTCGTAAGGTTAGCTTCATTCGGCTTCCTGATTATTAATAATTCGCTGGAAGGCATCCAGAGTTTCTTGCGAGACATGATGCTCAACACCTTCAGAGTCAATTTTAGCAATCTCTTCACTGACGCCAATGCATCGCAGAAATCGATAAACAAGATCGTGACGTGCGCGTACGGTAGCTGCCAGCGTCCGACCCTTTGGCGTTAAAAATATAGACCTGTAGGGCTCGCTAGTGACAAAGCCTTCACGTTGTAAACGAGAAATAGTTTTGCTGGCACTGGGCTGAGATATCCCCAATCGCTCAGCCACCTCTACTAACCGAGCCTCACCTTGCGAACTGATGAGATCGTCGATCAGCTCCACGTAATCCTCAGTGGTCTCCATGAGGTGCGCTTGACGCACCACGGCGAATGCCTCCGCCTGCACGTCCGCATCTTGCAATGGGCGACTAGGTTTTGCCTCTGTTGCTTTAGAACCCATAAATACTGGTCAATAAATTCGAATTAATAGACACAAATATATTATGCCATGATCTTGTATTTTTATTCGAACGATATAAACTAAGCCTAGGCTAACATTAGGGGAGACAAGTGAAGAGGTTCTTGTGTGCGTGCACGGTATTATTGGGTTTAGTCCCTGTATTTCTATCTCAGAGCGCCTTTGCTGCTGACAAACTCAAGGTCGTCACCAGCTTCACCATCCTGGCAGACATGGCCAGCAACGTGGCAGGCGATGCAGCTGAGATCGTGTCCATCACTAAACCCGGTGCTGAAATCCACAACTATCAGCCCACTCCCAAAGATATCGGTCGCACACGTGGCGCCGATCTCATTCTTTGGAACGGAATGAATCTGGAATTGTGGTTTGAAAAATTCCTAGAACGTCTCGATGGCGTCCCCAGTGCAGTCCTGACCGATGGTATCGAACCCATGAGTATTGGATCAGGCCCCTACGATGGCCTTCCCAATCCTCACGCCTGGATGAGCCCGAATGATGCGTTAATCTATGTAGACAACATTGAAAAAGCGCTAAGCGATGCCGACGGTAAAAACGCTGACATTTATAGAGCCAACGCTGAAAGCTATAAAGCGCAAATAGCTGATGTCATGGAGCCTTTGCGGGAGCAGTTATCCGCTATTACTGAAGAACATCGCTGGCTAGTCACCAGTGAAGGTGCCTTTAGTTATTTAACGCGTGATCTGGGTTTGAAGGAGCTGTACCTGTGGCCAATTAATGCCGATTCGCAAGGCACCCCTCAACAAGTGCGCAGTGTTATAGACACGGTCAGACAAAACCAAATTGCCGCTGTTTTCAGCGAAAGCACCGTATCGCCAAAACCGGCGCAGCAAGTGGCTCGCGAAACAAACTCGCACTACGGTGGCGTGTTATATGTTGACTCACTAAGCAAAGCGGACGGTCCAGTCCCAACTTATCTAGACCTTCTTCGAGTAACTACCAATACTATTGTCCAAGGCATCCTTAACGGACTCGAGAAACAACGATGAACACCGCATCGAGCAGCGGCAGTAGCCAAGTACAGACACTTGACTCTGCCAGCCTGCGCGGCGAAAGAATTGCATTACGCGCGCGTCAAGCTCTTGAAGCGCCCGGTAGTGGTATCTGTGCCAGCGATGTCAGTGTGATTTACCGAAATGGCAATATCGCTCTGAGCGATGCCAATTTTTCGATTCCAACATCAACCATCTGCGCTCTGGTCGGTGTAAATGGGTCGGGCAAATCTACTTTATTCAAGGCCTTAATGGGGCTAGTGCCACTGGCTAGCGGCGGCATCACCATGCTGGGTCAGGCCACAGGCAAAGCCCTCGAACGCAATACCGTAGCTTACGTTCCGCAAAATGAAGAGGTAGACTGGAACTTCCCGGTCCTGGTTGAAGACGTTGTCATGATGGGGCGCTACGGGCATATGGGGTTCCTACGCCGAGCCAGTGATGAAGACAAGCGACAGGTTGACCAAGCGCTGGCCAGAGTCAATATGAGTGAGTATCGTCACCGCCAAATCGGCGAATTATCTGGCGGTCAGAAAAAGCGCGTGTTTCTGGCACGAGCTCTGGCCCAAGAGGGTAAAGTTATTTTGCTAGACGAGCCGTTTACCGGTGTTGATGTGGCGACCGAAGATGCCATCATTGACCTGCTCAAGCAAATGCGTGACGAAGGGCGTGTCATGTTGGTATCCACCCATAACCTTGGTAGCGTGCCGCACTTCTGCGACCAAGTCGTGCTCGTCAACAATCGTGTGCTCGATGCTGGCAACACAGAGACTGTTTTCACACAGAAAAACCTACAAGAAGCCTTCGGCGGTGCACTGCGATTTCACGTACTCGATAGCACTCAACTTCATGATGATGATGACCAACGCCAAGTGACAGTCATCTCCGACGACGAGCGCCCTTTCGTGCTCTATGGCGATAGCGAAAGCGGTAAGAGCGACGGTGGCAATAACAAAAGCGCCGAAGTCCGGGAAGAGGAAGAGAAGTCCGTTGATTGAGACTCTGCTCCAGCCCTTTAGTTACACCTACATGATCAACGCGATCTGGGCAAGTGCGCTGGTCGGTGTTATCTGCGCTTTTCTGAGTGCCTACCTGATGCTCAAAGGTTGGTCACTCATAGGCGATGCGTTATCACATTCTGTAGTACCCGGAGTCGCTGGTGCTTATATGCTGGGTATTCCCTACTCGCTTGGTGCTTTTATTTCCGGTGGGCTAGCAGCGGCTGCCATGCTGTTTATTTCACAGCGCACAGCGTTAAGAAATGACGCTGTCATAGGGCTCATCTTTACCGGCTTCTTTGGTCTTGGTCTATTTATGGCCTCACTTGCACCGTCCTCTGTCAACATTCAGACCATTGTTTTCGGTAACATCCTGGCCGTTACACCTTTCGATGCTCTACAACTCGCTATTATCGGGTTCATAACACTCACCTGCCTTCTGTTGTTCTGGAAGGATTTCATGGTGATTTTTTTCGATGAAACTCATGCACATTCTATTGGCATGAGAGTCAAACGCTTAAAGATTCTCTTTTTTACTTTGCTCAGCGCGGCCACTGTCGCAGCCTTGCAAACAGTGGGCGCATTTCTGGTCATCGCTATGGTGGTGACACCAGGTGCTACGGCTTATTTGTTAACTGATCGCTTCGGCAGGCTTTTACAAGTGAGTGTGGCACTGGGATTTTTTAGCAGCGCAGTTGGCGCGTATTTAAGCTTTTTTCTTGATGGCGCAACAGGAGCAGTTATTGTATTGCTACAAACTCTGCTGTTTCTTGCCGCATTTATCTGGGCGCCCAAACATGGAGTGCTTGCCAACAAACGCCGGGCACGCCAAAAACTTAGAGAATCTAGAGTTGAACGTGAATTGAAAAGATCAGGGGCTACCCGGTGAATTTTCTCAACTTACTGTTTGAGCCACTCACCCTGGATTTCATGCAGCAAGCACTGATAATCTCACTACTTGTTTCGGTAACCGCCGGCGCTTTGTCATGCCTGCTCGTACTCAAAGGTTGGTCTTTAATGGGCGATGCGATATCGCACGCTGTACTACCCGGTATTGTCATCGCCTATCTGCTGGGCATACCGATGATTATGGGTGCCTTTGCCTCTGGCATGATCTGCGCCCTGTCTACTGGCTACCTTACCGAAAACAGTCGCTTAAAAGAGGACACAGTCATGGGCGTGGTCTTTAGCGGACTATTTGCTTTGGGTGTTGCTATGTTCACCAAAATACACACTGACCTGCATCTTGACCACGTCCTATTCGGCGATGTGCTCGGAGTCAATTGGTCAGACATTCTGTTAACAGCCGTCCTAACACTACCTGCTCTTGCACTGATCATTCTCAAACGTCGCGATTTTATGCTCTTCGCCTTCGATGCACAGCACGCGCGAGTGGTGGGGCTCAATATCAAAGTGCTACATTACGGACTACTCACTATGCTGTCATTGGTCATAGTGGCTTCGATCGACGCTGTGGGTATCATTCTGGTCATTGCCGTTCTGATAGCTCCGGGAGCCATCAGCTTTCAGCTATGCAATCGATTCGAGCACATGCTGTGGTGGTCAATACTAATTTGCGTGTTTGCCTGCTTTAGCGGAATTCTGCTCAGTTATCACATTGATAGCGCACCTGCACCCACCATTGTTGTGATTCTCACAGCACTTTTTATCGTCAGTTTCTTTTTTGCGCCTGAAAAAGGGCTGCTGAGATCAAATAAGACAGTACCCGAAAATTAGAACAATAGACCTCTCAAATGAATCTCCTTAAAAAGCGTGTGGTTGATAACGGGAATGATTCGTATTACGCTCACTACCTACAACGCTCTTCTCTACGATAAATCAATCCAGCTCAAGGTATGAAATCACCAAAGATTGATTTGTCAGACGCCATCAAAGGCCCTGCAGGCTCTCACAGACCCTCAGCCCCAGTATTAGGCCGCGTAAAAACGCCATGGGGCGCGTCGGCTGACTATAAATCCCGCTCGCCAAGAAGTGTTCGCTGGCCAAATAGTCAATCAAACACTGAATACGCCAGTGAGGCAGAAGCCATCGGAGTCCCCAACTCTCTGGTGCATGCACAGCCCACGCAAATGTCTCGGCCCATGGTCATGTATGTCAGTGCCAATGCCGCTGAGGCAAACGTGGCGAGTCTACCTGACTTTGGGCAACAGCCTCGAACCAAGCGACGTGCGCCAAGTATCTGGACAGTCATGGCCTTAGCTATCGCGTTTATTGTGCTGTTACCCGTTCTATCCGTGGTTTGGCTTGCCTTTAATCCACAAGAAAATATTTGGCCTCATCTGCTCGAGACCGTTCTTGCAGACTACGTGCTCACCACATTGGGCCTGATGCTGGGAGTTGCTGTCGGCACCTGTGCTATCGGAGTAAGCACCGCGTGGTTAATCACTCATTACGACTTTCCGGGTAGGCGACTGTTCAGTTGGGCTCTGCTGCTCCCATTTGCCGTGCCAGCCTATGTCATTGCTTACATTTATACCGATCTACTTGAATTTGCGGGGCCTGTGCAATCTTCCCTTAGAGCCGCCTTTGGCTGGGGCCTTGCCAGCGATTATTGGTTTCCCTCTATTCGCTCGTTGCCGGGTGCCATTATCATGATGACTCTTGTACTTTACCCCTACGTGTATCTCTTATCGCGGGCCGCGTTTCTAGAGCAATCAGCTTCTGTGCTCGAGGCTGCACGTGTGTTGGGTGGGCAATCGCGTGGGCTTTTTGTGCGCGTAGCCTTGCCCATGGCGCGTCCAGCCATAGCAGTAGGCTTAGCCATGGCACTCATGGAGACACTAAACGATTTTGGTACCGTTGATTACTTTGCCGTGCGTACCCTAACCGCTGGTCTGTACGATGTCTGGCTAGGCATGAACAATCTGGGAGGCGGAGCACAGATCGCATCTTTGTTACTAGTATTTGTCATGATGCTGGTGGGTATTGAGAAAGTTAGCCGCAAGCACCAAGAAAACTATCAACCTTCAGCCACTCGATTTCGACAATTAAGCAGACAAGCTCTTCACGGCAGACGAGCAGCATGGGCCGTGACCATTTGCTTTTTGCCCGTGTTACTAGGTTTTATTATTCCAGCTTGGGTGCTGGTGGATTATTCCATCACCTACTTCGAGGTTTCATGGACCCCTGACTTTCGACAGATTGCCTTTAATTCGATCACCTTGTCAGCCATAGCCTCTGTTACTGCTGTGGCTATCGGCATATTGCTCAGTTACAGCCAGCGACTGCAACCCACCACCCTTCTAAAAACCAGTGTAAACGTGGCAAGCCTTGGATACGCCGTGCCGGGAGCTGTGCTGGCTATCGGTATCATCATCCCGTTTGCTACCGTCGACAACACAGTGGATGCGTTCATGCGCGAACACTTCGGATTCTCTACGGGATTATTGCTCAGCGGTACTATCTTTGCGCTTGTATTTGCGTACACCGTGAGATTCTTAGCGGTTGCCTATGGTTCGGTCGACGCCAGTATGCGAAAAATCAGCCCGCACATGGATGATGCAGCACGTTCACTAGGACATTCCCCGTCGACCATACTGACCCGAATTCATATACCGCTGATGAAAAGCGGCGTGCTGACCGCAGCCCTTGTAGTGTTTGTTGATGGCATGAAAGAGCTACCGGCAACCCTGATATTGCGCCCATTCAACTTCGACACGCTGGCAACACATGTGTACCAGTTTGCCTCTGATGAGCTTATTGGCGAAGCGGCATTGGGTTCGTTACTGATAGTGCTGGTTGGCTTAGCTCCTGTCATTCTTCTCACCTCTACTATCGATCGTTCAAGAGAGCTCAAGAATGCGGGCGTGACCACCATTGACCCATAAGCTTTAGATCTAATAGGCTTCCGGCCACACAGATCTGCCAAATAAACCGCCATCGACGCGGATGGTTTCACCTGAAACAAAACCCATGTTCTCGCCAACCAAGGCCACTACCGCTTTGGCAACATCATTAACTGTACCCACTCTGTTGAGTGGTGTTAATGGTGACCAGCTATCGGCATAGTTGTCTGTTTCGGATTGCGTGCGGTCAGTTTCAATCGCACCGGGTGCAATGCAATTGACCCGTATACCCTGCTCGCCAAGTTCTAAACTGGCAGCCTTAGTAAACATTTCTACCGCCCCTTTTGAAGAGACATAAGCAGCTAGATTTGGAAACGCCAGATGATTGCAGCCAGAGCCCATATTAACAATGGCACCTTGCGTTGCCGACACTTCGCGTCGGCGACGTGCATATTCTCGGGTCATCAAAAACATACCTGTAATGTTCACTGACAGGGTTCGATTCCAGTCATCCAGAGACATGTCGACCAAGGGGCCCCACACCTGAGTTGCTGCGTTATTGATTAGTACATCTGGCACTGGTAGGCCTAAGGTCTGTATCTGATCGAATAAGCTGCAGACACTGCTTTCATCCGATACATCTACCTTTAAGCAATACACTCGACCACGACAGCCCCAGTGTTCACGAAACCACGAGGCACTGTTTTGAGCGTGTAAATCTGCAATTACCACATCGTGCTCGGAACACGCAAGTGCCCGAGCAATGGCTTGACCGATGCCACGCTGGGCACCAGTCACAACTGCAAGCCTGCTACCCATAAATCGGGAATTGATCGGTTAAAGCGCGCACTTCAATTTCAACCGCTTTTTCCACCACTGCATTGCCCTCTTCTCCATTACTGGCAAGACCATCAATAACGCGCAGTATGAGCTCTCCAACCTGTTGAAATTCAGCGTTACCAAAACCACGTGTTGTGGCAGCAGGTGTTCCTAAGCGCACGCCCGAGGTCACAAACGGCGATGCCGGATCGAAAGGGATGCTGTTTTTGTTACAAGTAATTCCTGCTCTTCCCAGTGCCGCCTCAGCTGCCTTGCCAGTGACGCCCTTTGGCCGCAGATCCACCAACGTGACATGGGTGTCTGTGCCACCAGACACCATATCGAGTCCGCCAGCTGACAACGTCGCTGCCAGCACCTTGGCGTTACTGATGACAGCTTGCTGGTAGAGCTTGAAGCTTGGCTGAAGTGCCTCACCGAAGGCCACCGCCTTGCCTGCGATCACATGCATCAACGGACCACCTTGCAAGCCAGGGAATACCGCAGAATTAAATTTCTTGCCAAGATCGGCGTCCCTGCTAAGAATCATGCCACCGCGCGGGCCACGTAGCGTTTTATGCGTCGTAGTGGTCACAACGTGGGCGTGGTCAAGAGGATTGGGATGCTCTCCAGCAGCAACCAAACCCGAGAAATGTGCCATATCGACCATAAACCACGCGCCAACGGTATCAGCGATGGCTCGAAACCGAGCGAAGTCGATTTGTCTAGGGTAAGCAGATCCCCCAGCAATGATAAGAGCAGGCTTGTGTTCTAGCACTTGCGCTGCCAGAGCGTCATAGTCAATGAGATGCGTGGAAGGATCCACACCATAGGTCACAGCATTGAACCACTTACCTGATTGATTGACCGGTGAACCGTGAGTCAGGTGACCGCCCGCGGCCAGATCCATACCCATGAAAGTGTCGCCAGGCTTGATCAGTGCCAGAAACACTGCTTGATTGGCTTGCGCACCAGAATGCGGCTGCACGTTGACGTAATCGCAGTTGTAGAGCTTGCAGGCGCGCTCGATAGCCAGAGATTCGGCAGTGTCAACGTGCTCACACCCACCGTAATAACGCTTGCCGGGATAACCTTCTGCGTACTTATTAGTCATGATGGAGCCTTGCGCCTCTAGTACCGCAGCTGACACGATATTTTCCGAAGCGATCAGTTCGATCTCGTGTTGTTGTCGTCCCAGCTCACTGTCAATCGACCCTTTTATTAGCGGATCACTGTCGACTAGCTTGGCTGTAAAAAAACCGCTTTGGGTGTGTGACGCGATGGACTGTTCTGCGTTACTCATGGTAAAACTTCTCCTGACGAGATTGATTTTGGGAAAAGGGATTTGTACGTTCTATTATGCCTATCTGATTGCTTTCTTGCGACGCAAAGAACGTATCAGTCCCAATAACAACGACTTATTCTCTTATATCCACTGCCCTTATGGCTACCAATCTTTCTAATCTTCACCACGAGACCCAAAAAGCGGACGGTTCGATGCATCCGAATTGGCAACGAGTAATAGGGGCGCTAGGAAGCTATACAGATCTAGAAGTGCAAAAGCGCCAACAGGACATTGCTAGGCAGCTTCGAACCAACGGTACAGCCTACAGCCCGATGTTAGATGAGCAGCATGCCTCAAGGCCTTGGAACCTTGACCTTGCGCCGATGGTCATCGAACCTGAAGAATTCCGATTTGTCCCAGATGCAGGCCTCGACCCCATGGCTAACGGTCAGTCAGGTACAGGCGGCATAACGGGTTTATTTCAAGCCGTACGCAAAGGTGGCGTCAAAATTCTCAATTCCTTGGGTTCGGGAGTTCTCGAAAATCCCGCCTTGAACGCCTACCTGCCTGAACTATGCAAACACGTACTTGGGCAAGAGCTTGAACTACAAGGCCCGCCCACTTACTGGCTGGGCGAGGCGCGCGATCGTCAACACGTCATGACACACCGCGATGATCTTTTGCTCAGAAACGTGGATTCTCAAGGACAACTGTTTGACCCAAAATTTATGGATGATGAGCAACTTGCCAAACTGCACATAAATATTGACCTGACTCCTCAACGCTACGTCGCACAAGAACGGCTAGATCGATCAGTAGTACCCGCCTACAAAAACGCTGGGCACGTGCTACATTAGATCACTGTGCGTTGTTATCTGGTAAAAAATAAAGATACCTACTCGACGATGACGGGCGGCCTTAGCCTACTTGATACACAAATCGACGGTAGCCGGCTGGCTTTTGATGCGCTTCAGGGTACCAAGGATACTTGGGTTATTGCTGACGCACCGGTGAAGAGCGTGTCACTGCTTGACCCAAAAAAATCGCTATCCCACTTTGCCGTGCTGGATGGAGAACTACCGAGTCGAGTGGCCGAAAATCTATTCTGGATGGGCCGTAACGCAGAGCGCTGCGAAACCTCAGTTCAGCTTTTACGTTCGGTGTTCCAGACTCTGGAGGAGGAGAGCACAAATAACGATTCATCAGATGCATTGTCAGTCTCGTCAGTCTTTTCGGCCATCCTCAAAGCGACAACTCGCACCACTGGCACACTACCCGGTTTTGTTGGTCGTGGTGGCACTCGGCGCACACGCGCACCACAACGCGAATTACTCTCTCTTCTTCATGAGCCAGGGCGCATGGGCACATTACCCAATGTGCTGAACGCTCTCCAGCATAGCGCTTCAAGCGCTCGTGACCGGATATCTGACGAATTGCTGCGCGTATTCAATCAGTTTGACGATGCTTGCACCGAACTAGTACAACATCCGACACCGATAGATATGTTTGACAACATCGATACACTGAGAGATAACAATGACATGTTGAACAACACACTGATGTTGCTATCAACGTTTGCAGGACTTGCTCACGAGAATTTCACTCATGATGACGGCTGGCGTTTCATGATACTGGGACGGCGACTCGAACGTGTACAACATACCTGCACAGTGCTGGAGACCATGATGTTTCAGGCTATCGCAGATCTCAAAGATCATGACTACCCTTTCGATAAACAATGGCTAGACGCCTTCTGGGAGTTTCGATTCCCAGTACTTGGCACCCGGCAAATTGACGACATCACACTGGAGCTGCGTGCGGCTATTGAACCGTGGCATGTGCTCGGTGAAGAGGCCTCTGTTGGCGGCATGGCGGGTTACGTCGATTCATCTATGGAACGCTTGCAGCTCAAAGTGACAGGATACAAAGACACCCGCTACAAGATCATCCGTAATGGGTATGTGTTGCCACTGCGCGCCGCCCACTTAGCAGGCGAATATGTTGTAGGCGTTCGTTATAGAGCTTGGCAACCGACGTTTGCTTTGCACCCAGACATACCCGTAGACACACCCTTGGTGCTCGATGTAATTGACACGTGGTCGAATCGTAGTCTTGGTGGTTGCGCCTATCATGTCAGTGACCCGGGTGGACGTGGCTACAACGATGTGCCTGTTAACGCAAACCTTGCCGAGTCTCGAAGGCTTGCACGCTTTGATGAAAATCACCATACGCCAGCGGCCACCGTCAGGAAGCCCATTATTGCCACAGGTGCTGAATTCAAGGTAACCGAACCTATGAGTCAGGTAGTCACACACGGCACCATAGACATTAATCCAGAATACCCCTGCACCGCTGATTTGCGAACGCGTGCACCTGTTGCACCCAACTAGCGTTACTACAATGATAAAGAAAAAATGAATTACAGGCAGCGTATTGACGCGCGGGCACATATTAGCTCAAAGTATGTGGACAAAAAATCGAGCATTGATGAGCTCTATCAGCAAGGCAGTGCGCGCATCCGCTTTCCTAGTATCGCACCCAGTGCACAACCCAGTGCCTTACAGGCTGTGCTCATCAATACAGCGGGCGGCTTGACGGGTGATGATCGTATTCACTGGCAAGGTACTGCCCACGCTTACTCACATCTTTCTATCAGTACGGCGGCCTGCGAAAAAATCTATCGCTCCCACGGCCCCGATGCTCACCAGCAAACAACGCTGCAAGTCGCCAACAACGCACGATTGGAATGGCTGCCACAAGAAGCCATTTTGTTTGACGGTTCTAGACTTAGTCGTACCCTTAATGTCGAGCTTGAGACTAGTTCAGAAGCCTTACTCGTAGAAAGCCTAGTATTTGGCAGGCAAGCCATGCAAGAACAGATTGACAACATTGCCATTCATGATCGATGGCGAATCTATCGAAACGATCGTCTATTACACGCCGAAGACTTCAGGCTGAATAGCCAAGACCACAGTGATATTCAATCGCCTTGCATCATGCACCATCATCGTGCAGTAAGCACTCTGGTTCTAGTCAACAACAGAAGTTCAGAGTGGCTACACAATACGGTGCAGCAGATTCGTCAACTCGCTAAACCGTTTCTTCAATGTGTAGATGTTGGCGCCAGTGCCTTACCACATCGACTCGTAGTCAGAGTGTTAGCCACTGACAGTTATCACTTGCGGAATTTTCTGCTACCGTGTGTGTCCGTCCTCAACGACGGACGCTCTGTACCCACTGTCTGGAATGTATAAATATGCAATTGACACCTCGCGAAAAAGATAAATTGCTGATTGCAATGGCTGCGGAAGTTGCCAGAAAACGTCATGCTCGTGGCGTCAAACTCAATCACCCGGAAGCCATCGCACTTATTTGTGACTACGTAGTTGAGGGTGCGCGTGATGGCAAGAGCGTAGCCCAGCTTATGAGTGAAGGTGCAAACGTTATAAGCCGCGATGATGTTATGTCGGGCATTAGTGAAATGATTCCTGAAATACAGGTAGAAGCCACTTTCCCCGATGGTACGAAACTCGTTACCGTCCATCAACCCATTCGATAAAGGCCACCACTACACCATGATTCCAGGTGAAATCATCACAGCTGATGGCGAGCTGACACTCAACGCAAACTTAATCGTGCGTACCTTGCACGTGGCTAACACCGGCGATCGGCCTATTCAGGTAGGCAGTCACTACCATTTTGCCGAGAGCAATCCTGCGCTTGAATTTGACAGAGAAGCCGCTCACGGCCATCGGCTTAATATTGCTGCAGGCACTGCCGTGCGTTTTGAACCAGGACAATCTCGGGATGTGTCACTAGTACCGTTCACCGGCAAACGCCGTGTTGTTGGTTTTCGCGCAAGTGTTATGGGAGACTTGTAATGGCCGTCACAATTAGTCGACACAGTTATGCCAACATGTATGGCCCCACCACCGGCGACAAGGTCAGACTAGCAGACACCGACCTGATCATTGAAGTTGAACGTGACTTATGTACCTACGGTGACGAGGTCAAATTCGGTGGCGGTAAAGTTATCCGTGATGGCATGGGCCAATCGCAAGCTAGCCGTGCAGAGGGCGCCGTAGACACGGTGATCACCAATGCCTTAATCGTCGACCACACTGGCATCTATAAAGCTGACGTAGGGTTACGTGACGGGTTCATATCAGCCATTGGCAAAGCAGGTAATCCTGATACCCAAGACAACGTCAATATCATCATAGGGCCAGGCACAGAAGCAATAGCCGCTGAAGGACGTATCCTTACAGCGGGTGCATTCGATAGCCACATACATTTCATTTGCCCGCAGCAAGTTGACGAAGCACTGATGTCGGGGGTCACCACCATGCTAGGTGGCGGCACAGGTCCTGCACACGGCACATTAGCCACAACCTGCACACCAGGCCCCTGGCATCTGGCACGCATGATTCAAGCAGCCGACTCACTGCCTATGAATCTTGCCTTTGCTGGCAAAGGCAACGCATCCGAGCCTGCAGCACTAGAAGAGATGATACTCGGCGGTGCTGCAGCACTTAAACTACACGAAGATTGGGGCACAACACCTGCCGCTATCGATTGCTGTTTGACCACAGCCGATGAATTTGATGTGCAGGTCATGATTCACACCGACACGCTTAATGAAAGTGGCTTTGTAGAGAGCACAATAGACGCTGTAGCTGGGCGAACCATTCATGCCTTTCATACCGAAGGTGCTGGCGGTGGTCATGCACCGGATATCATAAAGGTGTGTTCCTTACCCAATTTTCTGCCCTCCTCTACCAACCCTACGCGCCCTTACACGGTCAATACGATAGACGAGCATTTAGACATGCTCATGGTTTGTCATCACCTCGATAGCAATATTCCTGAAGACATCGCTTTTGCCGAAAGCCGCATTCGTCGCGAAA
This sequence comes from Granulosicoccus sp., assembly GCA_023300375.1. Classification (GTDB taxonomy): domain Bacteria; phylum Pseudomonadota; class Gammaproteobacteria; order Granulosicoccales; family Granulosicoccaceae; genus Granulosicoccus. The sequence goes on along the minus strand of JALZWO010000044.1, from coordinate 28,232 downwards.
CCATAGCGGCTGAGGACATCCTGCATGATGTTGGCGCGTTTTCCATTATCGCCTCCGACAGTCAGGCTATGGGGCGCGTTGGCGAGGTTCTAATTCGCACCTGGCAGACAGCCGATAAAATGAAAAAACAGCGAGGCCGCTTACCAGATGAATCAGGTGAGAACGACAATTTGCGCGTTCGTCGTTACATTGCCAAGTACACTATCAACCCGGCCATTGCACATGGTCTAGACAAGTATATTGGATCTATAGAAGTCGGTAAAAGAGCTGACCTATGTGTATGGCATCCCGCATTTTTTGGTGTCAAGCCAGAGATGGTTATTCTAGGTGGCAGTATTGCAGCAGCTCCCATGGGCGACCCGAATGCTTCCATTTCTACACCGCAACCAGTGCACTATCGCCCCATGTTTGCCAGTATTGGAAAATCACTAACAAACAGTGCTGTGACATTTGTATCGCAAGCGGCTCTTGATAACTCATTGGCCTCATCACTGGGTACTGACAAGAACATGCTAGCCGTTACTAACACACGTGGTGGAATCAGCAAAGCGAGCATGATTCTCAATAATGCAACCCCGCACATAGAAGTTGACCCCGAAACCTACGATGTTCGCGCTGATGGCGAGTTACTGACCTGTGAGCCAGCGAGCGAGTTACCCATGGCCCAACGCTACTTTTTATTTTAAAAATTCTCGCACTAAAATTTCTGTTTTTATAACCAATGCCCATGAATACCTGCCATACAGTTGACCATAACGAACGTGATGTCATCGACACAGTCACGCTTGATGAAACTGATAGACACCGAAGACGAATACTGTTGAATTCCGACAAGGGCATGGAATTCATGTTGGAGCTCGAAAAGGCCACGCTGCTCAAACACAATGACATCCTCAGGCTTGATGATGGGCGCGGTGTGCGTGTTAAAGCAAAACCAGAAGCATTGTATGAGGTTTCTGCTGCTGACCCAAGGCACCTGCTAACCCTCACTTGGCACGTTGGAAATCGCCACCTTGCCACGCAAATCATGGCAGATCACATTCGCATACGACACGACCCTGTCATCCGAACCATGCTCGAGCAGCTAGGTGCCACGGTAAACGAGATTACGACTGGGTTTAATCCTCAAAGCGGTGCATACGGTGATGCCCACAGCTCACATCATCATGATGCACATGATCACGACCATGCCTAATGTAAAAGCAAGTATCAGTGCCCAACTCACGCTTCAAACGTGGATGTCATCCGCATTCCCCATCGGTTCTTTCACGTGTAGTCATGGTCTGGAAAGTGTCATTGCAAACCAGATACTAAACGATCAAGAATCAGCTGAACACTATATACGCAGTATTATCGAGCACGGGAGCGGCTGGAACGATGCGGTTTTTTTAGCACATGCATACAGAGCGATTAGTAACACAACAAGCAATAATTGCGCAGACTACAAAAGCATACTCAACGTTATTAATGACCTCGCACTTGCACTATGTTCAGGTTCAGAGCGATTAACTGAAACCACCCAACTCGGATACGCCTTCACAAAAGCCGCAGCTGCATCCACTAAAAACATTCCTGTCATCGCAAAGCTTGTCGATAAAGAGATAGCCCTGCCAATCGCTATTGGCGCCTGTGGAGCCTTAGCCCAAATCCCCTTAGAACTATTATTACCGGCCAGCATTCAATCCACGAGTAGTAATCTTGTCTGGATATGTACACGTCTGGTGCCATTGGGTCAAAGTCAGGCTCTATCAATTATTGCAAACTTGAACCCTGCGATAGCTGTGTGCGCCCAACGAGCAAGTAATAGCTCACTAGATGATCTGGGCAGCTGCGCATTACTAATCGACCTAGCATCCATCGAGCATGAAGAGCTACACAGTCGAATTTGCATCACTTAATCAGGAATTTACTAACATGCCACCTAAAGACAGAGCTGCCTTACGTATCGGCATTGGAGGTCCGGTTGGCTCGGGCAAAACCAGCCTAGTCGCTCAGCTATGCAAAGCCCTGCGTGATGATTATTCGATTGCCGTTATAACCAACGACATTTACACACGCGAAGACGCTGAAGCTCTGGTTCGCATGCAAGCACTTCCGAGCGAACGAGTGTTGGGCGTTGAAACGGGTGGATGCCCACATACGGCGATTCGCGAAGACGCCTCTATCAACCTGCGCGCTGTGGACACACTATCGAAGCAGTTCAACGATCTGGACATCATTTTCATAGAATCTGGTGGTGATAATCTAGCGGCAACTTTCTCACCGGAGCTCGCTGATTTAACGGTGTACGTAATTTCAGTTTGCCAAGGTGAGGATATTCCTCGCAAAGGCGGGCCAGCGATTACCCGCTCAGATCTGCTCATTATTAATAAAACGGATCTAGCGCCTCATGTGGATGCCAACCTAGACAACATGCGTCTTGATGCTAACACCGCCAGGGCCGACAAGCCTGTCATCTTCAGTGACATGAAAAATGGCGAAGGAATTACCCAAATTGTACAATATTTGCTCAAACAGGGTGGATTGCAACACTGACGTCAATGTGTTTTTCCCAACGTGTCAATTTTAGCTTACACATCTATTTGACAATCTTAGTTGACACTTTCATTGGGCTTGTTTACGATCATAAACACGTTGTGAATATCTGTAAACACGATCAGCGTAGTCCATGCACAACGCATTGGGCGCCTGCGTGCAGGTGGTGCACGCGTATTTCGATTGTTCCGGCACTTTGGAGAATTCCCCATGAGCGAACAGGTATTTTCAACAGGACTTACCGTCAGCCAATCAGAAGAACTGCACAAGCACGTCATTGACGGCGCTCGCGTATTTTTCGCGATTGCACTGGTTGCGCATTTTCTGGCATTCGTACTAACCCCGTGGCTCGGCTGAGGTAATACACAATGAATCAAAGCAAAATGTGGCTTGTAGTAAAGCCTTCAATCGGCATCCCTCTATTTCTAGGTTGGGTGTCTGCAATTTCATTTGTTGTGCATTACGCCATCCTGAGCAACACAACGTGGTTTCCAGCCTTCTTTGGAGGTTAGGTAGAACATCAACCCCGTTAGCGATACGTTCACGGGGTTGATGCTTTTTATAGTACCCATTAGCAACCAGACACCAGCAGGAGAGCCATCATGGCGTTACTGAAACTCATCCCCATCGGACAAGCCTATGCATCAGAAGCAGATGCACTAGAAGCCGTAGATGCCCTGAAGGCTAATGGCTTCGAAGAAGAAGACATTTCGGTGATTACACCCTCAATGTTTACTGATGCCAATCCAGAGATGCTTACACCTGGGCAGAATGACGGCGTCGACACAACTGAAATGCTGGCTCAGGTCATCATAAGCGTGCATGAAGCGTCAGAGGTTCCTGGCAGTCATGCCATGGTCTATGCCGATGCGATGCAGCTCGGCCAATCACTGGTCTTGCTCACGGCTCCTTTTGGTGAAGCACTGCGTGGCACAGACACACTTAACACAGGCAAGCAGATTGATATTGGCGAAATGCCAGGGCTCGAATATCACACATGGATGCAACCAGCTCCGCTATCAGCATTACTAAAGATGCCAGTGCTTTCTCATCGTAGAAGCTGGATGTCTCGTGCATTTTCCGAACTCACCAAGCCTGGTTACTTTCCTACTGAACCGGTTATGGGTGGTTTGCTTAGCAACGATAACCCAACGCCTTTATCGTCAAAAATTGGCATGGAAGTGCTTAAAGACAACCCTACCCCCTTGTCTTCAAAATTTGGCTGGGGTCTCTTGAGAGATGATCCCACACCACTTTCAGACAAACTGGGAATGGACACTCTGAGTGATCCTGAAAAGCAATCTTCAAAAAAGAACAGCAGCTTTGGACTCCCACTACTATCAAGCAATGCCACGCCCTTGTCTTCAAAGCTTGGTATCCCGGTACTTACCCGCGACAAGTAAGAACGCTGTGTGACAAGTAAAACCTTGTTAAGGAGTTGAGATATGGCAAGGACGGGCAAAAAAATGCTGGCTTCATGGATCGCCATGGGGCCAAAGTTTTTACCATTTGCAGATGTCGCCACTGAAGATTTACCTCTTAGCCGGCTACTGAGACTCTCGCTCTTCCAAGTCTCAGTAGGTATTGCACTTGTGCTGCTAGTCGGTACGCTAAACCGGGTCATGATAGTGGAGTTGAATGTCCCCGCATGGCTGGTGGCGGTTATGCTGGCCCTGCCCTTAGTATTCGCGCCTTTTCGTGCTCTCATTGGCCATAAATCAGACACCCACCGATGCGCTTTAGGCTGGCGTCGCGTACCGTTTATCTGGAAGGGTACGCTGTGGCAGTTCGGCGGCTTTGCTATCATGCCTTTTGCTCTACTAGTATTAGGGCAGCAAGGTGAATCGACCAACTGGCCACTGTGGGTGGGTCATGCCGCCGCAGGCCTTGCGTTTTTATTAGTCGGCGCAGGCGTACATACGGTACAAACTGCAGGCCTGGCACTTGCTACTGATCTAACACCACCAGAGTCACACCCCAAAGTAGTGGGCCTAATGTATGTCACTTTACTTGTGGGCATGCTAATAAGCTCTTTGGTATTCGGCTATGTCCTAGAGTCATTCTCGCCAGGGCAACTGGTCAAAGTCATTCAGGGTGCCGCAGTAGTCACCGTGCTACTCAACTTTATTGCCATGTGGCAACAAGAAACCATTACTCGTGGGCAGCCCCAGAACACAACTCCTGATCCTACCTTTAGTGAATCCTGGAAAAGATTCACTTCGGGTTCTAATGCGATAAGGCAATTGGTTATTGTTGGTGTTGGCACTCTGGCATTTGGCATGGCTGACGTTTTACTAGAACCCTTTGGTGGGCATGTCCTGCATCTGTCTGTCAGTGCAACAACAAAGCTTACCGCACTGCTCGCTTTTGGTGGGTTGCTCGGATTTGGCCTTGCCTCTAGAATCCTGGGCAATGGTGGAGACCCATACCGCATGGTTCTCAGTGGTGCTCTAGTAGGCCTGCCAGCGTTTGCCTTTGTCATGCTGGCCGCCCCTTTAGATATCACGGCACTATTTCTACTAGGCAATTTCATGATCGGCTTCGGCGCAGCCTTGTTTGGTCACGGAACACTCACCGCCACTATGAACCGCGCGCCCGCCGATCAAGCAGGGTTAGCCTTAGGCGCATGGGGAGCCGTGCAAGCAACTGCTGCAGGTATCGCCATCGCCTTTAGTGGCGTGGTCCGTGATCTTGTTAATAACGCCGTTGCCGCCAGTAACAATGAACTATGGGGAATAGCTACAGGATACGTCGCTGTTTATGCCACTGAGATGGTTCTGTTAGTGATCACCGTTATTGCAGCCTACCCTCTCGTGCGTAACCGTGTGCAAACGCCCGCTGCCAGCTGGGCCTAAAACGATGGCCAACACTGCTATTGTTGAATACCCTGACCCAATACTCAGGCAAATTGCAGAGCCTGTAAGTTCATTCGACTCAAGCACCGATACACTCGTGGAAAACTTGATCGATACGCTGAACGCCACCTCGGGAATTGGCTTATGCGCCCCTCAGCTTGGGCAATTGCACCAAATTTTGGTGATGGATCTATCGACAGACAAAAGCCAACCTGAGGTGCTCATTAATCCGGAGATTATAAAGACGGCAGGCTTTGCAATCTGCTCAGAACAGTGTCTCTCCATACCAGGCATTTCGGCCAAAGTCATGCGGCCAAGCGCTGTAGTGTGCAGAGCTAAAAATCAACACGGTGAATCACTAGAGCGTGAATACAACGGTATGCATGCAATCTGTTTACAGCACGAAATAGATCATCTTCAGGGCAAACTCTTTATAGATCGTGTATCGACAATTCGTTCACTGCTGTTCAGACATGCGCTTCGCTCACTGAGAATGAACAAGCCATCGCCTACTGCTTCAGCTTATAACCTGTCTTAAACATAAAATACACAGTTGCCAAACAAGTTAGCAAGAAGACGCTGATCATAACCAAACTGACGGTCACACTGACATCGGAGACTTCAAAAAAACTCCAGCGAAAACCACTGATCAAATACAAAACAGGATTAAACAGAGTGACCTTTTGCCAAAACTCTGGCAACATGCTTACCGAATAAAAGCTACCACCTAAAAATACCAATGGCGTAATAACCAGCAACGGTATGAGCTGCAGCTTCTCGAAGTTATCCGCCCATAAACCAATAATAAATCCCAACAAGCTGAACGAAATACAAGTGGTGACTAGGAAGAACAACATCCAGAATGGATGAGCAATGCGCAGTTCAACAAAAAAGCCTGCGGTCGCTAAAATAATAGTGCCAATGATGAACGACTTGGTTGCAGCCGCCCCCACAAAGCCAATGACCACTTCGAAAAACGAAACGGGCGCTGACATGATTTCGTAAATGGAACCCGTGAATTTTAGAAAAAATATGCCAAACGACGCATTTGAAATACTCTGTGTCAGCAAGGACAGCATAATGAGCCCAGGCACAATAAACAGCCCATAGCTCACATCGTCCACAGACTGGATACGTGAGCCGATGGCAGAGCCGAACACCACAAAATACAGCACGGTAGAAATTACTGGCGACGCAATACTTTGTAGAAGCGTTTTGCGAGTGCGGCGCATCTCGTTAAAGTAGATTGCTTTGATGGCTTCAACGTTCATTGTCGCTATGTACCAGATTAACGAATATATCTTCGAGGGAGCTTTGTGATGTATTGAGATCTTTCAATACCAGCCCCGCATTGTTAACTGCTTGCAACAAGGTGGTAATGCCTGTGCGATCGCCTTGCGTGTCAAATGTGTACGTTATGCGATAACCATCCTCACTGAGTTCCACATCAAAACCTGCCAACGATTCAGGCAACTGCTCAATTGGCGAGCGCAGATCGACCACGAGTTGCTTTTTCCCCAACGAGTTCATGAGGTTCTGCTTTTCATCAATAACCAGTAAGCGTCCATCACTTATCACGCCCACTCGATCAGCAATCTCTTCCGCCTCTTCGATGTAGTGAGTGGTCAAAATGATAGTAACTCCACTTAGTCGCAACTTCTCAACCAACGCCCACATCTCTTTACGTAGTTCAACGTCGACACCAGCAGTAGGTTCATCAAGAAACAGAATTTTCGGCTCGTGTGCCAGTGCCTTCGCAATCAGCACACGTCGTTTCATACCCCCAGAAAGACGCGTTACGATAGAGTCTTTTTTATCGAGCAACGACAGATCGTTAAGGATCTCGTCTACCCTGGCATGATCTGGCGGCAGACCAAAAAGACCTCGACTAAACCGCACGGTATCAACAACTACATCAAATGCGCCTAATGTAAGCTCTTGGGGCACCAGACCAACTAACTTACGTGTCTGGCGATAGTCTTTAACGATATCGTGACCACCGACGGTAATCGTGCCAGTCGTGGGCCTGACCAGACCACAGATGGTGGATATCAGCGTGGTTTTTCCGGCACCATTGGGTCCTAGTAGCGCAAGAATCTCTCCCTGCTTAATATCAAGATCAATGCCCTTAAGCACTTGCTCACCGGCGGCATACGTCTTGGTGAGATTGCGTATCGATATAATGGGAGGCTGGGGTAAATTCATCCAGCTAGTGTCTCACGATAAAGGCAGCGATACTCCGAACACTACCCACTTATCTTGATTGCGGGCGAATACTTCACCGCCCACTCCACGTGCAATGAGCCGAACCATATACAGACCTAGCCCTAGATGTAAATCTTCAGCAGATTCTGAACCCTGAGGTATGTCGCGCAACGATACCAAGGGATCGAATAGCGTTGACCATTGTCGCTCATCAATAGCTGGACCCTGATTGGCAACGGCAAGCATGGCATGAGATTCTGCTCTTGTATCATCTCGAGAAAGCTGTAACACAAGTGAGGCGTTGTGGCTAAAGCTGACAGCATTGTCAACAAGCTTATCCATCGCCTGTTGCAGTAATTCTGGCGATACCCTGACGTTAAGTTCAGGTAGCTCTTGTGGTCGTATCACAAACCGCACATCGGGATACAACTGGGAATAGATATCGCAAACACCGCGTAGCCAGCGTCCTAACTCTACCTCTTCCAACGCTGCATCTTGCACGCTGTTTTCTAACCGGGTGGAATCTACCAACGCTTTGATGATTCGCCCCAGTTGTACGGCACCACCCTCGGCACGCTCGATGAGCAATTTAGACTGTTTGTCCAAGGCATTTACATCTAGATTTTCCAGAGAGGTTCTAACCACTGACAACGGGGTTCTTAGTTCATGTGACAGCCTTCCCGACAGTGCTTCAAGGTACTGCGTATATTGCGCAGAACGGGACAATAAAGACGATAGTTTGCGCGACAAATCGCCAATTTCATCTTGTGCATCTATGTCTGTTAGACCATTGCTAAACAGAGTATTGACTCGCCCATCAACACTAACCGCCCGCTGAGCTTCGCCAGATAATCTGCGTATGCGAGAAGATAGCCCAATAGCAAAAACCAGCAAACCGCATCCTACCAGTAGACTCACTAGAAGCAATAAACTGAACAGCCGAGCAAGCTGACTGCCAGCATACGCAGAGGCATGCTCTTCGTTGGCCTCCAGTAACAAATACGCACGCAGAGGATTTTGCCCAATAGAGGCGAGTGTGCCTAATACTCGATCATTTTCATCAGTAACGTAGCGTGTTGTTAAAGGCTGATCGTTAACTACCGCGGACCTACGTTCATCGCTAAGATTCAGCAGCACCGCCGCGTTGAGCTGCTCAGGTAACAAAGGCAAATCGTCAGCAACCATGAACGAGAAAACTCTGAACAACAGAGCATCCAGAACCCCCTTAAAGGAGGCTGCTTCCTCGTCATCAAGATCATCCAGTACCGTGGTGTAAAGATTATTGACATCCGCCACAAGGCGACCATGAACATCGAACAGACGCGACCTAGCACCACTGTTTGTCCAGCCCTGCAACTGCTCTTGGACTAATTCACTGGCAAAGAAAACACGCGATGAGATTGCGCTGTCTGCGGGTTTAGGTAAATTAGGCAACGAATAAGTTTGCTTTGGTAATGGATCAAACGTACCCAACCATCGCCTCCGAGGCTCATCGCTTGTGTCTACGTCAACAACAGCCACACCCACCCGAGTTCCGTTACCAGGTAGTGCAATACTGGCTTCTAATTGATACCCATCAACGCTACGTGACCAGAAACCCCGCCACCCTGGCAACGCGCTACCGGCTGGACGCCCAGGCTGATCCACTCCCGACACAGCAGCGACTGAACCTGGCGCAACAGTGCGAAATAATCCATGCTCTACGCGCCCATCACCGGCCTGAACAGCGATATGTACCGAGTCACCATTGACGAGCTGCAGCCAGCGATCGGGAGTCTCACCTTCCGCAGGGTTTGTTTCAAGCTTAGGTACGGAATGGTAGATCAAGTGATCATCTGTAACTTTAAGAAACAGATAAAGTCGCTGATTTTTCTTCGCCAATCGCAAGCTCAGCTTGTTATCGGTTGACGCAGAATCATAGGTGTACCAGCTACCCAACAGGTTTCGCCAGTCATCGTCGTAACCATCAACAAACAAAGGATAACGAGACTTTTCGGCATACCAGTCATTGGGCCGCTCTGCTGCCAGAGACGGCTCAAGCCAACTCGCCACGTTCAGTGATTCAGATAGCGCCAAGCGCATGTTTGCCACTTTGAGCATTTGATCATCTATGCGTGTTTGCTGCAAAGCCACGTAAAGTTGCTTGACGCTCTGCCAACCAACTAAAGGCACCACAAGCGTCAATGCCACAGCCAAGAACATCTGCGATCGCAATCTCATAGATCAAGACTCATAGATCAAGACTCATAGATCAGGGCTCATGATATGAGGCTCATGGTGCTAGGCTCATGGTGCTAGGCTCATGTACTAGGGTCATGTACTAGGCTCATAAGGCTGTTTGACCGCTAGTACGGCAGTTCGTCCATCCAGCGATAGCCCGATGCATAGACTGTCTGGATAGAGCTGAACGAATCGTCCAGAGCGATAAATTTGGCACGAATACGCTTAATGTGAGCCGTGATGGTTTGGTCATCGAGTACTAAATTGGCGGCATCCATTAGCTGCTGACGACTCTTAACCTGCCCCACTTCTCTGGCCAGAACGTCCACCAGGCAGTATTCAGTGACCGTGAGATCCACTGTTTGATCACGCCAACGCGCCACTAACCTGTCCTTATCCAGCTCTAACAATCCAACCTTTTTGACAGCGGACTCAGACACGTCGCAGGCAAAGGCCTCTACTCGTCTTAATAACGTATTCACTCGCGCGATAAGCTGCGCCAGGCTGATATCTTTTGTGAGGTAGTCGTCAGCACCCAAGCGTAAACCCGATATTTCATCAAGCTCACTATCTCGGGCTGTCAGGAATATGATAGGCAAGCGTGCAGATATTTGTCGCAATGCTCTGCACAGCTCAAAGCCTGCTTCGCTGTCACGACCTAAGCCAATATCGATGATAGCGAGACTAGGCAATTTCGCCTGTACCGACGCCAATGCCGCATCAGCCTCACCAAACCCTGATACGTCAAATCCTGCCTTGCTCAGCGCCAGTGTGTAGTTTTCTCGCAGCGCACGCTCGTCTTCTACCAACACAACGCGGCGAGGCTCTGATTCAGCGTTTTTGGCGGGAGTGGTAACCATCTTGGTTTTTGTCATGCACGTAACATTCCCTCATCATACTTGAGTTTCCCAACACGGAGTAGGCGTATAATTTGGCCTATGAAATTCTCTACATTGACTGATCGTATTCAGGAAAAAAGCGCCGCCAGTGATGGCCTCAGCATCGATCCGTGGGCGGTACATACGCTGGCAACGCAACGGGTGCAAAACGGCGAAAATATCACTGTGCTAAGCATTGGCCAGGAAGTCAATGAGGTAACCCCTAAGCGTATTGTTGATAAGGCCGTAGAGAGCCTGCAATCCGGCAGACATCACTACGCTGATGTCTGTGGTGATGTGAAACTACGAACAGCCATTGCTCACTATCATGAAAAACTGACAGGGCAAAGCGCCCATTCGTCGATGGTCACCGTGTTTGCCGGTGCGCAAAACGCACTGTTCTCATTGGCTCAGGTCTTATTACAGGCCGGTGATGAAGTTATTCTCGTGGCGCCCTACTACACCACTTATCAGGCGACTTTTGGCGCGCCTGGCCCCACTGTGGTTACCGTACAAGTAGACACCGAAGATCACTATCGGCTTGACGAACAAAAGCTACTCAACGCCATCAACCCTAGTACACGAGCCATCGTTCTGAATGCCCCGAACAACCCTCTGGGTAGTCGTTACAGCGCTTCGCAACTCGAACGCATTGTGGCTGCTTGCGTGAAGCAGCAAATCTGGCTAATACTCGATGCGGTCTATCTGGATATTGTCGAACCCGATTCAATAGACCTGCCGCATCAGCTACCAGGTGCTACCGATATTTTAATCACTGTAGGCAGTTTGTCTAAGTCACATCGCATGACCGGCTGGCGCATTGGCTGGGCCGTTGGCTCTGAAGAGCTACACGCACATTTGTATAACTTATCAGTGTGCATGCATTATGGCCTACCTCCTTTCATTCAGGATGCCGCCACTGTGGCGCTAGAGCAATCAGCACAAACACCAGTCACCGTACGCAATGTGATGAACGAAAGACGGCGCATTGCCGTGGCTGAGCTCACCGATCTGGCCCCCGTGCGTTTGATTGACCCAGAGCAAGGCATGTTTATCCTGCTCGATGTTGAAGCACTAGGCACCACCGCATATGACTTTGCAATAGCGCTGCTAGACGCAGAAAAAGTATCAGTGCTTCCGTGCGATGGCTTTGGCCCTGGCGGTCGCTATTTAGTACGTATTGGCCTATGCGTAGATGGTGAAGAGTTACAAAATGCGTGTAAATCTATAAGCCGCTTTATTGCGAGTAACAATCTCTAACCCCTAGCACTCACTACCTGATCTACCAGTGCGTTTAATACAACTCCACCTTGTTGTCTATCGGTGAGCTGTACTGACTGCATGCCATAGGCAATGGCAGCATCAACGTTCTCTTTCATGTCATCAACAAACACACAGCTTTCCGGGCTGATAGAGAACTTGGTACACACATGTTCGTAGATGGCAGGGTCAGGTTTGATCAGCCGTGCCTCACACGATATAACAACGTCGGTGCACCAGCTAAAGCACTCAAACGTGTTCTGCAAATACTCCCAGGCATGGGCCTGCATATTAGATAAAATGTACATGGGCACGTCATGCTCATGCGCACGCTTCATAGCCGCCATGCTTTCTGGTAATGCGGTCAGTGATTTGCACAGATTGCCATAAACACTCTCAATATCAGCTGCAGCAAGATGCGTTCGCGACTGCGCACGCCAGATAGCCTCATCCACCGCCATATCACCCTTATCCAGAGCCAACCAATCCGGATTTCTGACAACAGCCCGCAAAGCCTCCTGCTGATCGGCAGGATCACTGAACGTCATGCCCACGAGGCCATCTGGGTCCCAGGCACAAATAACATTGCCGATGTCTAGGATTAAGTGTTTGATCATGTAGAAGTGCAAAGCTCAGGAATTATTGAAACCATACAGGAATATCATTAATAATTTTGAGGACAACATTCAACTCTGAACACAACATGACACACAAGTTACCCACCCGTTGACCTTTTAAGCTCATATACTGTATTTTATACCAGTGTATGAAATTACAGCCTAACAATCCCCTGCCCACCGAATACGCCGAGCTGCACTGCGTCTCCAATTTCAGCTTTCTTCGTGGTGCCTCACGGCCCGAGGAGCTGATAGACCAAGCCGTGGAGCTGGGCTATTCGGCATTGGCCATTACCGATGAATGCTCCATGGCAGGCGTTGTGCGTGCTTATGGGCGCATGAAAGAGCTGGCAGCTCAGGAGTTGGCAGCAAAAGCCCAAACAACGGCACAGGACGCCGCCACGTCAGCCGCTGGTAAAGCAGAGGTAGCGCCAGGCAAATCCTGTGAGCACGTCATGACCCTGTCAGGCTTCAAACTAATCGTAGGCAGTGAATTCGCACTGGATGAAGGTTTCCGGCTGGTGGTTCTAGTAAGAGACTTAAGCTCTTATGCCAGATTATGCAAACTGATTACCGAGTCACGACGCAAAGCTGACAAGGGCAGCTACACCATCAACCGCAAGATGATTGATAACGCGGGTCTGGATGGTTGCTGTCTCTTGCTGGTGCCGCCTTACCTGCCTGAACAGCGAGCTAATATGGGCCACTGGTTCGACTGGTTTCGCTCTTTAGGGCCCAATACGTTTCTGGCGCTAGAGCTTCACTACGGTATTTATGATCAGAAGCATCAGCATTGGCTCATTAGCGCAGCCGAAACACACGACATGCCTGTTGTAGCTGCAGGCGATGTTCATATGCACGAGCGCAAACGTCGCGCCTTGCAAGATGTACTTACCTGTATTCAGCATAATTGCACCTTAGACACCGCAGGTCGTTTGTTATTCCAAAACGGCGAGCGCTATATGCGAGACAAACGCACGCTGAACTCTATTTACCCTACACAAGCATTGCAAAATGCCGCTGACGTTGCTGCACTATGCTCCTTTGATTTAGCTGAGCTTGATTATCAATACCCTCGCGAAGTCGTACCTGCCGATCTCAGTGCATCGCAGTATTTACGTCGTTTAACACTCGAAGGTGCGCGCTGGCGTTGGCCTGATGGCTACAGTGATTCTGTAGCTGGGCAGATAGAACACGAGCTAACGCTTATTCATGATATGCAATACGAATCGTATTTTCTTACGGTGCATGACATTGTGCGCTTTGCGAGAAGCGAAGGCATTTTGTGTCAAGGGCGTGGTTCAGCAGCCAACTCAGCAGTGTGTTATTGCTTAGGAGTTACAGAAGTAGATCCCTCACGTACGCGCATGCTGTTCGAGCGCTTTATTTCTAAAGAACGTAATGAGCCGCCCGATATCGATGTGGATTTCGAACACGAACGTCGTGAAGAAGTCATCCAATATATCTATGCCAAGTACGGCCGACATCGTGCGGCACTAGCTGCCACAGTTATCACCTACCGTAAACGTAGCGCCATCCGTGATCTAGGCAAGGTTATTGGTTTTTCAGAAGATCAGATAGACGCCCTGTCAAAATCACTGGCTTGGTGGGATGGCGCAGAAATGGTCGATGAAAAACTAACCGATATGGGCTTTGACCCAGACAATGCCATCATTAAACGCTTCACTTGGTTGCTAAAGCAGTTACTCGGTTTTCCAAGGCATTTATCACAGCATGTTGGCGGCTTTATTATCTCCGACAAAGACCTTTCTACATTGGTACCTGTAGAAAACGCTGCTATGGCTGATCGCACTATTATTCAATGGGACAAAGATGATCTAGAAGAACTCGGTTTACTCAAGGTGGATATATTAGCGTTAGGAATGCTCACCGCTATAGCCAAATGTTTCAACCTGATCGAAGGCTATCGCGGCATTCGACATACCATGGCTAGCCTTCCCGCCAACGACACACCTACTTACGACATGATCTGCAAAGCAGATACCGTTGGTGTGTTCCAGATAGAATCGCGTGCGCAAATGTCCATGCTGCCACGCCTGCGTCCACGTAACTACTACGACTTGGTCATTGAAGTGTCTATCGTGCGCCCAGGCCCTATTCAAGGTGGCATGGTCAACCCTTACCTAAAACGTCGTCAGGGCATTGAGCCTGTCACCTACCCTAATAAAGATCTAGAGCATGTTCTGAAGCGCACACTGGGAGTGCCAGTATTCCAAGAGCAAGTGATGGAGATAGCCATGGTAGCCGCTGGATTTACCGCAGGTCAGGCTGATGAGTTACGTCGGTCCATGGCCGCCTGGCGACGCAGCGGAGAGATCACCAAATTTCATGATCGTGTCGTTGGCGGTATGTTGAAAAAGGGCTATGAAAAAGAATTCGCAGAATCCATTTTCAAACAAATTGAAGGTTTTGGCGAATACGGTTTTCCTGAGTCCCACGCAGCCAGCTTTGCATTGCTGGTGTACGTCTCTTGCTGGTTAAAGTGCCACGAACCTGCAGCTTTTTTATGCGCCATGCTCAACAGCCAACCCTTGGGTTTTTATGATCCATCAGACCTCACACAAGACGCCAGACGCCATGGCGTAATCGTTTTGGCAGTGGACATAAACGAGAGCGAATGGGATCACAAGTTAGTTAAACCAAGTTCAATTACTCAACATCAAGTTAAAGAGAATCGAGTTAAGGAAAATATATCTAGCAAAAAATTAGTCAAGAAAAACGAATACGAAGCAAACGGATACGACACCGATAAATGCAACGCAGATAGTCCTGAAACTAACAACACAGAGCAAGGAGCTGTTCGTCTAGGCTTCAGATTAATCTCCAAGCTCTCGGTTTCTGGCGCTAATCGTATACTTAAAGCGCGTGGCAATAGTCCTTTTACCAGTGCAGCCGATTTGGTTAGACGTAGCGGCATCAACCAGACAGACCAGCAAGCACTGGCAATAGCCGGTGCGCTTGAAAATATTAGCGGTGATAGACACCAAGCGCAGTGGGATCTCCTCGGTGTTGAAGCACTACCAGAGTTATTACAGGATGCTTCCGCCATAGAACCTGAACTAGCTCTGCCGGTGCCTACAGAGGGCGATAATACAACTGCTGATTACATGAGTCTGGGCCTAACATTACAGCGACACCCCCTATCTCTTTTACGAGAGCGCTTAACGCAAAAACGCATTATGAACTCAACACGCTGGGCAAGCGTACCCAACGGCGGCATGGCAAGACTGGCCGGCATTGTAAAAATGCGCCAACGCCCCGGTACTGCCAAAGGCGTATTGTTTCTAACTATTGAGGATGAAGGTGGCCCAGTGAACATTATCGTCTGGAGCAAAGTTGTTGATGCGTTTCGCCAAGAGGTACTCAATGCAAAAATGCTATCTGTTTATGGAAAAACACAACGCGAACAAGGCGTAGAACATCTGGTAGCACGAAAAATTGAAGACCTGACCTGGATGCTTGGTGAACTGAGCACAAGCTCTAGGGATTTTCACTAGCTATGATATATTTTCTCAATGCACACTTGGGTTTCCATAATAAATTGCAGCTTGCTCGGCAATAAACCAAGGATGGTTAAAGATATCTGCTGTTGAATCTACGTGTGTAGACTCTCCAGGTGCAAGCTTTACATCTGTTGTAGTGAAGTCTGTAGAATCAACACGTTCGGCGTTTACGCATGTAAAACTTACGTCTGCAGGTTCTACGCGTGTAGAGTTTACCTGCATGAGGTTCAAGCCTGCAGACTCCGAGTCAATGGGACTTAAGCTCGTGGTGTCAATACGCGTAGAGTCACATGATGCAACTTCCAAGTGATGGCTAGAGTCATAAAAATCGTAATCCCGAATATCTCGACCTTCCGCATCGACTATGCGAAATCTATACGTTGTGGGTAGTAGTGCCCTCACTTGATCAAAAGACTCTCGGTTGTCTCGTAGCTCACGCTCAATGTTTATGAGTTCTACAGAGAGTTGATCACCCGTTTGACAAGATGACTGAGAAAATGACTGACGAGGGCGCTGTTGCCGAGCGAACTGTTCATCTAAGCGTTGTGTGTTATTTTCCACTCTCTGAATTTTATACCCGCCCTCGTGCACCTTGGTGTGGCACGCTTGGCAAAGACAGACACCATTATCAATACTGGTGGTTCCACCATCAGCCCAATGTTTAATGTGGTGGATTTGCAAATTTCTGGTTTGTGTACAGCCGTTGAACTGGCAATGCTTGTCGCGATTTTTAATCGCACGGGACATAGCGGCTGGCCATAGCCTTGATTTACGACCTATGCTAACTGGCTCACCATTATTAAGAACATTGTTAGTGATGCTGCAATCGCAGGCAATACGTCGAGCCGTTTCCCGTGCAATGGGACCTGCGTGCTTAACAGTGGGTAGCTTTTTCATCGGAGCAGTAAGATCACCACTTTCTACAGACACAATCACCTGATAACGATCAGCAGCCGCTATGTTGCGTGTATCTGCTTGTAAGCTGGCCTCTGCCATAAGCACTGCAGCGTCGGCGCGACGTGCGGAGATGCTAAGTTCTGATCGTTGTGTTTTATTGTGTTCGGCAGATTCATTCAATAAATTTAGTGAATGTTCAACGCTACTTAGGAATGCCTGAGCTATTTCTGGCGGCAATGTAAGTTGAATACACGTATTACCATTATTGGCCAGCTTCCAGATCAGCGACCTAGATTTCCATTGTTGCGCGGCGCGTTCGTTGTCGTTTTTGTCGCTATCGTTGTCTTGCTGCCATTGATATTCTCTGCATAGTCGGTACACATCGGATACAGACGCATCGAGTGCGGCATGACATAGCAGCTTTTCACTCTCTTCATCAGCTACTCTAGCAATGGCACGAACCTTTGACCAAGAGAGTTTTCCCGCGCGAAAGAGTGCTGTAGTGGTGGGTAAAGCGCGCAATTGCCGCCCTACCTTCAAATATTCCCAACCAAGTTTTGAGCCAATACCTAATTCAAGGTTCATCCATGCCACACAGTGCTTTGAACCGCTGGCATCCCAACCTTTGACATCATCAAAGCGGACTAGAAGCTCTAGTAGATCAGCATGGTGAGACGTGATATTTTGCGACAACACATTTAGCCGTTGTCGAATAGATGGGGCGTCAGTGGGCATTGAACGAGTAACAATTGGCTCTGGACTACCCTCTATACATGCCATAGCGAGACGGATACTCTGACCAAATTGATGCTGCTCACGAACATCAAAAGAGGGTATGCCAAGTTGAAAATAACCCGTGTTTGGTCTGTTACTGGCAGCCACTACATCTACAGCATCTTCCATGACACATTCTCCGTTAGTTCAATGAGTCTACCACTTGTAGTGGTGAGTACAATACGAATATGTGAACACTTTATTAAAGATACTGTATTTATTTACAGTTATATTTTTATACAATACAGCTTTAAAAGCCCTTATTCGTTTTAAGAAACTCAAGCTCTTCAGCTGTAGACTCACGCCCAAGAACCTCATTGCGGTGAGGGTATCTACCAAACAGGTCAATTATTTCCTTGTGTCTTATTTCGTAATTCAAATTTGGCAGATCTTTGAAAAGCAACATGGCATCAACATGAATTTTGTGTGATTCACTGTGCATGTATGGCATATATAAGAACACACGTTGGGATTCAGGAAGCGCTTTGTCGTGTCCGCCGCGCACCGCTTCTTGTGCTAAGGCCAACGCTAGCGAATCGTAACGATACGCCTTTGCTGTATTGCGAAACATATTGCGTGTGAATTGATCAAGTACAATAACTTCAGCCAGTCGCCCTTCCGCAGAGTCTCGCCAGGACGCTGTCTCCCCAGCAACAACCTCATTAAAGGTTTTTTCAAATGCCTCGCTTATTTGCGCATCAAGGTTTGTAGATTTCTTAAACCACTGCTTTGGGGTCAGTGTTTCAAACCAGAATCTTAAGACCTCGTCCATACGTACTCTCCTAATCTTCTGTGAATTTCACAAATCCAGGCCAGGCATCGGCAGCCTGCTGGATGACACTGAACTCCTCATCATCAAGATCCACCGTTCCAGCAACAGCATTGCTTACAGCTTGTTCTGCAGTTCTTGCTCCTGCGAGTACATGAGTCACCCCACGTTGTTTTAGTGTCCAAGCCAATACCAATTGCTCGGCACTGAGCTCTCGATCTCTCGCTAGTGCTTTTACTGGTGCCAATACAGCTTGAATAGCCTCACGTGCAGAGGCAGAAAAACGAGGATTGCCCAAGCGTAAATCACCTTCATTAAATTGTCGCTTTGCATCCATTTTTCCAGTCAGCAAACCTTGCGCTATTGGCGAGTAACAAAGAAAGCCAAGATCGTGATCAGCGCAAACAGGTAAATTGGCTTGGTCTTGTTCACGATCAAGAAGACTATACCGTTCTTGATCGGTAGCAAGCTCTCCTATAGTCGCTGCGGCGATCAGTCTTTGTGGAGATTCATTGCACAGACCCCATGCGCGAATCAGGCCTTCGTTTTTAAGCGCTTGTAGAGTACTAGCTACCGCTTCCATATCTGTATTAGGATCTGGCCAATGTGTTTGATACAAATCAATGTAATCGGTACCTAGACGTTCTAGGCTTTGTTGTAACTCCCAGCGAATCGACTCTTCCGTTAACGTTCGGTAAATCGCCTCACTGTCGCTTTTGAAATGAAGCGTAGGGGTTTCGATGTCCCATCGAAGGCCACACTTAGTGGCAATAAGAATGTCTTCTCGCTTGCGCCCTTCAATAGCTTTTGCTACCAGTTTTTCAGACAAACCGAAACCGTACACTGGCGCTGTATCTATGATGTTTACCCCGGCATCCAACGCTGCTTTTACTGCATCGACAGAAGCGGTTGCATCAGAGCCTCCCCACTTCCACCCGCCTATTGCCCAGGCGCCAAAAGCTACAACAGATGCCTCCATGCCGTGCACGCCAAGAGATCTTGTTTTCATAGTGTGTCAGAGTTTAGAAACTAAAATTAAAGGACTGTATTAGTCGTTGATGGTCGCTTGTTCATATTCAAGGTGAAATTCATCAACAGCTTGCGCTGCTGATTTATCGCTCTCACTGGTGGCAACATGAAACAAGGCTTCACCTTCATGTACCAGCGGTAGCTTGGTGCAACCAACCAACACACCAGATACAGTGCTAAGCACCTCTTGTTCGGATTCTCCAAAGGCGTCAGAAATATACCCCAGCACCATTCCCTTGCCAACAATGCCACCCAAAGCAATTCTCGACCTGAGAACACCACTTTGCGGCGCACGCATCCACACGCTGTTATTCGCAATCCACGTAAGGCTCTTTTTTTCACGTGTTTTAGTCGCTGGCAACATGTGCAGATACCGCATAACATTCAGAACGCCCTTAAGTCCCACCCTGATCGCAACATCATCAAATCGTAGTGCCTCGCCCGCCTCATAAAGCAGCAGTGGCAACTTACCTGCTGCATCACGCAGCGTTCCTCCACCACGGGTGCTTGAATCAAGCAATATAGGCGGTGCAAAGGCCTCTGCCATAGCCAGTAGCTCTGGATTAGCATCTAGATCAACTCGAATTTGTGGCAGATTGGTACGACCAGCCGCCGCTGTATGCAAATCTATACCATGCGTACACTTACTCACAATTTCACTCATCAGGGTGTGCGCAAGACGTGCCGCCATTGAGCCTCGCTCTGAACCCGGGAATGAACGGTTAAGATCTCGCCTGTCTGGCAGGTATCGTGATTGCGTCACAAAGCCATACACATTAACTACCGGTACTGCAATAATTGTCCCTGACAAACGATTAAGACTTTTTGTTGCTAGTAAGCGACGAATGATTTCAACACCGTTGATTTCATCACCGTGAATAGCCGCTGTAATAAACATCACTGGTCCTGCTAGCTTGCCATGAATAACATGCACAGGCATGGCAACAGAGGTTTGTGTGTAAAGGGGAGGTAGTGGTAGATCAACGTAACGTCTTTGCCCAGGCTGAATAGTAATACCACCTATTGTAATAGGTGAATTACGCGCCATACTCTTGGCGGATTTGTCGCTCAACCTTTATCCCCACGGGTTTTTGTGTTGTTTGGCCGAGCGTTTTTCTCCAGTTCGTCAATGATGATACTGGCAACATCTTTACCACTGGCAGCTTCAATACCCTCAAGACCCGGAGAGGAATTAACTTCCATGACCAACGGACCACGCTCCGATCTCAGTAGATCTACACCCGCAACCGATAAACCCAACACTTTTGCAGCACTCACAGCCGTTGCGCGCTCTTCAGGTGTGATTTTGACCAGACTGGCAGAACCACCACGATGCAGATTGGATCGGAATTCACCTTCTGCACCTTGACGTTTCATTGCCGCAACTACTTTGCCTCCCACCACAAGACATCTGATATCCGCACCGCCCGCCTCCTTGATGAATTCTTGCACCAATATGTTGGCCTGCAGTCCCATGAACGCCTCAATAACCGATTCAGCCGCCTTATTGGTCTCTGCCAGGACCACACCAATGCCTTGAGTGCCTTCCAACAACTTGATAACAACCGGCGCACCGCCAACCAGCTTGATGATGTCTTTGCTATCGCCTGGCTTGTTTGCAAATCCTGTTACTGGCAAGCCAATGCCTTTACGAGATAACAACTGCAAAGCGCGAAGCTTGTCTCTGGATCTCGACAAAGCCACGCTTTCTATTAATGTATAGGTGCCCATCATTTCGAACTGCCTAAGCACTGAGGTGCCATACGCCGTTACCGATGCGCCAACCCTTGGAATGACCGCGTCCACATGCTCCAGCTTCTTACCTTCGTAATGAACTTCAGGCTTTTTTGAAACGATGTTCATATAGCACTTGAGCACATCCACGACGCGTACTTCGTGCCCACGCGCCTCTGCTGCTTCAATAAGTCTGCGTGTGGAATACAGGTGCTTATTTCTGGATAAAACGGCAATTTTCATTTCAGGGAGTCCTGCGGGGCTGCTGCATACAATGCGCGTGCATTGAGCCGACCTAAGGAATAGGATAGGTGCGGGTTTACTACTATATTTGGGGCAAGCGATGTTCTACCGAGTAGCATTCTGAATAACATATCCTTACGGTGCGCTAGCGTTAATTCGATAGACCGAGTGCTTTCGCCTATTTGCAGCGTTGTTTTTATGAAATAGCGTTCTGCGGCATGTCCGCCTGAATCTGTTACGCGCCGAATATCTATTAAGGGAGCTGTACATCGTCTGAGTATTGTTTTGTCTCGCTGCACAGGATTGACAGAAAAATCTATACAATCGGCGCCGCTTGCATCCTGATACCGTTCAATATCGAAAGCATCTATGGCCGAGGTGCGAGCCCCAGTATCCACTTTTGCCTTTATGGCCAGTATTCCCAGCTCAGGTAGGCTTACCCATTCGCGCCAGCCCACAACCATAAGTGCATTGGATTCGGTGACGTCAGGCAAAGTCGTGGATGAGTTCATAAAGCTTCCAAATACGGAAAGCCCCTATTATCACACGCTCTTGAGTATTAAGTGGGCTTGAGCTGATTCCTTGGTAACAAGCTGAGCATTGGGAATATCGTTGTTAAGCGCACGTGCACGTGCTGACTCTGTATCAAGACCGTGCTCCAACCAGCGCTTAATCAACCGTTTTTCAAGTTCAGCCATTGGCACTTCCAGAAAAATACTCAAAGACAGCAGCGATGCGATATCTTCCCAAAGCGGATGCTGCAACAGCAGATAATTGCCTTCTACTATAATGACGCGATGATGTTGTTCAGCAACGTTTGAAGCGCTGCGTGCGAGATCAGCAGATCGATCGAACTCTGGAAAAAATACTGGACCAGCCGACGTGCCTGCAGCCAGCCGTTGTAACAGCGTGATAAAACCAAGAACGTCAAAGGTTTGTGGAGCTCCTTTAACGGCAAGTAATTGCCGAGCTTCCAACACAGAATTGTCTAGATGAAAACCATCCATGGGCACAACAATAGACTGAGAATCGATTGACCAAGACCGGTTGATTTCTTGGCTCAACCAGCCTCCAAGCGTACTCTTGCCAGACGCTGGAGCACCCACCACTCCAACAATCAAACGATTGAAAGGCGGGCACTCTTTAAGAGCATCGGCAATAGGACTGAGCAACTGCTCGGGTTTATCAAATAGCTGCATCAGTGCGCAATAGTGCCAAGACGATTGGGTAATTACTGGTTCGCTTAATGAATTAGCCCCAGCAGCGGTCCATTCCTTCTGCAGTGTCGATAGATTCGACACCGTCAACCGGCTGGTCTGTAACCAATGACACGCCAGTATCGAAGAACCC
This sequence comes from Granulosicoccus sp., assembly GCA_023300375.1. Classification (GTDB taxonomy): domain Bacteria; phylum Pseudomonadota; class Gammaproteobacteria; order Granulosicoccales; family Granulosicoccaceae; genus Granulosicoccus. Next base: position 5,342 of record JALZWO010000044.1, on the reverse strand, counting down.
AAGTCCTTCTGTAGGCTCAGGAATAGTTCCATCAGCAGCGAACGCGGCAATTGCTTCAACACCAAGAGAAGCCATCAGAAGTGGATACTGTTGAGAGGTTGCACCGATCACACCATCAGCAACGTTTTGCACGCCTGGGCAACCACCATCGACTGAAACGATCATGACTTTGTCTTCACGACCGAAGGCTTTCAATGCCTCGTAGGCGCCGGCAGCGGCAGGTTCGTTGATGGTGTAAACCACGTTAATACCAGGATCTTTGATCATTAAAGATTCCATGGCTGTTCTTCCACCCTCCTCATTACCCGCGGTCACTTCATTGCCGACGATGCGAGCGTCATCCTCATCACCCCAACGAGATGGGTCAACAAGATCTACACCAAAGCCTTGTAAGAATCCTTGGTCGCGAAGTACGCCAACCGAAGGTTGACTGTCTGCTAGATCCAACATACCAATTTTCGCATCAGCAGCAGCATCACCTAGCTGTGCAGCCGCCCATGCTCCGATGAGCTCTCCAGCTTTGAAGTTATCAGTAGCGAAGGTGGCGTCTGCTGAATCAATTGGCTCTAATGGTGTGTCTAGAGCTATAACTAGCAGCCCCGCTTCACGCGCTTGCTGTACCACTGGCACAATGGCTTTTGTGTCAGATGCTGTGATCAGGATGCCTTTTGCACCAGAAGCAATACAGGTTTCGATGGCCTGAACCTGAGTTTCATGGTCACCATCAACCTTGCCGGCATAAGTTGAGAGATTGATTCCAAGCTCTTCAGCCTTCGCACTGGCGCCTTCTTTCATCTTTACGAAAAATGGATTGATATCGGTTTTAGTGATTAAACAGGCACCCACTTCACCTTGGGCATGTACTGGGACAGCGAGTCCCGAACTCAACGCTAGGATGGCAGCAATACTTAAATGTGTTTTCACAACTCTCTCCGAGTAGACTATTTAAAAGCCTACCAAGACTCTCGCAAATTGCATGTCTATGTCAACTAACTATTTCTCTATCGCTTTATTAAATATCGCCTCGTAACGATCAATCATCTGCTCCTTATCGAAGTGCTCCAGAGCAAAGCGCTGCGCAAAGCTTGAATACGCCTCAAGTTTTTGCGTGTTCAACAACATCTCACGTAACGCCTCGGTCATTGCCTCAACACTTGGACGGACAAGTAATCCACCGCTTTCATCACCTTGCCGAGCGATGGCCTCAGCAGAGCCTCCTGCATCAGTCAGCACAACTGGCGTACCTGCAGACTGTGCTTCAAGGGCAGTCAATGGATGGCCTTCCCTATCAGAAGACAAGGCAAACAGATCGAATGCAGCAAAAACGTCAGCGGTGTCGTGTCTAGCCCCAGCTAGAGAAACATGTTGTTGCAAACCCAAATCATCGATGTGGCGCTGAATGAGCAGACGCTCAGGCCCCTCCCCAACAATTTTTAAATGGATATCGTATTGCTCGGCAATTTCTGGATCATTAACGAGAGCAGCCGTCGCATCAATCAAGCGCTTATGATTTTTCGCACTGACCAATCTGCCAACTGTGCCAATCAGAAATTTTTGGCGTTTATCGTCAGTAAAACCTTCGAACCAGTCTGTGCGCAGCCGGGTTCCATTGCCAGAGGCAAAATGCTTTGTATCAACACCATTGTTTATGACCTTAACCTTATCTCGATGGATTCCAATGTCATCAGTGTAAAAATTGGCAGTGTCCTGACTCACCGTCACCATCAGAAACATACGCTTTGCGAGCAATCGATCAACCATTCTAAAATGGGGAGGCTTCCAAGTATCTCGAGAATGTTCGGTCGCTATGATGGGAAGCTTTTTCAGTAACAAGGATAGGCGCGACCACGAATTGGCAACCCATAGATGGCTGTTGATAACGTCAGGCTTTATCTGGCGGATGCAACGAATAAAACGATAAGGCAACCGCAGATCTATGCCTATATGCTTGTCTAAAACATGCAATGAAACCCTCTGATCAAGGATATTAGTAAGCTCTCCTGCCTTGCTTATGCAAATCATGTGAACTCGCCAACCACGCTCCACAAAGCAATTGGCCATTGTCACAAGCATGTGCTCGGCACCGCCAATACTGAGCTCTTCGATAACAAAAGCAACCACTCGATTACGTTTGGCACCTTCAATGTCCTCTCGTTTTTCACTGCTCATGTTTATTAATCAGGGAGTGTTGAAATGAGAAAATCTTGTTGAGTGTATCTTTCGAACAATGCTAACAAATCATCAATATTGTCATCTTGATTAAACAATTGGCCGACGCGTGTACGGGCAGCCTGACTAAAAGTCGAGCCTAATTGTGGGTTTGTATGAAAAGCCGCAAGCGCACTGGCAAAAGCCTCCACATCATCAACTTCAACAAGTGTGCCTGTCTCCCCATCGCTAACCAACTCAGGAATAGCGCTAACCTTCGTGGTTACGACCGGTACTCCAAGGGCCATCGCCTCTGCAATAACGTTGGGAATGCCGTCAGGTGGATGCCCGGGAATCATGCGCGGAGCAAGGGCAAAAATATCAGCGACCTCCAATGTTTCGAGGACTTGTTCGAATGCGAGAGCACCAAGAAATGTTACATGCTCCTCCATGCCAAGAGATGCCACCAATTGAGACAACTCATCGAGTAAAGGGCCAGAACCAATGATTTTCACATTGATTTGGATGTCACGTGATCGCAAGATTGCACATGCATTTATCACGACATCCAGACCTTTGGTTGGCACCAGCCTGCCAATGCTGACCACAGAGAGCTCAGGATGTGATTGTCTATCCGGTGATTTTCGCTCGGTTACCTTGGGATCAAGCCCATGATAATTCAGATGAATATTTTGTGGAGTAGTTAAATTTATGTTGTGTTTCAGGTGTTGACAGAAAAGATCGCTGCACACTACACAGAACGTAGCTTCGTCCAGTTTATGACTGAGAAATTTGTTTGACGAAAATATATCTTCACCATGAATGGCTGCAGACCAGCTATCTCCAAAGATTCGGCCCAGAAACCAACAAGCTGTAGTGGGAATGTTTGCCCAATGACCATGCCAATGTACGATGCCACGTTTGTGGCCTTGCTCTGCAATATGCAGGCTGGCTGGTAAGATCGCCAAGTTTTTAACGATATCCATCGGCCGATCTTTCCCGCTCCAAACAAGACTGGCAACGCTTTTCAACAGCGGCAGTGGATGTTTGATCAAAGTCCTGGCTAGGGCACCCAAGGTTGCCAATGTAAATAAGCTGGAATAACTGGTTCTCTCCGTGGAAAGACGGATAGCGTCATCGAGTGTAATTGGATCTCGGGGATGCTGGAGAGAGTAAATATGAAACCTCATTCCGCGACGCTCTAGGGCGACCAGTTCGCGAAGGATGAAAGTTTCATGCAACTCAGGGAACATCGAAATAATGATACCTAGCTCGGGTTTGGGCATAGGTTCTCGAGGTGTAGCAGCTGCTGTAGTCATAGGGCATTATCCGCCATCTGGACCGTTAAGTTCGCGTTATCAACCATATTTTACATAGCTATGCAAAGGTTGATCGCTGGCAGCATTCGGCTTAGCGGCAATCGCCTTCGTTACAAGCACTTGATCCTCTGCGTAAGCGTATGGATCATGTGCTTGCAAATAGCACGCCGTAATATAGCGCCCCGCCTGAATTGGGGCATATCTTCACCTCATTGGTGAGAAATTCTAGCTAAGTTGCTAAAAAACTAGCTTTTTGCTCGCTCAATACTTTCCAAGATTTGACGTTTTGCATCAGCGGCGTTAGCCCAACCTGCAATCTCAACCCATTTGCCTTTTTCCAGCTCTTTGTAACGTGTGAAAAAATGCTCAATCTGTTTTTTCAACAGTTCTGGAAGGTCGTCAACATCGTCGATGTGATCGTAAAGAGTTGTTAATTTTTTCTTTGGCATTGCTAATAGCTTGGCATCTGGGCCGGCTTCATCTTTCATGTTCAGAACTGCCACTGGTCGGCAAGCAATGACACTTCCATGAACTAACGGATAAGGCGTGTGGACCAACACATCGATAGGGTCACCGTCTTCAGACAATGTGTGCGGTATATAGCCGTAGTTACACGGGTAAAACATAGGTGACGCCATAAAACGATCAACCATCAGAGTGCCAGTGTCTTTATCAACCTCGTACTTGACGGGGTCGCTGTTGGCAGGAATCTCGATGATTACGTTGACTTCGTTTGGAACGTCACTACCGACGCTAAGCGTGTCGAAACTCATTGTAGATACTCTAAGATTAGTCAGAAAATTTATGCGATATTACGCACAGTAGGGTTACGAGCGGCCGCTGAGAGCCAAAGCTTTAGCAAAATAACACCCTAGCGGCAGTAGATTACTACTCAGGGGGCTTACTTCAGCCCTGAAGCGAGCTCTTCAGCTTGCTGTTCTGTCAATAAATTGGCTAAAGCGCCTTGCTTGAAACCACTGCCTCGCGAATTGATGATGTCGGGCATCTTGATATCGTTATCTTTCATGCGCTTGCAAGCAGCTGCCACTGAACGACCACCGCGCGCAGTGAGCGAACCCTTGAGGATCCGCACTGGGTCACCCATCTCGCCATCTTCTTCTTGTATGGTCGCGTTAACAATTTCGTCGATGGTGGCCTGCCACCGTATTCCATCACCGTTACAGCCAATGATTTCATCGCCCACGTCTATAGCTAGGTAATCTTTGGCAAGCGCACGAGTCTCGCACGTTACCGGATTGGCCATGACCAGCCCTCGAACAGTGCCAAGCTCGACGGTATCAATCTTTTGGGCAGTGTTGAGATAAATCAGATAAACGCTCACAAATGGAGGGACTCATTATTAAGACGAAGTTGCAAGTTTAAAGCAAACAGAGTGCCCCGTCCAATAACCTTGACTTTGATTCAACGTTGCAAGCGCTGCGGTTGTTCGCTTAATCGCCGATAATAGTCGGCTGCGGCCTCAGATATCTCACCCTGCTGCACTAGAGTGTCCAGCCTATTTGCTTCGGGACTTGCATTATTCACAATTTGCACTTCTAACTGTTCAATCTGCCGCAAAATATTGCGAAATTCAGCCTCTACTCGAGCTGCGTTAATGGAGCCCCCATTGTCGCTCCCACGTAGAAGCTCTGCGCTTTCACGTAATGATTCGATCTCTTCCTGAGTAACGCCAGCGGCGTCGAGTCGAGGTACCAAATTTTCAATCGCTTGAGCTGTTTCGTTGAGTTCTGCTGATGAACGCTGGACGGTATAGCCATCCTGCTGACCTTCAGTCGATCCTGAGCGCGAAGCAATTCCGGTTCCCTGCGAACCACCTGATGGCCCTCTGGAGCCAGGCTGACCCTCGCCTTGACC
>JALZWO010000043.1 GCA_023300375.1 Granulosicoccus sp. | reverse complement strand
GCGTGCAGCATCTCGGCCTCGTTGAGAAATTGCAACTCGGCCTGTCCGGGGTTTTTCTCTGAGCTCTTCGCAAAGTGCTTTTGATTAAGAAGTCGTAGCTTGTGCTCAAGAGTCTGGTTAAGGGCCTGGCTTGATTTAAGCGCCTCTGCTTGTTCCTGATTTATCCGCTGCTGCTCAATCAGCAATTGCTGTAGCTCAGCAACGGTATTGGGCAGAGTGTTTGGCGGCGAAGACATGACTGAAAGTGTAGCAACTGAACGCTGTAATGTCAGTGCATATACCACTAGAATGTCCGTGCAAATGACAGCATTTTATGTGGCCTCATGCCATTGAGATTGTAACCATCTATCAGGTAGTCGAGCTGCTCTTGATCAAGCGTCATGCAGTCTCCATCAAACCAGTCTGGCCAATGAAAGCGCTGCTTATCAAGTGATTTGTACAACACCCAGTAACCGTTCAAATGCCACACTAACAACTTCACTTTGTTACGTGCTTTATTGCAAAAAACATACAGATTTCGATCAGCAGGATCACGACCTAGCTCAAGATGAACAATAGCGGTAAGCCCTGCGGCACCCTTACGCATGTCGACAGGGTGACAGGGTGACAGGGTGACGATAGACAAACACCCACTCTGTTGTCCAGCGACTAGCGTCCATGATGTACCGCCAGCGCAAGTTGTGCCAGGGAGGCAACATCGTAAGAGGCAGGGCATTCGAGCCGGATATCCTGGCCGATGCACAACACAGCTGATTGTTGAGTAGCTCGAGTGGCGCCAGCAGTGACCTTCACAAAGGCCGCTGGCGCTGACTCAGGTGTTTTGGGATTCTGCGCTGCAAAGTGGTATCGCCACTTACGTAAGCTTGCTAACTTGACGTCGTGTCGGGCGCAAAATTCTCGATCACTCAGGGTGCCAGCGCAATACGCGGATACCAGCTTCGCCCATTGCTTGACAGTTTTACGGGGAGATCGGTCCATCGGGCATGCTCTTTCGTTGTAGGAGCATACATTTTTGCCTACGCGCAAGCCCTAACGCAATATGTGCAGGAAGTGGCGCTTACGACTGGGTAAAGAACTACTGGCTTGAGACTGGATTTTTTCCAAGTTCTGGACTTAGAGAATCTTCTTCGGCTTGTTGAGCAGAGGGACCAAAGATCAATTGATTGGCTTTTTCTGTACGCCATTCCTTGGTTCTTCGTTGAAGAGTTCTTAGCTGGCTTTTTTGCGAGTATTTATCAGCATCAATCTCGACTAATCTTTTCATTACTTCTTTCGCCGTAGTGCTGGAGTCAAATTCCATCCAGTGTTCAATCATCTGCCAGTCTGCTTCAAATGGGTCTATTCGTGTTCTCCATGTTCGTTGAGTTTTCACCTTTTCTCGATGCGTAGGACGGACTTCTCCAACTTTCCATGCTTGCGATAAGCTCTTCATGAAATCTGTTAAATCAACTGTTTCTGATGTGCCCTCTGATTCACAATTTGTACTGTTCGATAGATCAGCCAACTTCTCCTGTGACTGGCGTATTAGCTTTAGCAGCTTTACAGGATCAAGCGTTGACAACTGAAGTCGTAGTGCTTTCTTCGACTGATCGTCTACATCCTCCCGAGCTAACAACCTTTCACAAGGGGTTTATGGAGAATGATATTTCTTTTGGACGTGTGCTCCCTGCCGGTGTTTAGATTTCAATTTAAATGAAGGTTGAAAGTAGTTAACGAACAGTCTTGAGGAATCATAGAGCTGCTGAAGTGCCTTGCATGCTTGAGATCCGCTCAGCTTGTTGTAACCCACCATCCTACGCACGATAGAACCATTCTTCTGTACAACCCATGCCTGATCGTTTTTTCGGTACAGACGTGATCTAGTCTGTTCGTAGCCCATTCCTTTGCTGTAGGTAAAAACAACTTCGTTGATGAACTCACTGCCGTTGTCAGTATCAATGCCCTCTATCTTGAATGGTAAAACAGATTGGGCCTTGGCGATGCCTTCAACGACTAGGAGCTGATTCCGAACCTGCATTGATAAGCACTCAGTCCAACCACTTGCAATGTCTGTCATGACAAGTGAATGAACAAAATTCCCGTCCTGCTTTACGCCACCACAATGCTCCACTAAATCAACTTCCATAAAGCCTGGTGCTGGGTCGTTCCAATCTGAGAATGTGCGCACAGGGATTTGGCGCTTGAAGGTATTTCCAGAACCTTGACGACGCCTGCCGGAAGAACTGATTTTAGTACGAGTCGGCTTTAGGGAGCGATCGATACTCGCAGCGCTCATTGTTATTAGCTTGTCTTTAACGCACGTGTCAAGATCGATGTGCCCATGCCGCTCTATTGCTGCGAGTAGAGACGGAATAAGGGCTTTTAGTCGCTTCCCACACAGCCTGTCAGAAGCTTCCCAGACGAGTATTAGCACATCAACAACCGCGTCGTCATAAATGCGTGGTCGCGCTCTTCTCGTATTCTCTGGCCGTGCGCTGACAGTAGAGAGAACGCGAATGGCATGTTACGATGATACCCTATGATTTTGGTGAATTCGTCAAGAATATACCCTCGCTCTCCTCTTGACGCTTCTCGATAGCGCATGCCTACGCTCAATACTAGTTCTTGCCTTGTTGCCATTGTTAGTTCCCTCGACAAACCATACCTCCATCAGCCAATCTAATAGATAGCAGGTTATATGAGGCAACGACTACGCATCAGTAACATTTTTATTGAGTCAATGCGACCGGAAAAGGTAGTTGACGCCGAACATGAAGCTTTGGCGCAAGAAAATATGTTGCATGTTTTAATTTGTTTCATCGATTTTACGTCAATAAAACTAGGGTTTTTGAAGTCATTTTTAAGCTGCCACAAAATCACGAGGTACCAGTAAGTCAACAGAATGACCTAGCACGTGTTTGAATACCCGTTCAGAGAGCTGCGCTTGATTAAGCGTATACAAGTGAAAGCTCTTTACACCCTCTTTTTCAAGTGTTTGAACTAACTCAACACATTGCTCAACAGCACAATCCTCTGCCGCTTGCTCATCTGTAGCCTTCCCGAAACGCTCTACTAACCCTGCTGGCACATGCGCGCCACATTGAGCACTAAACTGCATGACTTTGTCGATGTTATTGATGGGCAAAATACCCGGAACCAGCTCTTGAGTAATTCCCGCAGCTACCGCTCTATCGCGAAAACGAAGGTAGGTGTCAGCAGAGAAAAAGAACTGCGTGATGGCGCGCTGAGCGCCGTTGTCCAGTTTGTGTTTTAACCATAGGATGTCTTGATCATCACTCGTAGCTTCAGGGTGCGATTCAGGGTAGGCAGCCACACTAATATCTCTCTGGGAATTCTGCGCTAACAGCTCCACAAGCTGCGACGCATGCTGAAGCTCACCTTTTTCAAGTTTTGCATTGTTAGGGCCATCATCTGGTTTGTCTCCACGCAAGGCCACAAAACGCTTGATACCCAGACCTTCAAGCTGCGCGATGGTCGCCTGCATGCTTTGTTCTGTATGCCCCACACAGGTTAGGTGAGAGGCAATAGGTATTTGAGAGGTTTTAATCAAGTCACCAAGAAGATCTATGCTGGCCTGCGAGGAGGTGCCCAATGCGCCCCAGGTAATGGACGCGTATTCAGGTCTTAGCGCCTCCAGAGCTTGGAACGTCTCAGTGAACTTCAGCCGTTGGGCCTCTGAACGCGGAGGGAAAAATTCGAATGAGATTTTT
>JALZWO010000042.1 GCA_023300375.1 Granulosicoccus sp. | reverse complement strand
GGCTCGCCTATCTGGCCGCCATTGGCTGCAACAGCCGCCTTGGCAATAGCGTAGGTGGCCCCCAGTGATTTGAAGCTGCCTAAGCCCATACGCTCTCGCTCATCTTTGATGTGCAGCGCGTGCAGGCCCAGATTTTTCGCCAGAGAGGAGCAATCTACCAGCGGGGAGGCGAAAGCAACGGGGCAGACTTGTAATAAAGTGCGTACGGCACCCACATTGCCTGATACTTTAGAGGCTTGTTGTACGCCCAAAGAGGGTATGCCGACACCACGATGTGGATTGTTGAGGATATTCATGGTGTAGGTTTGCAATTTCGTTGGTATGAAGTGTTATGTCTTGGTGCTGCATAAAAGGGCAGGAACATTATGCTGCACCAAGGTATCGTCAAACAGCGGTTATAGGCCGTTTACATATTTGGGTAGTTAGGGCCGCCGCCACCTTCAGGTACCACCCAATTAATATTCTGGCTTGGGTCTTTTATGTCGCACGTTTTACAGTGAATGCAGTTCTGCGAGTTAATTTGCAAGTGCGGTACATCATCTTCAACCACCACTTCATACACACCCACAGGGCAATAGCGTTGAGCAGGCTCATCGTATGTCGGTAAGTTGATTTGCATGGGTACCTCGCTATCTAATAATTGCAAATGCACCGGTTGGTTGTCTTCATGGTTCGTGTTCGACAAAAATACAGAAGTAGGCTTATCAAAGGAGATTTTCCCATCAGGCCTAGGGTAGTCGGGCTTGGCACAATCTTTAGCAGGCAAGAGGCAATCGTGGTCTGCCTTATCGTCTCTAAAGTTGAACGGCAGTTTGCCTTTGAAAAAATTCTGATCGATGTAGTTGTACGCACCACCGAGGTACATGCCAAATTTATGTAACGCTGGCCCCCAATTTCTTGAGCTGGTGAGTTCTTCACCTGCCCAGCTTTGCAAAAATGCATCGTTGTATTCGGTAAGCTCTCGCCCGTCATCGCCTTTGGCTAAAGCTGCGGCAATAGTTTCTGCTGCCACCATGCCAGACTTCATGGCGGTGTGCGTGCCTTTGATCTTGGCAAAATTTAGCGTGCCTGCATCACAGCCCACGAGCAAAGCGCCCGGCATGCTCATCTTGGGCAATGAGTTCAAGCCGCCTTTAACAATGGCGCGAGCACCATAGCTGACCCTCTCTCCCCCTGTTAATACGTCTTTAATGACTGGGTGCTGCTTGAATCTCTGAAATTCATCGAAGGTACTTAAATGAGGGTTGGAGTAATTGAGATCGATGATGAGGCCAACAACCACTTGATTGTTCTCTAGGTGGTACATGAAAGCGCCACCGGTCGTCTTGGTCTCTGACAAAGGCCAACCTGCGCCATGCACTACAACGCCTGGCTCGTGTTTGTCGGGATCGATTTGCCACAATTCTTTAATGCCAATGCCGTAGTGCTGTGGCGATTTGCCTTCATCAAGTTTGAATTTTGATATGAGCTGCTTGCCCAGATGACCACGGCAACCTTCAGAAAAAATAGTGTACTTGGCGTGTAACTCCATGCCGCGTTCATGGCTGTCTTTCGGTTGGCCGTTGATATCGAGTCCCATGTCGCCTGTTGCCACACCGCGTACACGACCGTCTTCGTGATACAAAATTTCGGCAGCTGCAAACCCTGGGAAAATTTCTACGCCTAGGGCTTCCGCTTTCTCTCCCAGCCAACGGGTCAGGTTGCCCAGACTTGCCACGTAGTTGCCATCGTTATGCATAGTTTTGGGCGACAGCAACGCCGGGATTTTCACGGATTTTGTCGCGCTGGTGAAAAACATAATGTCGTCGCGCGTCACCGCTGTCTCTAGGGGTGCGCCATCCTCTTTCCAGTCAGGAAAGAGCTCGTTGAGTGCACGGGGTTCGATAACGGCACCTGAGAGAATGTGCGCGCCCACCTCAGAGCCTTTCTCCAGGACTACAACACTGATTTCTTGCTCTGTTGCTTGCGCGATTTGCATGAGTTTGCAGGCTGTTGCCAAGCCAGCAGGCCCGGCACCAACGATGACTACATCGAACTCCATCGACTCTCTTGCTTCTTCTGTACTCATGGTGACTTACTCATTGTCCGTGGTGGTTTGTAAATGTTGCTCTGGCTGATTTGGGTTTAGCGACCAAAATGTTCAAGTGCCAGTAAATCTGTTGTTTTCCCGGGTTTGGCACTGTGCACTCTTGCGCCAAATTCATCGCTCAGTCTGCCGGCGAGGGCGTCCATGGCGGGTTTTTCCCCGTGCACAAGCAATGCTGGGGGCGTGTTGTCGAAATGTCCATACCAATCGACCAGCCCTTGCTGATCGGCATGGGCCGACAATCCACCAATCGTGTGGATCTTCGCTCTCACCTTTATCGTTTCGCCCCAGACACGCACCGTGTCTTTGCCATCCACTAGTCGTCGGCCCAAGGAGCCAGGAGACTGATAGCCGGCAATGATAACGTGGGCATCAGGTCGCCACAGGTTATGTTTCAAATGGTGCATTATTCTACCGCCGGTGCACATGCCACTGCCAGCAATGACAATAGCGCCAGAGGGCATCTGATTGATGGCGCGCGATTCGTCCACGGTTTGCGAGAAAGACAGATTTGGCATGGACAGCAGAGGGCCATTTTGTCGGTAGAAATCTGCGGCTTCCTCATCATAAAGGGTCACATGGTTGAGGTACACCTCGCTGGCGCGAATGGCCATTGGGCTGTCTAGGAAAATTTTCCAGCGATCTAAATCCCACTCCTTGAAATAGCGAGCCATAGTGTAGAGAATCATCTGGCTGCGACCTACTGAAAACGCAGGGATGAGAATGTTGCCGCGAGCACTACTCAAAGCGGTGGCAATCTCACTGACTTCCTGCAGGGTTTCAGACCAGTCTCTGTGCAGCCTGTTGCCGTAGGTGCTCTCCATCAGCAGCAAATCAGCTTTTTTCAGATAGGTGAAATCTCGCAATATGGGTGAACCGCGGTGACCTAGATCGCCACTGAAAACCACAATCCGCGTCTCATTACCCTCTGCGAGCGTAATTTCAACCATTGATGAGCCCATGATGTGACCAGCATCGCAAAGTTTTATTGAGAATCCCGGGGCAACTTTGGTCGGTTTCTCATAGGGAATAGGCTCCAGCCTTTCTAGCGTGGTTTCTACATCGGTTTGATCGTAAAGAGGCTCAAGCAGCTTCTTGCCCGCGCGCCTGCGCTTTTTATTGCGATATTCCACATCACGGGCGTTCAGGTAAGCCGAGTCCTTGAGAAGGATCATCACCAGATCGCAGGTGGCTGCGTGTGTGAAAATCTTACCCTTGAAGCCTTGTTTGATCAAAACAGGTAATCGTCCGCAGTGATCGATGTGTGCGTGACTCAAGACGACCGCATCCAGTTCAGCTGGATTGAACGGAAACGGGTCGTGATTTCGAAGAGCTTCTTTCCTGCGGCCTTGAATCAGTCCGCAATCGAACAACACTTTGGAGTTATCAAGCTCGATCAGGTGGCAGGAGCCTGTTACTTCCTCGGCCGCACCAAAACTTGTCAGTTTCATGTCAGTAACTTGCTCAGTAAACGCATCGATTATGAAAGCGGTGTACTCGCTTGCCCGTATACTATCCCCATTCAGGATTTGATCGCAAACCACCGGTCGTTGCCAAGCTGTTTGTTGGCCCCGCTTTGAGGCATATTTTTGTCAAGCTCCAATACCTTTCCCATTAGCGCCCAAGAGCATCTTGAGTTTTACGCCACCTGTGGTGGCGGTCTTGCTGGTCTTCTGGCGAGCGAATTCAAGGCCTTGAATTTCTCTCAAGTGCAAACTGCTGGGGCGGGGGTGCGTTTCTTCGGAACTCTCGCTGAGGGCTACAGAGCCTGTCTCTGGTCACGCCTTGCTAATCGTGTGCTGCTGCCAATTCACAAAGGGCCTGCCGCCTCCCCTGAGGCCTTGTACGAGAGAGTGCAGGAGATCGACTGGTCAGAGCACATGTCGGTTGACGGGTCGTTGGCTGTAGATTTTTTTACTGCCAATTCTGAAATCACGCATTCCCAGTACGGGGCGCTGAAAGTCAAAGATGCAGTCGTCGATCAATTTCGTGACAAGCATGACCGGCGGCCCGATGTCGATCGCAATACACCTGATGTCAGAATCAACGTCTACTTGTTTAGGGATCAGGCGCGCATTGCTATCGATTTGTCAGGTAGCAGTCTGCATCGTCGAGGGTACCGAGGCTCTGGAGGGCTGGCGCCGCTAAAAGAGAATCTGGCTGCTGCCATTTTGTTGGCTAGTGGTTGGCCAGAAGCCGTTGAGGAGGGCAGTTCTCTCTATGATCCGCTGTGTGGTTCAGGCACGCTGCTCATCGAGGCCGCCTTGATCGCCACAAACAGAGCCCCTGGGCTCTCGCGGGAGTACTTTGGCTTTCTTGGCTGGAAGCAGCACGATGACATCGCGTGGCAGCAACTGCTGACAGAGGCCAATGACTCCATCAGGCTATCGCAGGTTCTTATTGCAGGTAGTGATCAGGATAGGGAGGCCATTGACGCTTGTCGGGCGAATCTTGAGGCTGCGGGTGTCGACGACTGCGTGGAGGTCTATTGTCAGTCACTCGATATCCCACCGCCTGCTTCTGCATACGCGGCAGGTTCAGGGCAGGTTATTACGAACCCGCCCTATGGCGAGCGGCTTGCGGCTGATACACATTTTTATAAGTCATTGGGAGGGGATTTAAGTCGGTATTTTGGCGGCTGGATGTGCTCTCTATTTACTGCAAGTGCGGCACCTTATGCGCGAGCACGATTGCCTTTATCAACCTTGTTATCCACTCGCAACGGTGGTATCGATTGCGTGCTCTTGCAGGGACAGATACCTGCTGCTCGCGTTAAAGCTCGAGAGGCCTCGCCAGAGACATTGGTAGGTGCTTCAACAGACGAATTAATTGATGAAGTGGATTCCCCAGAATCGCCGTTAGAACCGCCGTTGTCTGGCGACAGTGAAGACAATGGTGAGCATCCGCAAGCTGCTTTGTACCGTTCAAAGCAGGAGCCTAAAGAAAGTGTGTCAGAGTATTCACCTGAACCTAATGAGCTCGATGTTGATGTGCTTCCGTTTATTAATCGCGTACGCAAAAATCAGCGTAATCTTAAAGGTTGGTTGAAGCAAAATAAAATCAATGCTTATCGCTTGTACGATGCCGATTTGCCTGAATTTGCGGTAGCGGTAGATATCATCAGCACGGACACCACGCACTGTGTCGTACAGGAATATCAAGCACCCGCAACAGTGAACCTTGCTATGGCAGAGGCTCGGCTAGATGCATTGGTCGCAGCACTTCCTGACGCACTGAATATCCCTGAGGAAAACATCCACCTCAAAGTTCGCTCAGTGAAATCGGGTGATGACCAGTACCGTCGGCTGGCAGCTGCTTCGTCAAGTGTTGTGTATGTGCAAGAACATGACGCAAAGCTTGAATTGAACCTAACAGACTATCTTGATATTGGTCTGTTTTTGGATCATCGCCCAGTGCGACGTTATATTTATCAACAAGCTTCCGGCAAGCGCTTTCTTAATCTTTTTTCCTATACCGCAACGGCGACTGTTGCGGCAGCCTGTGGTGGGGCGCATAGCAGCGTCTCTGTTGATTCGTCTAATCGCTATAGTCAGTGGGCAAAACGCAATTTGGATAACAACCAGGCAGCCGCTCAATTACACGAAGTTGTCAGGCAAGATGTTTTTACCTGGCTTGCAAGTGCTAGCGTTGGTTTATCCGCTGACAAGCTGTTTGATCTGGTCTTGCTTGACCCACCGACGTTTTCAAATTCGACTGACCACGAGGAGGACTGGAACGTACAGCGTGATCATGTGAAGGCCATCGATGCGTGTTTGTCCGTTATGGCGCCGGGTGCTTTATTGATATTTTCCAACAACTACCGTCGCTTCAAGATTGATGAGGAGTTAGTTAACGATACCGTTCGCGGTATTAAGGTGGAGGATCGAAGTCGTTGGTCAATTGACCGTGACTTTACGCGTAACCCGCGTATTCACCAGTGCTGGTTTATTTACAAACAATAGTATTCGATAATCAGCTGAGTTCAAAACCAATTGATCCTATAAACAATTGGTGTAGTAAATAGTTCTGCCTATTTCACTTCAGATAGAGGTTTTCTTGTGACTGAATTTTTTTTCGACTATGGCCTGTTCTTCCTTAAGGCTCTAACGGTAATCATAACCATTGCACTGATTGCATTTTTTGTCTTCGCTGCGGCGTCTCGCTCCAAGGGAGATTCGGGGGGAGCCAAGCAAGGCAGTATTCAGATAAAGAAATACAACGAGCAGTTGGAAGATATAAAAGAGGCGCTGTCATTTTCCTTGCTTGATGAAGCAGAGCAGGCGGCGGCAGAGAAAGTACAAAAAGCGAAGCGTAAAGAAGAAAAGAAAGCCGCAAAAATTGCTGCCAAAAAGGCAAAAAAACAGCGTGGTAGTGGTGAAACGATTCCAGATGAGGACAAAAAATCCAGACTTTACGTCCTCGATTTTGACGGTGATATCCGCGCCTCAGAAGTTGAAAAACTAAGACGCGAAATCACGGCACTTCTAACGACAGCTACACCTGATGACGAGGTCTTAATTCGCCTGGAAAGTGGAGGTGGCATGGTTACGTCCTATGGTTTGGCGGCTTCTCAGTTGGATCGTATTCGAGATAAAAAAATACCCCTGACTATTTGCGTTGACAAGGTGGCCGCTAGTGGCGGGTACATGATGGCTTGTGTCGCGGATAAGCTAATAGCTGCACCGTTCGCTGTACTCGGGTCGATTGGTGTTGTGGCGCAGATTCCTAACGTGCATCGTTTGCTTAAGGAATTAAACATCGATTTTGAAATGCTTACTGCGGGCAAATATAAGCGCACGTTGACGGTATTTGGAGAGAACACCGATGAGGGACGCTCAAAGTTCATCGAAGATATCGAGAAAATCCATGGGCAGTTCAAGCGCTACGTCAGTGATCGCCGACCAAAACTGGACATTGAACAAGTTGCCACCGGTGAAATATGGTCAGGTCAGGATGCTCTCGATTTGCATTTGGCAGATCAGCTATCGACAAGTGATCAATATTTGGTCGATGCGTGTGAACTTCGAGAGGTTCTCATGATCACTTATACCGAGAAGAAGAGTTTCATGGACAGGTTCTCAATAGGTGTCCAACAAACAATAGACGGTGTATTGGTAAAATGGCTGGACCGGCTGGCGAAAGCTCGCTATTCATTGGGCTAGAACTTACAAATGAGCAATGTTTGTCACGCTCTTGGAGCGATCAAGGGCAGGCATTGAATCAAGGACTTAGCGTGATGCAAGCACATTATTGCCCGTCTTCATAGGTAACATGGGCACTAATACCTATCGAATGAAACAGATCTTCGCAGGCTTGTTGTATACAATAATCTTGGAAAGGTGATAGCACCATTGTTGTATTTTGAAGCTCGTCACGAAATATCTCTTACAAACGCTAAACAAGGTGCTTAAGTCCTATGGATAAGCAAGTTTTCGCTGTATTTACGCCGTCCCGACACAGGCGCTCCAAGCAAGCCGTGCTAGTCGGCACCACTTTTTTTGGCCTGCTTGCGTTGACCTCGCCTGTCCTCGCCGAGAGCCCTAGCGCTCCGGGCGTACCCTCTGGGTCCGCCAGTAACGGGCAGGTCAGCCTGCAATGGGCTGCCTCAACCGACAATAATGAGGTTGCTGGATACAATTTGTATATCAACGACAGGTATGCAAGGACTGTTTTTGGCACTCAATACTCCGGCGAATTAGACACACAAATTGACAATGAATTTTATGTCACGGCATTCGATGTGCCTTTAAGCGGAGAATCACGCAGGTATTCCTCTCGTTCCGACGTATTATTGCTGGCAGCGTCTTCACGCGTCGAGCCCAGCGCCCCTGACACAGACGATACAAACGATAGTGCAAGCGGCGGCATCGATACGCAGCGCCCGGCTATTCCAAGCGGCCTTGCTTTGATTTCTGCCGAGAGAGACGCCTTGTCGTTCAGCTGGGGGGTGGCTTCGGACAATATCGGTACCGTTGGCTACAACGTTTACCGCGACGGTGATTACTTCGATACTGTTTTCACAACTACATTTACCGACGCTAACCCTTCGGCTAGCCGGGTAAATATTTATACGGTGGTGGCTTTTGATGAAGCGCGAAACTACAGTCCGGAGTCTGCTGGCCTTAGCGTTCGTGTCGGAGACACCCCGGATCCTGATGACAGCGAGTTTGTTCCTGCCCCAGATCCTATTCCGGTCCCTAGCCCTGTGCCCACACAGACTCCCGGCTCAGATGGCCAGCCAGACACCACTAGCCCTAGTGTGCCAACAGGATTAGCGCTTGCGATTTCAGGCACTGCCAACATCTTCACGTGGCAAGCCTCTAACGATAACGTTGGCGTCGTTGGCTATAACGTCGACCGGGATGGCGAGTATTTACTCACTACTCGCAGTACATCCTTCGTTGACGTTAACGTAGACCCGAACTCGAATCACACGTATTCAGTGGTAGCTTTCGACGAGGCGCGAAATTTCAGCTCGCGCTCTGGTGTGGTTTCGCAGTCGCGAAGTGGTTCGGCTCCAGAACCACAAACACCCACTGAGCCAGAAACACCGAACGAGCCAATAGTTCCAACAGTACCTGAAGTACCCGCCGAGCCAGAATCACCGGTCGGGCCGGTAGTGACACTCCCAACTGCGGATGATTCTGGCGAAATTGTGCCACCTGTAGATCCTTCAAATCGTTTTCCTAGTCCAAATGCAAACGATCCATTCGGCTCGCTATTAGAAGTTGATAACGAAGTACCCATACCGGGTGGCCCGCCGACAACGCCTAAGAATCTGCGGTTCGACCTCGTGGCTAACAACTGGGCAGAATTCAGTTGGGCGCCTGCCAACGATGACGAAGCCGTTGTGTCTTATAACATCTACCGTAGCGATGGCGTTGTCTACCCCATATCGCCAGATTTAACTGATCCCAATGGCGGTGCACAAGCTGAAATCGACAAATATTGGAGTACTACCTCGTTTATC
Source organism: Granulosicoccus sp. (assembly GCA_023300375.1). Lineage (GTDB taxonomy): Bacteria > Pseudomonadota > Gammaproteobacteria > Granulosicoccales > Granulosicoccaceae > Granulosicoccus. Next base: position 54,753 of record JALZWO010000042.1, on the reverse strand, counting down.
GATTGTAACTTCACTCGCTTCGATACGCGCTTGTACAACTGTCGTGACAATCAGCCTGTACCTGGCGAAACTTATACTTATCAGGTATCCGCATTTGATGCCCAAGGCCAGGAGTCGCCAAGATCCGCACCGCTGGCTATTACTTACCATCTACGCGAGAACGCACCGGTACCTATTTTCGATGACTTTTTCAAGATGCCAGACGATCGTTTTGCTCAGAACAATAGTTTCGCCGAAACGCGATTTTTTCTTGACGAGTTCGATCTGATATTCAACGACGAGTTCGAAGGCACCTCCATTGATCCCACCAAGTGGCAAACAGAACTGACATTTGGTGACTCGTTCATCATCAATGGCGAGCAACAGTACTTTGTAAATACACAGAGAGACCCTGAGTTCGGTTTCGACCCTTTCACCTTCGACGGCGACATCCTGACAATCAACGCAATCCCGACGCCTCCGGCATTGGAAGCGAATTTGCCGCCAGTGTGTGATGCCATAGATCCGACAGGAAACGAGCGATGCCTGTTTCTCTCTGGTGCGTTATCAACGCAAGATAGGTTTGGTTTTCTGTACGGATACGTAGAAGGAAGAATGAAACCAAGTGCATCTTTTGGGGCGTTATCGAGTTTCTTTCTATTCCATAGGTTCCCGGGCAGTGGTGTAAATCTACACGCTCCAGAAATTGATATTCTCGAATATCTTGGTGAAAACCCATTCGGCGACGAAGACGCCTTCCAGACTTATCATTTTGATGATGTCAATACAGGGCAAACACGGTCTGCTCCCACCATGTCATTTGAAAATCCAACGGGTGAGCTGTATAGCGATGAGTTTCATACGTTCGGTGTGTTGTGGGAACCTCAACTCATGATTTGGTACATTGATGGTGTAGAGATACAACGTATCACTGGCCCCATGGTGTCACGACAACCCATGAATGTTGTCACGTACCTGGTAGCGGGTAGTGCTTGGGCGCCCACACCAGATGTGACTAATCCTGATAATTTCCCACTCCAATTCGATATTGATTATTTGAGGGTCTTTCAGCGGGAAGCCTATCAGGGCACCGCTAGCTTCGGCCGGTAGAACGGCTAGTTTGCAAGCCTCATTGCCAGCTGCGAATCCTCTGCCTTTGGCAGGGATTCGCGTGTTGGAAATGGGGCAGCTTATCGCTGGTCCTTTCGCGGGACAGATACTGGCGGCGTACGGGGCGGAGGTAGTAAAGATCGAAGCCCCAGGGCATGGAGACCCACTGCGGAGCTGGAGATTGCTCGATGAGCAAGGTACTTCGTTTTGGTGGCAAAGCATTGCACGCGGCAAGAAGTCGGTTACGCTCAATCTCTCCGAGCCTGCGGGCTGTGATATTGCTAGAAAACTCATTCTCAAATGTGATGTAGTACTCGAAAATTTTCGTCCCGGCAGAATGGAAAGTTGGGGGCTGGGGCCCGCGACATTCAAACACGATCATCCGCAGTTGATCTACGCCCGTGTTTCTGGTTATGGCCAAAGTGGTCCATACGCTGGTAAGCCCGGCTTTGCATCAGCTTGCGAAGCAATGGCTGGGTTACGTTATCTTAACGGCCACCCGAACGAGAAGCCTGTGCGAATGAATCTGAGTTTGGGAGATTCTTTAGCGGGTATGCATGCAGCCATGGGAGTCTTGCTAGCGCTGATTGCACGACTGCGTGATACCGAAGATGCCGTGGAAGGCCAGTGCATCGATGTCTCTATCATGGAGTCGGTGTTCAACATGATGGAAGGTGTGCTCCCAGAGTATTCAGGTTCAGGTGCCGTACGTGAACCCTCCGGGTCCACAGTGACCGGAATCGTGCCGACCAACACGTATCGTTGTCGTGATGGCAGATTTATTGTGATCGGAGGCAATGGCGATTCGATCTTCAAGCGATTGATGAACGTTGTGGGGCGTAGTGATTTAGGAAATGACGAGCGCTTGACAAACAATCAAGGACGCGTTGAACATGAATCATTGATCGATGAGGCTCTAGAATGTTGGTGCAACGGTATCGATTTGGCGCAGGCTTTGGAATTGCTTGATGGCGCAGATGTACCCGCGGGGCCAGTCAACTCCATTGCTGATATTGCCAACGATGCGCAGTTTAAAGCCCGCGGAGTTTTTGAACAGGTCAAGATCGCTGATGAGACGCGTGTTGTGCCTGCTATGCATCCAAAGTTTGTAAACAGCCCTGTTCGCGACGAGACTCCGGGGCCAGAATTAGGTGAGCATACGGATCAAATATTACAAAGCTGGTTAGATGCCGAGTCAGAGCAGATTCAGCAATGGCGAGAACAGGTTCTAATTTAAAACTATCTAGCAGGCTTTGGGAATACCTGTTAGTTAAGTTGTCAAGTATGGCGTCGATAGTTACCCCGAGACCACTTCGCGCGAGATAGTTGACGTTGAACAGTTCGCCCCTAATGCGACTACTAATGGCTGCAGGCATATATTTGCTTCTGATATGGGGGTACATTGCCCTTCCATCAGCACAGCTGTTTGCAGCCTTTACTGCCCTCGTTATGAGTGCGGCGCTGTATTTATGGTTCCATGAAGGAACTGCGATCCTGCCTAGTTTGCAGGCTAGTTCAAAGGTCTCACCTCTGTCTATTCCTGCGGCCGCGCAAGTTTACCCCTCAGTAAAGCGCAGCACTGTTCAAAGCAGCGCAGACGCAACGCTGAAATTGAATGCGCTTAAAGACGAGCTTACAGACCAATATGCCCAATTTGGTCGCGATCAGGTTCGGCTCAATAGCCGAGGGCTGGGAACTTGGCATCAAACGTCTTCTTCGAAAGCAAAGCGTGACAACGATGGACGTGGCAATGAGTAGCAACCTTGATCCTCATGCATTGCAAGCCTTGGCAGGCCTTCAGCGCGCCGGAATGCCTAACCTCGTGGCTCGAGCTATTGATATATTTAAAACAGAGTGGCCGATTTCAAAGGCGACCATCGAAGAAGCTCTTAGTGAGAAGGACTTGAAAACCGTGCGATTTGCGGCGCACACGTTGAAGTCAAACAGTGCTCATGTGGGTGCTACAGTTTTGGCCGATCTATGCGCCAAGCTTGAGTTTGCAGCTCGTGATGAAAACTGTGCTTTATGTGCTGTTTTGGCTGAGTCATTAAATGAATTGTTCAACCGCTATTGCGTCGAGCTCGACATGTACATGAAGAACGCTGCCTGATGTCCAAGTTCATATCACAGGAAATGCCGATGGATGTACCGGACACGGAAGCTGTTTGTCTGACAGTTTTACATGTGGATGATGCTTCTGGCTTGGCAATGGCGGAAGAGGTTTTAGTGCGAGCAGGCATACGTGTGCTGCCAGCGACAAACGGAATCGAAGCTGTTGAAGTCTTCAGGGCTCATGTGCCCGACTTCGTTATTATCAACACAACATTGTCCGACAAAGATGGCTTGGATTGCATTGAAGCCATTAGATCGCTAAACAATGGTAAGCATGTACCCATTCTCATAACAACAGAAGTAGACGACGTGACGTCTATATCCCAAGCTTACCGCTCGGGTGCCACTGATTTTTTGACAAAGCCCCTTAATTTTCTTGCCCTGCCATATCGCGTTCGATACATGATGCGCACCAAGCTGAGTTCCGATGTATTGCGCGCCACTGAGGAGAAGTTGGGCGATGCGCAGCGGATTGCAAGATTGGGACATTGGGATTGGAATTTGCAAACCCAGGGCATGACGTGTTCTGTGGGATGTGGCCGCGTTTTAGGTTTAGAAGAAAGTAGTTGCGTACAAAGTTGGCAGGCTTTGCTCGATTGTATCGAAGAAAGCGATAGGCATAATGTGCGCCTTTTAGCTGAGGAAGCCATTGAGCGGCAAGAGCCCTTCAATATAGAGTTTTCGATACGCGCCAATGTTGACGAGAGCCTAAGAAGAATAAGGCTTGAAGCAGAACTTAAATTTGCAAACATGGGTGAATGCGCCTATGTCCATGGCACCATTCAGGATATCACTGAGCGGGCAAATACCGAAAAGCAAATTCATAACCTTGCTTACTATGATCTAGTCACTGGATTGCCAAATCGTGCTCAGCTAAATCAACAGTTGCACTACACGCTTCAAACTGCCGCACGTAACGACAATAAATTTGCATTGTTGTTTCTGGATCTAGATCACTTCAAACAAGTGAACGATACGCTGGGTCACGATGCAGGTGATGAGCTGCTCAAGCAAGTTTCTTCGAGGTTAACCAGTGTAATCCGAGAGGCAGACATCATAAGCACCAGCACGCCGCGCACTGAGGAATTAGGATCTCAGCACACAGTGGCGCGTCTTGGTGGTGATGAATTTGTTGTGCTACTCGGTCAAATTGCCCGACCAGAAGATGCTGCCAGAGTTGCGGAACGAATTGGCCATAAGATAGGCGAGAGATATGATATCAACGGCCACGATGTAGCAGTAACAACAACCATTGGTATTAGCGTGTACCCGAGTGATGGAGATAATAGCGAGTCGTTGATGAAAAGCGCTGACGTGGCGATGTATCATGCGAAAGAGTCTGGTCGCAATGGATATCAATTCTATTCTCGTGACATACACGAAAAAGCACTCGCCAGATTCTCTGTTGAAAATGAGCTGAAAAAAGCCATTGAAGATGAAGATTTAACAATTGTGTATCAGCCCAAAATCTGTTTCACAACAGGTTCTGTTGTTGGTGTAGAAGCCCTTGTTCGTTGGGATCATGCACAAAGTGGGTTTATTAAACCGAACGATTTCATCCCGCTAGCAGAAGAAACTGGACTCATACTGCCGCTAGGTCGGTGGGTTATGCGCACGGCTGCGAAACAGATGCAGGATTGGGTTGACGAAGGTATGACACCACTTGCTATCGCTGTAAATTGCTCGTCTGTTCAATTCAAACGTGGTGATATGCTAAAAGATATTAAAGACGCCCTAGTATTCAGTAAGCTTGATCCAAAATGCTTGGAAATTGAGATTACAGAGAGCCTCTTGATGGACGAGTTTGAGGAGAGTTGCCAACTTTTGCAAGGTATGAAAGAGCTTGGTGTGCAGGTATCGATCGATGATTTCGGAACAGGGTTTTCATCACTGAGCTACCTGAAGAGTTTGCCAGTTGATAAGATAAAAATCGATAGTAGCTTCGTGGAAAACTTTAACACTGATGCAGGTGATGTTGCTATCGTATCTGCCATCATTACCCTTAGCCACCATATGAATTTGTCGGTAGTTGCAGAGGGTGTTGAGACCGAAGAGCAATTCGCAGTGTTGCGAAACCTAAAGTGCAATGAAGGTCAAGGCTATTTGTTTGGTAAGCCCATGGAGGCCGGTGTGTTTCGCGATTGGATTGCAGAGTTCCGGGCTCCCGATCTGAAATATGCATCGGTGGGCTAGCTCCTTCCTTAATTCAACGGTGGGTGTGCCGCTAATGGTTGCCGCGCACCAGTGTTTGCCTGTTTCCTGAGTGTGAGCTAGTCTATCGGACTAGAGAGCTCAACTTGGAAGGCGCAATGCGTTCGAATGAAAACACAAAAGCTGCTCTGGGCGCATTGAAGCTCGATGCGGCAGGCTTCACGTCTATATTAGAGGATCGTTTGCCGTTCGCGCAACTTATGGGCATTCAGGTGGATGCCTTTGAGCTAGATTATGTTCTGTTGCGTGCAGTGTACAGCGAACGCTTTCTCCGGCCTGGTGGCACGATTGCCGGGCCCATCATGATGGGCCTTGCCGATGCGGCAGTGTACGCAGTCGTTTTGTCACGTATTGGTGCCGTTGAGCTGGCCGTCACCACGCAGTTGTCCATTAATTTTCTGCGTAAGCCTGAGCCCTGCGATGTTCTAGCGAAAGCCAGTTTGTTAAAATTAGGTAAACGTCTCGCGGTGGGTGAAGTTGTTTTGTATAGCGAGGTGTCAAATGAATTGCAACCTGTTGCCCACGCCACTGCCACATACTCCATTCCGCCACCAGAACAAGGGAGCCATCGATCATGAGTATTGCAACGACAGAAAAGGCATTTGAAAATATCAGTGCGTGTGTGTTTGATGCGTACGGTACGCTATTTGATGTCCACTCTGCAGTAGGCGCACTGGCTGATGCTGTCGGCCCACAGCATACCCACTTATCTTCTATCTGGCGCACGCGTCAACTCGAATACACGTGGTTGCATAGCTTGATGGGAGATCACCAAGATTTTTGGACGCTTACATCCAATGCCTTACATGTAAGCCTGCGCGAACTAAAGCTAGATTCCACATCCTTGCACGAGCCTCTCATGGAAGCCTATCTGAAGCTGAACGCTTTCAACGAAGTTGCCGCCGTTTTAAAGGTACTCAAAAGTGCCGGCCTAAAGACGGCTATTCTTACTAACGGCACGCCAAAAATGATTGATTCCGCAGTGAGCAACGCTGGCATTGAAAAGTTCATTGACAAGCAATTGTCAGTAGAAAGTGTTGGCGTGTACAAGCCTGATTCTGCCGTGTATCAGTTGGCGGTAGATGAGCTTGGTGTGCCGGCTGGAGAAATTGCCTTCATGTCATCAAATTCGTGGGATGCGGCAGGCGCCGCGTATTTTGGTTTTAATGTGGCGTGGGTGAATCGCTATTCGCAGCCTTCGGAGGTATTGCCGGGTAGTCCCTCAGCCATGTTGTCGTCCTTGGAGGAGTTGCCTGCACTGTTGGGTATTTGTTGAGCGTCAGCTAGGCTGTAGGTGCGAGTAAGGCAGTCGCTTAGCACTGCTAATTTTTGGTCATCGTTCATTTTTCGCCAGCGCGATATTTCATCAATATTGCGTTGACAACCTAGGCACAACTGCGAGTCTTCATCTATTTTACAAATTCCGCGGCAAGGTGAGGCGATGTTCAGTTTGGGGTCTACATTCATGACCGAAATTATACAGGCTTATATCGTACCTGCTTAGTGTTCAGTCACCGCGTTGTGGTGGTCGCTGCTACACTCTCTGTGACCCTCAACCGCGCAATGGGCGTTCGAATGCAGGTTTTCAACTTTGGCTCGATTAATGTCGATCAAATATACCGAGTGCCTCACCTGGTAGCTGCTGGTGAGACTTTGGCTAGTGTCTCCCTGACGACCGTTTTAGGCGGCAAGGGAGCAAATCAGTCCGTAGCCTTGGCAAGAGGTGGGTGTGCCGTACGCCATATTGGCAAGCTAGGCGAGTCGGATGACTGGGCGCGTCAGCAGATGGGCGAAGCCTCAGTGGACGTGTCGTCGGTGGCCTTATCTGCCGAACCAAGCGGTCACGCCATCATTCAAGTGGATGATAAGGCCGAGAACTCGATTATTCTGCACGGTGGAACCAATCAGACGATTAGCCGTGAACAGCTCACATCGGCGTTGCAGCATGCCAGCAAAGGGGATTGGCTGTTGGTGCAAAACGAGTGCAACGCGCTTGATGTTGCGTTCGAAATTGCCTTGGAAAAAGGTCTGCAAATAGCGTTTAATCCGGCGCCCATGACACAATCAGTGCTGCAATTACCATTGCATCGATGTGCGCTTTTAATTGTTAACGAAACAGAGGCCAGAATGCTGGCCGACGATCCTGATGCCGACACGGCATTTGATAAGCTGGCGTCGCGGTTCCCTGACACCAAACTGGTGCTTACTTTGGGTTCTAAAGGTGCTCGCTTTCGATACGGTCAAATTGAGCAATCGATAGTAGCCTTTCAGGTGCCAGCTGTTGACACTACTGGTGCTGGGGATACATTTGTTGGCTACTATCTGGCTTCATTGACTCTTGGCCATGATGACAATGTTGCGCTCAGGCGCGCTTGCGCAGCGGCGGCCTTATCTGTGATGGTAGAAGGGGCGACGCCCAGTATTCCAACGCAAGCCGAGCTGGAGCAATTTCTTGCCACTCAGTAACAGTATTGAAGACAAGCTTCACGACACATAAAATGATCTGGTATTCATCCGACTATGCATAAAATAATTATTGACACCGATCCCGGTGTGGATGATGCCATGGCGATAGCCTATGCGTTCGCCCACCCAGAAATCGAATTGCTGGCATTGACCACTGTATTTGGAAATGTCAATGTTGATTTGGCTACGCGTAATGCTCAGTTTATTCTCGAAACCCTTGGCGCCACGGATGTGGCTGTGGCAAAAGGTGAAGCCACGCCAAGTGTGCAAACGCCTTTGCCACATGCCGAATTCGTGCACGGTGATGACGGTATTGGCAATGTTTATCCAGGGAGTTCCCCTGGTGCGCCAGCATTGGATGCTATTAGTCTGAATGTTAATGCGCGGCATGCAGCCGTCGAGTCGCTGGATGCGCCTGATTTCATCATCGCCTCAGCGCGCGCCAATCCGGGCGAAATTACGCTGGTAGCTATAGGGCCACTGGCCAATATTGTTGAAGCCTACCGGCGTGAGCCAAATTTACCAGAGCTCGTTGCTGCCTTGGTCGTTATGGGTGGTGCGGTGGATGAACCTGGCAATGTATCCCCACTAGCCGAGGCAAATTTCTACAATGATCCACACGCTGCCGATGAACTAATGGCCGCCGATTGGCCACTAACGGTTGTAGGACTCGATGTGACTCATAAAATAATGCTTGGTGACAGTCACTTGGCTCGTCTAGGCGAGAATGCGGCGCAAACGGGTAAGCTGATCTGGGAGTCCAGTCGTTTTTACGTAGATTTTTATACCCGAAGTGGCGCTGCAAAAGAGGCCTCAGCTTCAGGTGTTGAGCCACAATGTGCTATGCATGATGCTGCCGCAGTTGCCTATGTGCTAATTCCAGACGCATTCCAGACGATTTCCGGACCAGCTCGTGTTGTGCCTGAAGGAATCGGTGCTGGTCAGTTTGCTCTTGATCGCAAAGGTTACGCATACCCCTCGCCGTATTGGCGTGACAGGCCAGCCACTCATGCTTGTATGGGGGTGGATGCATCCAGAGTACGAGAACATTTTCTGACTACCATAGTTGATCATCATGCACGCTAAACCTCAATCGTTGTTCTTGAAACTATTATTGCTTGCACCGTTACTACTGCTTGCCTCGTGCGATTGGGTAGATTCAGCAGGTAGCTCATCGGTTAGTGGTTCAACTGCGTCCACCACCACAACCGAAGTCTTTGTTGAAGATCAGCCTGTTGTTGGGGCAAGTGCCATCAATGAGCAAAGCGAGGCCAACATTACTGTAGCAAGGCAGTCGCTTGGCGCAGACCTCACCTTCGAGTGGACCACAGAGCCGATTGAGCAAGGCAATCTTGATGTGTGTGAAGCTATTGATGGCTTCGATCCCGAGTTTGCGGCGGATTCGCTGGAGCAAGCCTGTAAAAACGCTGATGATTGCGGGTTCAATTTTGAAGCTTTCTCACCTGATGCCGATGATAATGTAGTGGAGTTTTTACTGGCTGTGCCCGCACTAGATGCATCAGTCGGTATGGTTCATGAATTGCGAGTGACAGACGCCAACGGGGGGAGCACAGTTACCGAGTACGAGTTCTGTCTGATTGCAATCAATGAGGCGCCGTTGGCGTTGGACGACACGTTTACTGTTGTTGAGGGAGATACTCTCGTCATAGAGGCTAGCTCTATAGACAATTTACTGACAAACGATGAAGATGATACCGACGTGACCAACCAGCCTCTGACTATAAGTATTGTTCCGGCAAGAGCTCCGCAGTTTGACGAGGATTTCATGTTGGCAAGCGACGGTGGTTTTACATACCATTCAAGCCCCAATCCCTTGCCAGTGGATCGCTCTGACTCGTTTGACTATGTCGTGACTGACGGTTTGTTTGATGTAACTGCTACGGCCACAATTCGCATTGTTGCCATCAATCGTCCCCCTTTATTAGATGCACCACTTGCGCCACTAACTGCGACGGAAGGCGACGTGTTCAGAGCTGATTTGGCTCCGAATTTTGTCGATCCAGAAGCGGGGCCCGTAACCTTTTCATTGTCTCCTACAACGCCGCTAGCGGTGGGATCTGGTTTGTCTTTGACCACGGCGGGTGTGCTTTTGGGTACGCCCACTGCTGCAGATGTAGGAAGCTATGTGCTGGTTGTCCTTGCCAGTGATGGTTTGCTTGCCACCCAAGTTACGTTAACCCTAGACGTAGCACCCGCGCCGTTAGTAGTGCCAACTAATGCAGCCCCCGTTTTTGTTGTAGGCTCTGTAGCGAGCCAGATCATCACCTTGAACCAGGCGATGTCACCCATCAGGCCGCAATTTAACGATGCGCAAACACTAAGCTACAGGATCAACGGTACGTCAGTGTTACCGATAGGTGTTTCCATAAACCCCACTACAGGTGTTATTAGTGGCGTGCCGCGAGAGAGGGGTCTATTTAGTGGCCTGCGTGTCAGAGCGACTGATCCCTCGGGTGCCTTCGCCCTGTCATCTGCATTTACCCTGACGGTTACCTTGTTCTGATGACAGCACAGAAGCGCTATCTGTTTGTGAAACATTCGCCCAACTGGAATGTTGATCGCTGTACGCGTTGGATGCACAGCAACGGTAAAGTAGTAGACTGGTGCTATCCAGCCGATGAGGATCAATTTCCTGATCCTCGTTCGTATGCAGGAGTTGTCATATTTGGTGGTGCTAACAGTGCCAATGACTGTGCTGAACAAGACTGGATACGACGTGAGCTTCGCTTCGTAGAAGAATGCCTTGAACATGACACTGCATTTCTTGGGATTTGCCTTGGCGCGCAGATTCTTGCTCGTGCCTTGGGTGCCACGGTACGGCCCCACGATCACGATATACGTGAAGTTGGTTTCTGCCAGGTCGATCCGATAGAGGAGGCTAGCGACTATTTGCGCGAACCGCTCACTGTAATGCAGTGGCATTCCGAAGGATTTGAATTGCCGCCCGGCACGCGCCGCATAGCTACCAGTGATCATTTTCCTAATCAGGCGTATGAACTCAACGATCGGGTGATTGGCTTACAGTTTCACCCTGAAGTAAATAGTGAAGTATTGGCAATCTGGCATGAGCGAAATAAAACGCGCAGCACTGGTGTACTGACAGAACAAGAGCGTGTGACGATGATGGCCGACGCTCACCACTATGAGCCAGAGATCACTGCATGGCTAGATGGGTTTATGCATCGTTGGACACAACGCTGCGAAAACACGGGCCACGAAAATAAGGGTAAGAATGGCTGATACGAATAGCCTACTACTCAATATATTTATCTATTTGCTGGCGGGCCTGTTGGTTGTTCCCAGTGCTCGTCGACTGGGCCTTGGGCCAGTGTTTGGTTACTTGCTTGCGGGTATTTTGATAGGCCCTTGGGGCTTGGCGCTAATACGCGATGTAAACACGATAGAACTGTTCGCTCGTGTTGCTACTGTACTGTTATTGTTTTTAGTGGGTTTGCAGGCAACCCCAGATAGGTTAAAACGACTAGCGGGTGAGCTCCTCCCTCTTGGTTTGTTGCAGTTCGGTTTAACCGCTCTCGTGATAACACTGGTTGCCATACTAATAGGCCATCCTTGGTATCATGCACTAGTTGCCGGACTTGCATTATCCATATCGTCTGATGCTGTAGCAAGGCATACCTTCGATGAGCGTTATCCGACAGGTTCTGCAGTGACCGAAAGTGGGCTTCAATTGCTACTTGCCCAGTCAATGCTACTGCTACCCATAATCGTTTTTCTGCCCTTATTCGGCTTTGATACTCAAGCCAGCCAGGGCGATGGTTTGCTGACCGTTTTTAAAGGCGCTGTGTTTACTGTTGTACTTGGTGTCGCCGCTCACTTGCTGTTGCAGCAAGCCTTTCGATACGTGGTTAGCATTGGCCTTGACGAAGTTTTTGCCGCTTTCGCTGTGCTTTTGGTTATTGGTTTGCTGCTAATTGTTGATGCATTGTCTCTGCCATTGGAGCTAGGTGCCATGCTCAGTGGTTTGTTACTTGCGCGCTCCGAATATGGCTCAGCTATTCGTATTGCAACGTCTCCGTTTACGGGTTTGCTGGTAGGCATGTTTTTTATCTCTACCGGTATGCAAATCGATTTCGCCACGTTCATCAGAAAGCCACTCGAGACATTTGCACTGGTTGCGCTTTTGGTGTTCGCCAAGGCCTGGATCATTCGCAATATTGTTCGCTACGCATCGGTGCCACGACAGCAGCGTATTTGGTTGGCAACAGTACTGGCACAAAGCGGAGAACTGGCCTTCGTGGTTATCGCGCTGGCAGTTAGTTATCAAGCACTGCCAGAAAAGCTGGCTGCGCAGTTAGTGTTGGTCATTGCCTTGTCGATGTTGACTACGCCACTATTGCTGTTCAATGCGGCCCGACGAGACAGCCTTCCAGCGCGATTGCAAAGTGATACGGGACTGGGCAATGCAGAAGAGGCGGACTCGCAAGTTATCGTGGCAGGTTTTGGTAGGGTAGGCAAAGTCGTGGCCCAGTTATTAAACGACAATGGTTACCGTGTTGTTGTTATTGACCATAACCCCGATCGGTTCACACAGTTGCGTCAGGCGGGATTCGTTGGCTTTTATGGCAACGCTTTGAGGCCAGATCTCTTGTTAGCAGCGGGTGTAAAACGAGCATCCGTGCTTGTTGTTGCCATTGACGATTCAGAGGCGGCTGTAGCGATGGTGCGAGAGGCGCATCGAGAATATGCTCATCTGAAGGTGTTGTCTCGAGCTGTTGATACTGACGGTGAGTATCGTTTGTTGCGTGGTGGTGCTGATCGGGCTTATGGTGAAACCTTCGAGACGGCTTTGCTGATGGGGGAAGATGTGTTAGAACTTGTGGGCATGAACCCGCTCGATGCACAGGCCGTGGCTGAACAATATCGCGATCATGCTCTGGAGGAACAGGCAAGGTTGGCAAAACTGGCACGTCGTTAATAGCGATAAGGCGTGCCTCGCTTTTTTGGCGCTACACTGTGGGGCAACTTAACGGCAACCCGTTATTAGCTACAGATAAAGGTGTGATGATGAAGGGAAATGATGTTGAATCCTTAACCAAGTTGCTGAAGGAGCACAATGTTGAGCTGTCGGCGGTTAAAGCCAATAAGCTGATGCTCAAAATTGGTTTGCTGGAAGAGGCCACTCGTGAAAGCTCTACCAGGCCAGGTGTTATCAAAAAGTACAAAGTACTCAGCGAGAAAGGGCTTGACTACGGTGTGAACGAGGAAAATACGCAAAGTCCCGATCAAACCTCGCCCTACTACTACAAGGACAGCTTTGTAGAGCTGGGGAAGCTGTTGCTGGCTGCTGAAGCTGAGGCGGCTGCTGAGGCCGAGTAGTTCCGCAGCCTTGCGACCATGAGACGTGCATTTCTGCTGAAGAATGTGCGGCGTGCGAAAAAATGTTCGTGATACACTCGAAAACGATCAATCTTGCGCTTGTGTGCAAGACGTTTCACCACTTTATGAGGGGCTTAAAATGACAATCTCGCGTACAAATTCCAGTGTAGGCGGTTGCCTAGCAGGTATCGCTGGCATGCTGTTAAGTTCTGCAGCGATGGCTGCGGATATATCACCTGCAGTCGTTTTCGACATGGGTGGAAAATTTGACAAATCATTCAACCAAGGCGTTGCTGAAGGTGTCGAGCGTTTCAAAGCCGAATCTGGTATCGAGTATCGAGAATTCGAAGTCACTAACGAAACCCAGCGTGAGCAAGCACTTCGCCGCATGGCGCAGCGTGGCGCAAATCCCATCCTTGGTGTGGGCTTCGCCCAAGCCGGTCCTATGGAAACTGTTGCCAAAGAATTTCCTGACGTCAGTTTTACGCTCATCGATGGTGTTGTTGATCTGCCCAACGTGCAGTCTGTTGTGTTTAAAGAGCAGGAAGGTTCATTTTTGGTCGGTGTTCTAGCCGCTATGGCGTCTGAGACAGGAGCGGTAGGATTTGTAGGTGGAATGGACATCCCACTCATACGTCGATTTGCTTGTGGCTATGAGCAAGGTGCCAAGCATGCCAATGCCGACGTTAACGTCATTCAGAACATGACAGGTACAACTCCTTCAGCCTGGAACGATCCGGGCCGCGGTAGTGAGCTTGCCAAAGGTCAGTTCGATCGCGAAGTTGATGTGATCTATGCAGCCGCTGGTGGTACGGGCGTCGGGGTTTATCAGGCAGCTGTTGACGCTGGCAAACTGGCCATTGGGGTTGATTCAAACCAGAACTACCTGCATCCGGGTTCCATGCTCACATCCATGCTCAAGCGTGTAGATGTTGCTGCGTACAATGCATTTCAACAAGCTCAGGCAGGCACTTGGGAGCCAGGTCTTCAGGTGCTTGGACTGGCTGAAGACGGTGTAGGTTGGGCGCTGGATGAGCACAACGCAGCATTGGTTGACGAGGTCATGAAGGCGGCTGTTGAAGGAGCTTCTGCCGATATAATTTCTGGTGACATCGTTGTACACGACTACATGTCGGACAACAGTTGCACTTACTAGTCTTGACTTTTTAGCGATATTTTTTTGTCATCAAAACGGCGCTATCGGCGACTATGACGCACAACGATAGTGAACAAGACGGGGTCGCCCAGGCGGCCCCTACCGCCACTGCAGATTACGCCATAGAGCTGAAAGGCATCTCTAAACGTTTTGGTGCAGTCAAAGCCAACCACAACATAGATTTGCGTGTGCCGCGCGGCACAATCCACGGCATTGTGGGTGAAAACGGCGCAGGCAAATCAACTCTCATGAGTATTCTGTACGGCTTCTACCAAGCCGACAGTGGCACTGTCCACATCAATGGTAAGCCTGCTGTCATCAATAGCTCGCATGATGCTATTGATGCAGGGATAGGCATGGTGCATCAACATTTCATGTTGGTAGAGACCTTTAGCGTGTTGGAAAACGTCATGCTGGGTGCTGAAACCCATGCATTGCTCTCGCGCAGCGCTAATGATGCGCGCGACAAACTGCAGCAATTGGCCGATGATTACCAACTCTCGGTTAATCTGGATGCGCTGGTATCCACACTGCCCGTTGGGGAGCAGCAGCGCACTGAAATTCTCAAAGCCTTATACCGACGTGCGCAAATTCTCATTCTTGATGAGCCAACAGGTGTCTTAACGCCACAAGAAGCTGATCAGCTATTTCGTGTGCTCGACGCGCTTCGCGAGCAAGGTGTCACCATTATTCTGATTACGCACAAGCTGCGTGAAATCATGGACATTACTGATACCGTCTCTGTGTTGCGGCTGGGTGAAATGGTCGCCCACATAAACACCCAAGATACCAGCATGGCCGAATTGGCGGAGCTGATGGTTGGCCGTAAATTGGAGACGCGTAATTATCACCGTGTAAACCCATTGCCCGCAGACACACCTCTGGGCATTGAGGTTAATGATCTGACAGTTGTCGACAGCTACGGCAAGCGACGAATCAACGGGATATCTTTTAGCGTTAGGCGCGGTGAAATAGTCGGTGTGGCTGGTGTGGCCGGTAATGGTCAAAGTATGCTGCTTGAAGTGCTGTCAGGTATCACTCAGCCGACCAGTGGCTCGTTCACTATTAATGGGCAACATGTGAGTGCTAAAGAGCCCTTCAATCCATCGCGAATGAGGGGGCAGGGTGTATCGCATGTGCCTGAAGATCGCTTGAAACTGGGCATTGTTAAAGCGTTCACAGCTGCAGAATCTTCGGTGCTTGGTTACCAACGATCTGCCAAATTCAATTTGCGCGGTCTGTTGCGTCTGGATATCATCAAAAGTGCCTGTGTAAAACTGATGCAGGGCCTGGATGTTCGCCCCGGTAATCCGCATCTTAAATCGGCATCGTTTTCGGGCGGAAATCAGCAGAAGCTGATCTTGGCACGTGAGCTTGATAAGTCGCCTGATGTTTTGTTAGTTGGGCAGCCAACGCGTGGCGTTGATATCGGGGCTATTGAGCTCATTCACGAAAAAATTTCTGACATGCGTGATATCGGTGGAGCGGTGTTGCTAGTGTCTGTTGAGCTGGACGAAATCATGGCGTTGGCAGACCGTATTATCGTGATGTTTGAAGGGTCTATCGTGGCGGAAGTTGCAGGCACCGACGCTAACAAAACACAATTAGGTTTAATGATGGCCAACGCCCATACGGATGCTGCGGCGTGAGTATCAATACCAGTAATATTGCGCTGCCGGGCTGGCTTGAAATCGTCGTTATACCGGTCTTGAATATCCTGTTGGCTCTGATTAGTGCTGGGCTCATTATGCTTGCCATTGGGGTAAATCCTGTTGAAGCCGTAGGCATTATGATTTACGGTGCTTTTGGCTACGATGAGGCCATCGGCTATACCTTGTACTACACCACTAACTTCATTTTTACGGGCTTAGCGGTCGCAGTTGCCTTTCATGCCAATCTTTTTAATATAGGTGGCGAAGGGCAAGCCTATATAGGAGGCTTAGGCGTGGGCGTTGTCTTTCTTACATTAGATAGCTATCTGCCAACGTTGCTACTTATTCCACTGGGCATAGCCGCCGCCGGATTGTTTGGCGCTGCATGGGCTTTTATACCGGCATGGCTGCAAGCCCACAGAGGCAGTCATATCGTCATTACCACCATTATGTTCAATTTTATAGCAGCCTCTATCATGGTGTACTTGTTGGTGAATGTGCTCATCAAACCGGGTCAAATGTCGCCAGAATCACGCTTGTTTGACGAAGGTGCTTGGCTACCGTTTATGCACGAATTTTTGGCAAGATTTGGCTTTGAAGTATCGCGCTCACCTTTGAATGTGTCGTTATTTTTTGCGCTCATTTGCTGCCTGTTCGTCTGGATTTATATCTGGCGTACTCGATGGGGCTATGAGCTTCGAACATCGGGATACAGTGAGTCTGCTGCTCGCTACGCAGGCATTCAGCCAAAAACCATCATCATTAGTGCCATGTGCATATCAGGTGCGTTGGCAGGCTTTGTCGCTGTTAATGAAATCATGGGTGTGCATCATCGCCTATTGCTCAACTTTACCGCTGGGTATGGGTTTACTGGAATCGCTGTGTCTCTTATGGGGCGTAATCATCCGGTGGGCATTATCGTGGCCAGTCTGTTGTTCGGTATTCTCTATCAAGGAGGAGCTGAACTTGCGTTTGAGATACCCAAGATAACGCGTGAAATGGTGGTGGCTATCCAAGGCCTGATTATTCTGTTTTCTGGCGCTCTTGCGTTAATGCTGCGTCCTTGGGTGGTGCACATTTATTTGAAATTTTCATCTGTCGACGCAGTAGAGCCCGTCTGATGGAAATGTTGACAAGCACATTCGGCGTACTGGATGCCACCTTGCGGGTATCTACACCGCTCATATTGGCTTCCATGGCGGGCTTGTTTTCTGAGCGCTCGGGTATTGTTGATATCGGTCTTGAAGGCAAGATGCTGGCCGCCGCATTTGCTGCAGGTTCTGTCGCGGCAGTCACTGGCAGTGCATGGCTCGCCTTGTTGTGCGCCGTGATTGTTGGTGTTGCGCTGGCCATGGTTCATGGTTTTGCCTGCATCACGCATCGTGGAAATCAGGTAGTCAGTGGTCTTGCCATTAATATTCTAGCCTCTGGGCTAACTGTGGTTTTAGGAATAGCCTGGTTTAGACAGGGTGGACAAACACCTTCGTTAAGTGGTGACGCAAGATTTTTACCCATTGAATTACCTTTCAACCAGACGCTGTCTGATGTGCCTATTCTCGGACAGTTTTATGCGGATGTGATAAGTGGTCATAACATCATTGTCTACATCGCTTGGCTAGTGGTTTTTCTGTCCTGGGTTGTGGTCTATCGAACGCGATTTGGACTGCGACTCCGAGCGGTTGGTGAAAATCCTTTGGCTGTGGATACTGGAGGCTTGTCTGTCAGCGGCCTGCGCTTTAGCGCTGTAGCCATCTGTGGTGGATTGTCGGGAATTGCAGGTGCTTACCTGTCCACCGCTCAAAATGCGTCGTTTGTGCGTGAAATGACGGCTGGACAAGGCTATATCGCTTTAGCAGCGCTAATTTTTGGTAAGTGGCGGCCCGTTCCCGCCATGTTTGCGTGTTTAATGTTCGGCTTTTTGGACGCTGTTGCCATTAGGTTGCAAGGCGTTGTGCTGCCGGTAATTGGTGAGATTCCAGTGCAGGCGATTCAGGCACTACCTTACGTCTTAACCGTTGTTCTGCTTGCTGGATTTATCGGGCGAGCCACCGCACCCAAAGCGGTGGGTACTCCATTCGTCAAGGAGCGATAAAGGCAGCCCTAGCTCTGTAAGCCTCTAGGTTCGAATTTTTATGTGACGCTAGGGTAAACTAGGCGTCTAACAGTTGCCTATAGACGTATTGCCTGATGAACAAAATCCTGTTGTCGCTCCCTGTTGACCAGAAAGTAGGCATAGCCTTCTCTGGTGGTTTGGATACTTCAGCGGCTATTGCCTGGATGAAGCAGAAAGGCGCTCAGCCATACGCGTACACGGCTGATCTGGGTCAGCCAGACGAAGACGACTTCGACGACATCGCGCGGCGTGCCCGCGAGTACGGTGCTGTTGAAGCTCGCACGGTGGATTGTACCGAGGTGCTCGTTAATGAAGGCTTGGTTGCCATCATGTGTGGAGCCTTTCATATTGTCAGTGGTGGTAAAACCTACTACAACACAACACCCTTAGGGCGGGCTGTTACCGGCACGATTTTGGTGCGTGCCATGCAACAGGACGATGTCAATATCTGGGGAGATGGCTCCACCTACAAAGGCAACGATATAGAGCGCTTTTACCGCTATGGTCTGATGACAAACCCTAATTTACGAATCTACAAGCCATGGCTTGATGCCGACTTCGTTAAAGAGCTAGGTGGGCGATCCGAAATGAGTGAATTTCTTAACACTAATGGGTTTGAGTATCGCGCAAGCAAAGAAAAAGCGTATTCCACCGACTCCAACATCCTAGGTGCGACTCATGAAGCCAAAGATCTAGAATTTCTCGATCGAGGCATGCACATTGTTGAACCCATCATGGGCGTAAAATTCTGGGATAGTTCAGTCTCAATTGATGCCGAGGAAGTGAGTGTCACGTTTGAAGCCGGTATGCCAGTCGCTATCAACGGTAAATCGTTTAACAACATTGTAGATTTGTTCAAAGAGGCGAACGCTATTGGTGGTCGTCATGGTTTGGGTATGTGTGATCAGATTGAAAACCGAATAATAGAAGCGAAAAGTCGTGGTATTTACGAAGCACCGGGCATGGCTTTGTTGCACATTTGCTACGAGCGACTCCTCAACGGCATTCACAATGAAGACACACTAGACAACTACCATTCACTGGGAAGACGACTTGGCAAACTGCTTTATCAGGGGCGTTGGTTTGATCCGCAATCGTTAATGTTGCGCGACACTTTGCAGAAGTGGATAGGGCAGAGTGTTAGCGGCACGGTCACGCTTGAGCTGCGTAGGGGTGACGATTACTCCCTTCTGAATACAGAGAGTGATGTGCTGACTTATGCACCGGAAAATCTCTCTATGGAAGTCGTTGAAGATGAGGCATTCAGTCCTCTAGATCGTATTGGTCAGCTGTCATTGCGTAATCTGGATATTGATGATTCACGCAACAAATTACATGAGTATGCTGGCAAAGGTATTTTGCCCTCTAGTGATGCCATGACGAAATTACTGAGTAAACAATAGGTAGGCACTGTACTCGTGTCAGAGACTGACGAACGTATAGCGGGAATACCGCCAAAGCCTAATAGGGTGCTTGATGAATATAGAGCACTGTTCTTGTCAGGTTCCCCGCTACTTGATGTGCGAGCGCCGGTTGAATTTGCCAAAGGTGCTTTTCCGCATGCAGTAAATTTGCCTTTAATGAGTGATGAGGAGCGACATCTCATTGGTCTTCGTTATAAAGAGCAAGGGCAAGATAGCGCGATCGCTCTGGGCGCAGAACTTGTCCCAGCTAAGATTCAAGCTGAGCGCGTAGAGCTATGGCAAAGCTTTGTTCGGGAAAATGAAGGTGCGCACTTGTATTGTTTTCGTGGAGGACTGCGTTCGCGCATTGTGCAGCACTGGCTGAAAGAGGTTGGGGTGGAGATCACTTTAATCGAAGGCGGCTACAAAGCCATGCGCACCTATCTTATCAACGAGATGGAACGTCTCTGTTCGGCAATGTCGTTTGTGTTGATCGGCGGGCGCACGGGTAATGGTAAAACCTTGCTTCTGAATAAATTAGCGTCCACGGTGGACCTAGAAGGTCTTGCTAGGCACAGGGGGTCAAGCTTTGGTTCGCTGCCAGTTGCGCAGCCTAGCAATATCGACTTCGAGAATGCAACGGCTATAGAGCTTATGCGTTTGGAAGAGCAGGGTCGCACCAGCGTATTCTTAGAAGATGAAGCACGGTTGATTGGCCGAGTGTGTTTACCCGATACGTTGCGAAATGCTATGTCCAATGCGCCCATTTACAGCCTTGAATGCGATATGGCGCGGCGAGTGCGTAACTGCTTTGGTGACTATGTCACTGATCTGCTTGACCAATATCAGGCTCAATTGGGATCTGATGAGGGCTTTGAGGCATACGTTGAGCATCACCGAGGCAGTCTTGCCCGTATTCAAAGGCGCTTTGGGAATGACAACTATCAACAGGCGCTCGGACTGCTGGACGACGCTCTCAAAGCGCATCGTCTGAACAACGATACAGAAGGCTATAGCGCATTCATAGAAAAGCTACTACGTGATTATTACGACCCAATGTACGATTATCAACTGAACCAAAAACTGGATCGCGTGGTCTTCACTGGCACTGCTGAACAGATACTGGAAAAGCATTCGTAACGGTTGGTCGACATGGGTAGTGATTGGCTGCGCCTTAAATAAATTCAAAGACAGAGCAACAGGCAGAGGCTTGATTTACAGACATGATGAATAGTGTGCCTATTGTTAAAGATATTTGTTTTGTGGGTGGTGGTCATAGCCACGCCCTAGTGTTGAGAAGCTGGGCTATGCGCCCGATACCCGGGGTACGGCTTACGCTGGTCTCCACTTCTCGGCAGACCCCTTATTCCGGAATGTTGCCAGGATTAATAGCGGGACACTATAGTTACGACCAGATACATATTGACCTGTTAAGGCTGTGTCATTGGGCGGGTATTCGTTTCATCGAAAACACAGTTACTGGTATTGACTTAAACAGCAAACAAGTGCAATTCGACGATAGGCCGCCATTGGGCTTTGATGTGCTATCGCTGGATACAGGTTCAACACCGGACTTATCGGTACCCGGCAGTGCTGAATTTGTAACCCCCGTGAAGCCAGTTAGTGGTTTCAATGCACGCTGGGAGCAATTGCAATTGCGCCTGCAGGAGTCTACAGATCCTTCATTAAGCAAGGCTGTGTCAATTGGTGTTGTTGGATCCGGTGCGGGAGGCTTTGAGTTAATTACAGCCATACGCCATCGGCTTAAATCTACTTCCGCTCGTTGTTATTGGTTCATGCGAAGTAGTGAGAGCATGGGTGGGCGAGCTAAACAAGTGGGCAAGTTGGCAGAACAAGCAGCCATTGATGCAGACATTGAAATTGTGCGTGGTTTTGACGTGGTCAGAGTTGAGTCTGGGAAGCTTATCGCTGCCGATGGTCGCGAGGCCATGTTGGATGAAATTATCTGGTGTACCGCTGCAACAGGTCCAGATTGGCCAAGCGCTTGCGGCCTTGATGTAGACAAGAGAGGCTTTGTCTCCACCAATGCTGAACTGCAGAGCACATCGCACGAGTTTGTGTTTGCCACTGGTGACATTGGTACCCAAGTGGACACACCTAATGCCAAGGCGGGTGTTTTTGCTGTTCGTCAGGCTCCTGTGTTGCTTGAGAACTTGCGAAGCTTTTTATTGGGCAACCGGCTAAAGCACTTTGTGCCACAGTCTGACTTCTTAAGCTTGATGGCAACTGGGCCTCAACATGCCATTGCCAGCCGTGGATCGATTGTCTTGCAAGGTGAGTGGGTCTGGCGATGGAAGAATTATATTGATCAAAAATTCATGGATAAGTTTGTCGATTTGCCAAAACTAAACATGAATGAATCCTTGAACAAGTTGCCTAAGGCCTTGGCGAGTAATGCAACAACTGTACGATGTAGAGGCTGTGGTGCAAAAGTAGGTGGGAATATCTTGGAGCAAGTATTAGAGGATCTGTTGCCAGATGCACTCTCTGATAATCACTCTGAGTGGTCGCCTGCAGGTGATACCGCTGTTGTTGATTTACCAACAACGCGACTGGTGCAGTCAGTAGATCAGATAAACGCTATTGTTGCTGACCCTTATATATTGGGGCGCATTGCTGCTTTGCATGCGATGAGTGACGTGTTCACTCTCGATGCCACGGTGCATTCTGCACAAGTTTTGATAACCCTGCCTGAGTCTGAAGGTGCCATTTTGGAGCGCGATTTACGCCTGATAATGCAAGGCGTATTAAGTGCGCTTAGCGAAGAGTCGTGTGCATTGATCGGCGGGCACACCACACAAGGATCCGATATGGCCGTGGGTTTGTGCATTAATGCAACTATCAAATTTGATAGTGTCAATTTGCCTGTAAAGCATAACGTTACTGCTGGCGATGCGATTATAATGACCAAACCTATCGGGGTGGGTGCTGTTTTCGCGGGTGTGATGCAAGGTGTTGCTCACGGCGTCGATGTTAACGCTGTCGTTGACAGTATGTTGCAGAGCAATCGCTTAGCCGCTAGTGTGCTGCGACAACACGGTTGTACCGTCATGACCGATGTTACAGGCTTTGGGCTACTTGGGCATTTGCAAAAATTGCTGGAATCGATCGAGCTAGATGCGCAGCTTGATCTCACGCAAATTCCGTTTTTTGATGGTGCAGTTACATTAGCTGGAAAGGGTGTTCGCAGTTCGCTTTGGGAATCAAATAAATTAACGGTTTCACGGTTAGACCTTACAGGCCTAGCTCATGATGAACTCACAATGGCGGCTCAAGATTTATTATTTGATCCACAAACCAGTGGCGGGTTAGTGGCTGTGGTTCCTTGGGACTCGTATGAGGCTTGCCTTAACGTGCTATCAACAGCAGGTTTTTTGCGGGCAGCTTTTGTGGGACGTCTTGAGTCACATGTAAATTCTGATCAACATAACGGTTCTTGCATTCGTGTTGGCAGCAGTGTTATGGATTGAGTTTGTCGTGGTTTTGGCGTGTGCTCTAATTGCTAACTAAGTGCTGCTTTCATTAGTGTATCAACAAAACAATACACGACAAGCAGTCAGACTCAGGTAACCGTGCTCCACACGCTTTGCTAATGTCAACTGCCCGTCTTATTCTTGAGGGTAACATGGAAAGACCAGCAACTAAGAGCAATAATCTTGGCGCCAGACGCAAAAGAGGCTCTATCGCAAGTGCTTGCTTAAGCCTCACACTGCTTGTTGGGTCCAATAGCACGTGGGCACAATCTAACGAACCTGACGCCCCTTCCACTGATGATGTAAGCGAGGCAGATACTAGCTCGCTAGAGTGGAATATGGTCAACCTTAAGTCTCATAGCTTCCTCACGTTTACCTTGCAGAACGATTTGTTCGTCGGTGATGATGCTGGCTACACTAACGGCGTTGGACTAACTTATACCAAAGGTCCATTCCTTGAATTCAATGATGAAAACCTGTTTGGTTACCTCAACTATTTAACAAAAAACACGTACATCCAAACAAAGCCAAATAAGGTGCGTAACGTGGCGCATATGTTCTTTCAACGAATGCAAACACCAGAGGAAATTACAGTTTCTGAGCTGCAGGAAGACGATGTTCCGTATGCGGGATTTCTAGCCTTGCAAAGTATGTTGTCTTCCTGGGACAAGGAGAATTCCGATCAGCTATCAGTTTTTCTAGGTGCTGTTGGGCCTGTAACTCTTGGCGAACAATCACAAAAAATTGTTCATAAAATAATCGGCGCAGATGAGCCCCGAGGTTGGGACAACCAAATGGAAAACGAGCTCGTGTTTAGAGTAGAGGCATTGCGTGTAAAAAAGCTGCGAAAAAATTATGGTGAGCGGTATGGTTATGATGTGTTGGGGATGGGCTTAGCGGGTATTGGTACCATTATGTCCGATGCGCAGGTAGGCTTAGCGGTACGTTGGGGATCCAACATGGAATACTCGCACTCTACGTTCTCGTTGCAGTCTGATCGTCAGGTAAACTCACTAGCCCTCGCCAAAAGACACGACTTCTATCTTTATCTGGGTGGGCGTATCGGATACGTAGCTAACGATATATTGATAGATGGCAACACATTTACTGACAGCCATTCTGTCCCATTGGACCACGTCCAAGATCAGATATCTACAGGCGCAGTGTGGAAGGGAAAGCACTTGTCGTATGTTTTTCAGTTAACATCATCTAGCTCAAGAACTACAATATCCTCAAGCCGAGACACCTTTGGTGCGCTCAGCATCACCTATCCGTTTCAATAGGTCTACTGCTATTTTTGAATAATAATTTACCCCTACTATGGTTGCGCGCAGAAACCAAAGCGTTTGAACAACGTACTCTGTTAACACCCAGTTCAGCAGCCCAGCTGCTGACTCATGGTTACGACGTCGTTGTTGAACGGTGTGAGCAGCGAATTTTTAGTGACGGTGAATACGATTCCGTGGGTTGTCGTTTGGTTGATTCGGGCGCTTGGCACACAGCACCTACCGAGGCCATTGTTCTCGGACTCAAAGAGCTTGAGCTACATGATGGTCCACTTAACCGCCGCCATGTGCACTTTGCACATGTGTTTAAAGAGCAGCAAGGCTGGCAAGATGTATTGTCTCAGTTTGTGCAGGCGGGTGGGACGCTGTATGACCTTGAATATCTGACCGACCAGCAGCACAAGCGTGTCGCTGCATTTGGCTATTGGGCGGGTTTTGTAGGAGCAGCAGTGGCTGTTATTGCCTGGTGCGAAAAGCAACATGGTGAGACTTTGCCAGCGTTGTCATCGTGGGCCGATAAGCAGGCACTTCTTAGGGCTGTTAAATCGTCGTTGGCAACTATTACGCAAATGCCTAATGGATTGGTCATTGGCGCTCTGGGGCGATGTGGCTCTGGAGCGGTTGAATTATTTGAAAGCTGTGAGCTGTCAGTAACCCAATGGGACCAAGCCGAAACTGCTGAGGGTGGCCCGTTCGATGCAGTGAGGGATCACGATATCCTGGTTAATTGTGTCTTTATCAATAACCCATTGCCACCGTTTTCGTCCATCGAACACTTGCTACAGCCCAAACGTAAGGTACAAATCATCAGTGATGTCAGCTGCGATCCCACAGGCAAACACAATCCGCTGCCGATTTACTCGCAATGCACGTCGATGGACAAGCCATTGCACACTATTATGCAATCCAGTGCGCAGAATCCGTCACTGGATCTGATAGCAATAGATCATCTACCCTCTTTATTGCCTCGAGAGAGCAGCGAGGATTTCTCACAGCAACTGCTGCCTACATTGTTAGAAATAAACCATCTGGATCAAGGGGCGTGGAAACGTGCGTATGATGCTTTTGCAAAGCATATCGCTTATCTTTAGAGCCAATGGGATCATGAGTTCATGAGTACACGTCTCGATCGAACTGCTATTGATAAAATGGATCAGCGCAATCGGGCAAATCTATTTAACAGTTTGGCAGGCTACAAAAGCGCAAATCTTTTAGGGACTATTGACGCGCAAGGGCGCTCCAATGTGGCACTAATGACTTCGGTTTTCCACATAGGGGCAAACCCTCCGTTGGTGGGCGTATTGTTTCGGCCACATTCAGTGCCCAGACATTCACTTGAAAATATTATTGAACAGGGTGAATACACATTGAATATGGTAACCCGTGATATCTATCAACAAGCCCATCAAAGCTCGGCGCGGTACCCGCGAGAACAATCAGAGTTTGTGGCGGTGGGCCTTGCCGAAGAATATTCGGACATATTGAAGGCACCCTATGTGGCACAAAGCCCTGTAAAAACCGGATTAAAATTAGTGGAAACACAAACGCTAGCCGTAAACGATACAGTGCTTGTTATCGGTGAAATTGTTGAGTTGCACATCGAGGCTATGCTGATGGGTGACGATGGGCAGCTCGATCTAACTGCTGCAAAAACAGTTGCCGTCAGCGGATTAGATGAATACCACTCTGCCAGCTCATTGGGACGACTGGGCTACGCAAAGCCTTAGACACGTTCCTAATCTATAATTATTCCCAACAGTCCCACCTGCAGGCTGATGACAGCGCCAGCTGTGAGTATCCTTCGCAATCGCAGAAACCACAGCGGTAGTTCCCCTCGATAAGCTGCCAATGTGTCTATTATGAGTTGCAGGCAAAAAGCTATGGCCAGCGTTATTAACATCGGAATTGGCTCAAGCAGCAGTGCGGCCCAAGCCACAAGGCTTGGCAAAACACTCAGCACAAGTGGCGTCCATCGGTTCAGTTTTTCTTTATCTAATAGTATATTGCCCCAGCGCACGCCCCCGAGAAAACTGAGAATAACAGCCCCGTAGCCACTCAAAGCCGCCGTTGCGAGTTCCGAGACACCGCGTTGCCTGACTAGCCATTCTGGCAGCGCATCAAGCGGGACGGCAACCCAAAGGAGAAACGCTGAGCCGATAAAGGGCAGCAGGCCACCGAGGCCAAGAAGCAAAGCTGGCGTAGGAATTGTGTGAGATTCTGCAGGCATGCGCGTTTTTTAGAGTAATACTTCTATGTCATCAACGAGCTCACGGCTCAAGGGTTCTGTTCCCGAGCCATAATGCCTGATTGCTTTGCCTTCTCGGTTAATCAGGTACTTGTTGAAGTTCCAATTGGGGTAACTACCTGTTGCTTGCGCAAGCTGTTGGTAAAGAGGATGCGCTTTATCGCCGGTTACATGGATTTTTTCGAACATCGGGAACGTGACCCCATAGTTTAATTCGCAAAAGTGCGCAACTTCTTCCTCTGTATCCAGTTCTTGCCGAAAATCGCCGGAGGGGAACCCTAAAACCTGAAATCCCTTATCGGAGTAGCGTTGATTTAGAGTTTCCAACTGTTCGAATTGAGGGGTGAACCCACATTTGCTGGCTGTATTGACCATCAGCAGAACTTTGTTCGCGTATTTGTCGCACAAAGCGGTGTTTTGAGATCCCATGAGCGGACGAAGTGCGTGACTCAACAGGCTATTACAGGCATCATTGCCAACTGAGTTTACGGCATCTTCAGTGCTGGCGTACGCTGGCCTTTTGCGTGAAGCAGTTGCTGCGGCTACACCAACCACGGTTCCTGCCAAGGCTAGTTTTACGAGCTGACGACGTGAATTAATCATGCAATGTGGTCCTGATTTTAGAGCTGGTTAACCTGATGAGCGCAGTGCCTGATAGAGCAAAGAAGCCTAAGGTAATTACAGGCGACGTACCTGCGTTGCAAAACGGCTATTACGTAAACAATTTTCACACGCTCGTTGGACACGTTACCAGCCTTTACAGCGACTTACTAACGAACGAGGAGAAACGGTGGTACGAAGCTATCTGTCTGTCCAATGACGAAGCTCAACGTCTCTATATTCGACTTTTAGGTCGCAAGGGATCATTTTTCCGCTTGAGCCGCCTGGATTACTCCGAAATTGAGGATCTACGACTGGCGGCCGCTGGACTAGACAAGCAAGGTTTAGTCTGCTGTGAACCGCCACAGCAACTGGCGTCACTACTATCCGCATTCACCAAGCCTGAGCTATTGAAGATACTGCAGCTCAATGACCTGCGTGCGCTGTCTCGTCCACAGTTGATTCAGCACATTGAACAGAGCGATGAGGACAGCAAGGTGTGTTTTGTGCTTCGGCTGCAGAGCCAAGATCAATGGATCTGTGTAAATGGCCATGCGCATTGGATGCTAATGCAGTTGTGTTTTTTTGGCAATCTCTATCAAGATAGCAGCGAATTTATAGTTAGCCAATTGGGTGCCTCAACATATGCTGATTACACCATAGAACCCTCAGCTAGAGCGTTTACATCACGCGAGCAAATTGATGCGCATTGGCGATATTTTGAATGTACAGCTGTGTACGAAACGCTAAACCAGCGCAGCGGCAGTGAGCTTTATGATTTTAGTCAAACCTTACCCCAGCCTATTGGTACTGATAAAAACCTACTGCGTCGTACAGACAGGCTACGAGTCACGATTGCTCGACAGTTAGAGCGCTTAGGGCATTTTGAAAATGCGATGTTGTTGTATGAGGCTTGTATAACACCGCCTGCCCGTGAACGACGAATTCGCAGACTAATGAAAGAGTTGTCGTGGGATGAGGCTCATCAGATTGCGCAGTCTGTTTTGGCCAAACCCCACAATGAAGCTGAATTGCTGGTAGCGCAGCGTTTAAGCATACAGTGCAAAAAATCTCTGGGCATACCATTCAAAAAGCCGGCGATTTTCAAACCAGCGAGCACGAAGCTTGTATTGGCACATCAAGGTTTTCGTGTGGAAGAGCAGGCACGGAGATTTTTTGCTGCTAGTGGAGATTGCTTCAATACTGAAAATACCTTGGTTAATGGAGTTTTTGGATTATTCATCTGGGATATCGTATTTCATCCGGTGCCGGGCGTGTTTTTCAATCCATTTCAGAGGGCTCCTGCTGATTTTTATCAACCCGAGTTCTACCAACAACGCCAAGAGCTTTTCCAAGATCGTTTTAAGGAACTGACATGTCCAGTACATTTTCGATCACGCATTGAACTTGCGTTCAATCAGCATTATGGAAAGCAGAACCCTCTGGTGCGTTGGCAGGGTCTGTCTGTGGAGCTTTTAGAGCTGTCTTTAGAGCGAATACCGATATCGCACTGGCAGGCTATGTTCGATCGCATACTGCTAAGTACTCGAGAAAATACAAAGGGTTTTCCTGATCTTGTGCATTTCCCAGATTCAGGGGGTTATGAATTTATCGAAATCAAAGGACCGGGTGATGTTTTGCAGGAAAATCAGCGTCGATGGATGAAATATTTTGATCAACATGACGTCGCCTGTCGTGTGGTGCATGTCAGTTATCGTGCAATAACAACCAATGCTAAAAAATAAACTATCGGTAACGCAACTTGCGGAGTTCGTTTGCAGGGAGGGTGATCTGCTCCCAGAAGGTATCGCTGGGCCAACTGCCAAGGATGGGATAAGAGCGCATAAGCGAGTTCAGACAAGCCGCAAAGCGGTATCCTCAGAGAATGATCAATGGGTGTCTGAGTTTGCTGTAAGCCATGAATTGGAGGTGGAGGGGTGGCAATTTCAATTGTCTGGTCGTATCGATCTTGTTAATAAGTCTGCGCAGCATTTGTCAGAGATTAAGTCAACTTTGGTACCTGCGGATAAGGTGCCTGAATCAAAAAAAACAGTGCAATGGGCCCAGTTGTATTTATACGGTTACCTTTACTGGCAACAGTTAGATAAAAAGCCCTTAAAGCTTGTGTTGGAACTTATACATTTTAACATCCGTGATGATTCTGAATACAGCGAAGTTCGTTGTGTTTCTATTTCCGATCTTGAACAGTATGCATTGCAAACATTGGCTAGCTATGCGCTTTGGATGAAGCAAATACAAAGTTTGCGTAGTAGGTTAGTTGAGACTGCCAGTACGTTGGAATTCCCGTTCAGACGGTTCCGAGATGGCCAACGTGATATGGCAGCTGGAATCTACCGTGCAAGTCGTGATGCGACTACGCTCATGTGTGAAGCACCCACTGGCGTGGGCAAAACCATGAGTTCGTTGTACCCGGCTATAAAGTCTATGGCTATAGACGCGGTTAGTGGTGACAACGCGGTTTTGCAAATTGTGTACCTCACGGCAAAGGTAGCGGGCCGGTTAAGTGCTGAAAAAGCGATGCTGACTTTACGTAATGGTGGTCTCGAATCTACAGTTTTGCAGCTGCGCGCCAAAGATACTTCCTGTTTTTGTCGCAATGGAGGTTGTGAATTAGATGACGCAGGCAATTGTCCGATGCGTCTGGGTTTTTATGATCGCTTGCCTGCAGCCCGTGACGAACTTATGCAACTGGGTGTTATTGACAACGTCGTGCTGGATGAGACTGCGTGGGCTCATCAATTATGCCCTTATGAGCTAAGTCGCCAGCTGTTGCCGTGGGTGCATGTGGTGATAGCAGATTTCAATTATGTGTTTGATCCGTTAGTCCGGATTCCGCATTTGTTGAATACAGGAAAAAATACAGTGTTGCTGATCGATGAGGCACACAATCTGGTTGAGCGAGCTCGAAGTATGTATTCAGCAGCCTTAACTCGCGACGAATGTTTAAGAGCCGCTGACGAATGCCAACAAGGCCATATCTTGCTGGAACGTGAAATTACCAAGCTGTCACGAAAGTTACTTACGGTCTCTAAACAGTGTGAATCTGGCTCGCTCATATTAACGGAGCAACCAAAGGGGCTCGCGAGAAGTGTTTCAGCTGTACTTGAGCAATTCAGTGTTATTACATCACAGCCCGGCACTCAGAATCTTGGCGAGTGCGCGCAGAAGCTGTGGCGTGACTTGTATCGATATGCGGTTATCAGTGATCTTTTCTCCGCTCAACATCGTTGTATTGTCAACGCATCAACGCATCGCAATACAAATCAAAGACAACAAATAGAAATACGTTTGTTCTGCCTTGATGCCTCAAGTGCACTAGCGGACGCTTACTCTCACTTTAGAACATTGATTGCATTTTCAGCAACTATGCGACCGTTCTGGTTTTATCGTGACTCGTTGGGCTTTAAAGAAGATCTAGTTTGCCAGCAGTTAGCTTCACCCTTTGATCAAGAAAACTGTGTGCACTGCCTAGTAAATTGGGTAGATACCAGATATCAACAGCGAGGCAACTCTTTGTTTGATCTTGTTCTGCTCGTCAAAAAGAGTACTGAGTTAAAAATCGGTAACTACCTAGTCTTCCTGCCCTCGTACAGATATTTGGAAACGGTCCACGAGTTGTTTGTGGCTACCTATCCTGAATGTGAAACATGGGCCCAGGCTCGTGGACAAAGTAAGCTTGAGCAACAAGAGCTGCTTGAATCCATGGAGCAGGGCACTCAAAGAGTTGGTTTTGCTATAGCGGGAGGCGTTTTTGGAGAAGGAATAGATTACAAAGGCGATCTATTGATTGGTGTGATTATTGTGGGTACTGGTTTGCCAGCGAAGTCAGAGCAAACAGAACTTGTTGCTGAGGAGCATCGGCGATTGGGACGTGATGGCTATGAGATGGCTTATGTTTACCCAGCGTTCACCAGAGTATTACAAACAGCTGGTCGAGTCATCCGAGACGATCACGACAAAGGCTTTGTGCTGCTGGTAGATTCGCGTTTTTGTGAGCCTCGGTACACACGTCTGTTCCCGGACACGTGGAATTTGCAGAGGCCAAGCGGTTTGGTAGAGCTTATTGGTTGTTTAACAACGTTTTGGGACGGTGATCGTTAAGACCAATTCTGACAAATCGGCAAGGACAAGTGTTCCGCCTTGCCAATTCGCAGTTTGTTTCTAGCTTGCCTTACGAATGCGTTTAGCAGCAGGTTTTTTAGCCGTGGGCGCTTTGCGAGCAGGCTTAGCGGCAGCAGGTTTTTTAGCAGCAGGCGCTTTGCGAGCAGGCTTGGCGGCAGCAGGTTTTTTAGCGGCAGGCGATTTACGAGCAGGCTTAGCGGTAGCAGGTTTTTTAGCGGCAGGCGATTTACGAGCAGGCTTAGCGGCAGCAGGTTTTTTAGCGGCAGGCGATTTACGAGCAGGCTTAGCGGTAGCAGGTTTTTTAGCGGCAGGTGCTTTGCGCGCAGGCTTAGCGGTAGCAGGTTTTTTAGCGGCAGGCGATTTACGAGCAGGCTTAGCGGCAGCAGGTTTTTTAGCGGCAGGTGCTTTACGCGCTGGCTTGGCTGCTGTAGGTTTTTTTGTGGTAGCAGATTTGGATGTTTTTGCTGGAGAGGTAGCGCGCTTAGCTTTTACGCTGGCCTTTCCAGCAGATGACTTTTTTCCAGTGGTCTTGTCAGTTGTATTTGTGGATTTTTTGCGCGTAACTGATTTTTTAGCTGCTGTGGTTTTCATGCCGTATGCCTCATAAATTTGACTAAAGTGGAATTGACTTCAGCAAATAGCGTTCGTTGTTTTGAAAACTGTAGCAAGATTGGTAATGAGCCATTTTTTATTAGTGATTTGATAACTAGCTCACATGATCCTTGAAGTGGCTGTTATTCGTAACAGCAACTAAGTAACAAATCTTGTGATCTTAGTGTTGCAACTAGTAAAAGTGTTTGGTGATTTGCGGTGGTTTTTATTGCATACTAACCGTGTTACCGGTAACTATTAGAATCTTCGCTCGTACCATTGACGGTGCTTGCGTCTTTTTTAAGTTACCAAACAATCAAGCTTTGGCTCTAGGATGTGCTGTCGCTTTTCAATGTCGTAAGTAATAGGGGGTATTAAAATGTTGATTCTGAGCAGAAGGACTGACGAA
Source organism: Granulosicoccus sp. (assembly GCA_023300375.1). Classification (GTDB taxonomy): domain Bacteria; phylum Pseudomonadota; class Gammaproteobacteria; order Granulosicoccales; family Granulosicoccaceae; genus Granulosicoccus. The sequence goes on along the minus strand of JALZWO010000042.1, from coordinate 22,425 downwards.
TCAATTGTGATAGGGGATGAGGTCACCATCACCATTCTCAGTGTCAAAGGCAAGCAGGTGCGTATTGGAATCAATGCACCACCTGATGTGAGTGTCCACCGAGAAGAAATCTATCAACGCATACAAGACGGTGAGCCAGAAGTAGAGATCGAAGCAGAAGCAATTTCTGGAGACAAGACTGAAACCGGCTCTTGATAGACGGTCAGTAAGTTTGTTTCATATTAAAATGCCCTGACCATCAGGCCAGGGCTCTTTATTTACAGTTTGTGTAGTTCTAAGCCCAGTGACTTGACGCTATCTTCGCTGGCACTTGTTTCATTGGTGACAACGCCAGTGCTCGCTTGGTTAGGGTCAAAGTAAGTGTTGCCCACTCGCTTCAAGTCTTCAAGGCTGACATTCAATATTCTTTGACGAAACGCACGCCGTTTTTCCTGAGTCCTGCCAAACAGCTCCGCTTGGAAAGCGCTACGTGCTTCACCTGCGGGTGAGCCAGGTTTATCAATTGAACTAACAACACTCAAAACAGCCTCTTCAAGTTCACGTTCGTTGTGCTTTGTCTCTTTTAGCCATTCAATTGAGGCATCAAAGTCTGTCAATGTCTCGCTTAAACGCGGATCACGGTAGCTAAAAAAGCGGAACGACGCTGTGTCTGAATCATGCGAGGCTCCACCGCCGTAGGCTCCACCGGTTTCTCGAATTGCCCGATGCAAGAAGCCGTTTCTTAAAAATGGCCCTAGAACGGTTAATGCGGCGGTATCATCGTGAGAGCTTGGCACTGTCGGATAGGCGCGAGCGCTGAAATTAACATCGGTGCTGGTCGTCCATAGCTGGCCAGCTTGCTCTCGTACGGGTTCTGGTGAAAACGCCTTTATCGTCTGCACCGCTGGCGCCGAGCCAAATTTAGCCGACAGGCTGTTCTGGCAGTGCTCCAGGTTATCTTGTTCAGCCACCACCATGAATTGTCTGGGTGCAGTTTTGAGAATGTCATGAATCGCAGAAAATTTCTCAGCCAGCGATTGTAGCGCCTGCTTGTCGTCTAGCGAGTCATCCAAAGCCTTGAGAGACTGTATTCCGGCTAATCCATTGAGTTCATGCGACAAGCGCGCGGTCGGACTCATGCCGCTACAAGCCGCTAACATTGCCAATACATGGCCGCTTCCGGTAATGCGTTGTTCACGACTGGCGCGTACCTGTGAAATAAGTTCACGAATACGAGACACCTCGTCAAAGCGAACGTCAGTTAGCGTATCGAGCATTAATTGCGAGAGTGTGTCTGTATTACGGAGTAAGGCTTTGCCTGAAATAACAAGCGATCCGGATACAGATTGCACGTTATCAATAGTTCCACGTTGCAAGGTGTAAGCGCCGATACCTCCGGTAGCTGCTGCTTGTAATGACTGTGTTTGCAAGTAGTCGCGTCCGCCAGAGCCAAGCTCGCTAACAAAGTTGGTGTACATCGGCAGCAGTTGCTGCAACTCTTTTTCCATCTGTGGTAGTTCGAGAACTACGTGTTGGTATACGAGACCGTTAGTGCCTTGCGCGTACAGTGTGGCAGGTGCATCATTAATGACGGCTGCGGTGCTGTCAGGAATGTGCAATTCTGCTGGTACATCTGCAAGTGTTACTTTTGGAAGAATTTCTGGGTCGTCTTCCTGTGTTTGTCGCGTCGCAAGTGCCTGTGCTCGATCCACGATGTCTTTTGCTTGCGAGTTATTGAGTGCAGTTTTCATCATTGCCAACCGCGCCTTCTCAGCAATATCTCGTCGCTCACTGATTTGCGTATCTGGTGCAAGAGTTAGTGTTACACGGTGCGGGTTGTCTAGCAGCAGTGTACGAATCAGATTGGGAATGAAGTCGGGGTTTTGTGCATCCTCACGCAACCTCTGCAAGGCTGGATCCAGATCGATAGCTGCAAGTGTGTCACCTCGTTGCATCGCTGTGGACAAACCACTAAGCACGAGTTGTAAACCGAAAGGCATGCCATCTCCCTTGATTTCTCGTTGACTCATTTCAAGCTGGTGAAGCATTGCATCGACTTCTTCTTGCGGCACGCCGTTGCTCGCCACAGCTTCCAGCGTATCGAGGATCAGTTTTTCACCTGCTACTGTTTGCTCTGGGTTCGAGCCATCTAGACCGCACACGAAAACCATTTCTCTGTTGCTGTCTTCGAGACCACACATGGGTGAGGGGGAATTGCCAAGATCACTCTGCTCGAGCGCCTTCATCAGCGGCGATGCGCTGTTGGAAAGCAGAACGCTAGAGAGAAGGTTGGCTCGCAAGCGCTCGTCCAGGTTGATGCTTTCACCCAACAACCAGCCGGTGACAATGTGTGTTTTGTCTGCGGTATCGGTGTCGCGTGTTGAATAATGTTCTTGTACGCGAACCGGCGAATGGTAGCGCTTTGCAGGATCCACGCTAATTGTTCTATCCAGTTTCGTGAATCGCTTGAGCACTTGGTCCTCAAAGCGTGTTTGCAGCACATCTGGTGCGAGGTTGCCGTAGGTCATGAAGATCGCGTTAGATGGGTGATAGTGGGTATCGTAAAAATCTTTTAGCTCTTGATAACTCAGATCTGGGATGTCTTCTGGGTCCCCACCACTGTTGAAATGGTATGTGCTGTTCTGAAATAAATGCTTGCTCAGGGTTTGCCAAAGAGCACTGGTTGGTGCGCTCATCGCGCCCTTCATCTCGTTAAATACCACGCCCTTGAAGACCAAATCACTGGAGGGGTCGTCCGCCGTTTCAAATTCAACACGGTGCCCTTCCTGGGCAAAATCAAGCTCGTGCAGTCGAGAAAAGAATACGGCGTCCAGATAGACATCCAGCAGGTTGAAGAAATCTTTTTCGTTTTGGGTGGCAAAGGGGTAAGCGGTCCAGTCGCTCGAGGTAAATGCGTTCATGAATGTATTTAGTGAGCGCCGTATCATCATGAAAAATGGGTCGCGAACTGGGTATTTTTCGCTGCCACACAGAACCGTGTGTTCGAGGATGTGAGCCACACCGGTAGAATCTGTGGGTACGGTGCGCAAACCGACAAGGAATACATTTTCTGGATTGTCGGCGGCTAGGTGCACGTGTGAGGTGCCAGTGACACTATGACGGTACTCGTGAACGTCAATGTCCAATGACTGAATATGTTCGCTGCGGACGTGAACGAATGCTGGGTGGCTGACGGGCATATTCATGATGGTTTAAATTCGCTCCTACAAGCTCTGAAATTTGTTAAGTATAGGGTTAAGGGTGGGGCTTACTCTGTCGATACGCAAGGGATAGTAAGAGGGATTGCACTACGTATTACCCTCTGAGAGTCCAAGATCCATCTTCTGTGTCATGATTTTGTCGAGAATTGCGTGAAACTGCTGATAATACTACTGGCGATGCTAGGAGCTGCAATAGGTGGCTACAACAGTTGGCACACGCGTGGATTATTGGTGAAGGCGGCAATGCTGTCTGAAGGTTTTACCTTATCCACGCATGTGAAACTAAGGGTGGCCGACCATTTTGTGCGCGAAGGCATCATGCCAAGCGACAATGAGAGCGTTGGTTTACCTCCATCGAAGAGCCTGTTCGGCGTAAGCGTTAAACGAATAGCAGTTAACAGGGGGGGGGTGTTACAGGTAGATTTCGATGATCGACTGGGCAAGCAAGCCATGACGTATACGCCCTCGGTGAGTCAGGTAAGTGGGCTTCTCAACTGGACCTGCACCAGCGATTCTATCGATCCTTCAGTGCTTGAAAAGCTGCAACCTTCCTGTGCCTATCAACCTGCGACCGACGCAAGCAAGTTGATGAAGGCTATTGCCAACAAAGACGTAACGCGGGTGCAAGTACTATTATCCGGTGGTGTCAGCCCCAATACCATTGTTCACGGCAATACGCCTCTCATGTTGGCGGCCAAGATCGGCAACACCGAAATCGCTGGACAACTGATAGAGGCTGGCGCTGATATAGATAACTCGGCAATCAGTTCTGAGCGTCGTACCCCATTGATGGTGGCTATCACCAGCAACCACCCCGAGATAGTTTCGCGGTTATTGAGTGAGGGGGCTTCGGTTACCCAAACAGACTATCGTGGCCTGAGCGCCGTCGATCATGCGGTGATAACGGACAAACGACTAGGTGGCCAGCAGTTTGTTTTAATGGTGTCGGCACGCTTTAATCCACAATTTTCAGGAATTGGTTCTATTGCACTAAAAGCGGTTGTTGATGAGGAGGCTGAGCACTCACGTTTACAGCGTCTTTATGGTGAATACATGGGAGCTATCGAAAGCTGTCACGTACAGCGGCTCAGTTCATTATTGGCAAATGAGGGCGAATTGGGTTCTCCAGAAACGATTGGCGAAAAACGGCTGGTTGAGAACATACGCCTGCCTGAATGTGCTTTGGTGTTGAGAGCTCATATGGAGGCGAAACCCAGTTTCCAGAATGCCACTCAAGGCTACTTTGCAGCACGCATACAACAGTGCGATACCAGGGCTGTGACCAAAATTTTGGAAAAACACAAAGATCTCGATGTAACTTCGTTATACGCTGGACAAATTCCCATTGATATTGCAGTGAGATCGGGATGCTCCGAAGCGGTTCGTGTGTTGGTACGTCATCAACAACTTGAAGGTAAACTTGATGACGACATTATTCTCAATGCTATTACACAAGCACCACAAGAATCATTGTTGAAGCTTGTTGGAAATCTGATTGCAGCCGATGCCAACGTTAACTACGTCGATGAAGAGCGTGGTAGTCCGCTGGCCACAGCCATAGCCATGGAGCAGCCTGTTGTGGCTAAGTACCTTGTCGATGCCGGTGCTGATGTTAATCATCAGAACAGCAATGGTTCATTTCCTGTTATCGAGGCAACCAAAAAAGGCTACGAACACCTAGCGTTACAGATGGTTGCGAAAGGCGCTGATCTGAATGCTCAAGATCTGTTAGGCAGAACCGCTTTGTTTGCTGCGGTGCAACGAGGTCAACAACGACTGGTGCGCTCGTTGATCAGAGCGGGTGCCAATACGCGCATCACCGATGGCAACGGAATAAATCCTGTGTTGTTAGCCGAGAGTCAAAACTTGCGATCGATCAAGTCAATGTTGATAGCGAGTTCTGAATAGCCGCGCGGCTTTAATCAAATTCTAGTGGATCAGTGTTGGGGTTTTCGTCGACGCGTTCGTCAAAGTTGGAACGTCCGTCGCCATCAAAGTCGAAGTCGAACGTATAGCTTGTGTCCAATGCGTTTTGTACTTCCACGGCGGTGCCATCTGCTGCCACGTCTATTGTCGTGATGCGACTCGCTAGTGGGAGAGTGAGTTGCTGGAAGGTTTCTACCCAGACAATAGTGACTTCGAACAGGGCATTGGTAGGCAGATTGACACTACCAGACCATTGATTTCCAACACCGCGATTGACACTGACTGTGACACCATTTGAGAGTGTCACCTCAGGCCTGAGTGTATTGTCAAAAAGCCCTTCATCGCTGGCACTGATGAGAGGTTCAGGCAAAGTCAGATTAATGGCATCATTTTCGATTTCCAGAAAGGTGGTTGTATCATCACCGGAGCAGGCGCTGAGCAGAGCACCCGCCAGAACCACACCGATAGGTAGTAGTGCTTTCATGCTTTACTCCAATGTAAAGTTAACGGGGGCAATACGCGTGTCTGTACCATCGCTATCGAGTGAACTGGCGATCACCCCAACAGCAACAACACCAAAGACAATTTGTACCCAACGTTTTTTATAAAAAGGCGTTGATGCGGCCACCAAAGGTTGGTTTGTGGTTGATTGCAGTGTCTGTTCTGGTGTTGCTTGTTCTTGCGCCAGGCCTGCTGTTGAAAGACTGCGGACATAGGGGTCAAAAGCAAAGCCACTCACAGTGCGATTACCAGAGGTGTCACGAGCTTGAATATAGTATTCGATGGCACGCAGATCATTGGGGTCTGTACGCAACGTCGCACTGAAAAATCCGCCACCGGCAATAGCCGTCATCGACATTGCAGTGAATGGCTGCTGCCCAGCTCGGCGAAAGTAAAAGGTGGCATCTTGCAGCTGTATATCGTCAGCGATCTGAACGGTGAAAACCTGTGACTCGTCGGCGACAACGTTATCTAGTGTTTCCAGTTCTATGACAGGAGGCGAGACATCTAGCGCCGTGTTGTTTCCTTGCCCCCAGGCAGATAAACTGAGTGCTAAACAAGTGAACAGCGCCCAGAGTTGGCGACGTTTTTGACTTTTGGCGGTCATCATGTGTTCCTCAACAATCAATGGGCTAGTATACGAGAGCAGCTCCGCCATGCCACCTTTTATAGAGCCTCAATACAGACTGTGCGGATAATGTTTTACATTTCAGTGTTAGCGATTCTGGTTTTACTGGGTCACCATCACTACGCACATCGACCAGTTATCATGTTCAATGGTGAATTTCTCACCATGGACGGCAACGATACTGTCGCCAATTCGCTCGGTATACACAAAGGTGTCATTCAGGCGGTAGGTTCGTTCGAGCAGGTCAAGGCTGAAATGCTGGCTTACACAAATGATGCCAATGGTCTGAGCGTGCGTCTGGGTATTCGCCGTCATGACTTAAAAGGCAAAACGGCACTGCCAGGCTTCCTTGATGCTCACGGGCATTTTGCGGCTCAGGGACTCTCATCACTAGGAATTGATGTTGCCTCGCCACCATTCGGCGTTATCTCGACCATTGATGAATTGCTAGAGGTCGTGGCACAACAGGCATCAGAGCAGTCCACTAGTCGCTGGATTATTGCGTTCAACTATGACGATGCTGGATTACAAGAGCAGCGGCATCCAACTAGGCTTGAGCTTGATAAGGCAGCTCCAGAGCATGCTGTCTACTTGAGGCATCGATCGGGGCATATGGGCGTGGCAAACAGCAAGGCCCTTCTTGCGCTGGACTACAGAGGAGCTGCACCAAGCAGCGGTTTGCTTCAGGAGCAACACGCTGCAAGTGTTGATCGTCTCTTGCAAGAGGTTCCATTTTGGCAGCAGCCGCGCAGTTTGTGGAATGCGCGCAACGATTACCTGCGAGCTGGCATGACGACTGTGCAGGATGGTTACGCCGGCAAAAGCATGTATCGGTTGTTAAGGCTGGTGGCGCGAACAGCCCTGTTGCCGCAGCGTGTGTTGGTATGGCCTGCTCACGACAAGCTCAGTAATAAGGGCGCGGTCCAGGCCATTGACTGGCCTGTGGGTGATCGGCGTCGCGCAGCTATCGGCGCGGTAAAATTGATTGCCGATGGAAGCCCTCAAGGGCGCACAGCCTCATTGTCCCAACCGTACTTGGCTGACGATGTGTTAGGCGAGGATTTTCGAGGCCTAGACTATCTGCCTGAGAATGAGCTGCACAAACTCATTCTTGACTATCACGCGGCCGGGATGCAGTTGGCGATTCACGGTAATGGTGACGCTGCCATCCAGCATATTATTAATGGCATTTCACGTGCGCAGTCCATCTCTCCCAGGGCTGATGCTCGTCATATCATTGTGCATGCGCAAACGATCGGGCGCTCCCAGTTGGAGTCTTTGGCGTCCATGGATGTGAGTGTGTCTTTTTTCCCAACCCACACGTTTTACTGGGGAGATTGGTACCGATCAGTTGTACTGGGTGAAGAGCGGGCGTCGAAAATCAGTCCATTGGCCAGCGCGGATATGCTAGGCGTGCGCTACAGTATTCACGCGGATGCGCCTGTAACTCCGATAGACCCTATGCAGATGCTGTGGAGCGCCAGCGAGCGACTAACTGCTAGTGGATTTTTGCTGGGTGCAACCGAGCGAGTGAGCCGCCTAAGAGCACTTCGAGCCATGACTATCGATGTGGCTTGGCAAAATCACCTGGAGCATGATCGTGGCTCGCTCGAGGTTGGCAAACTGGCTGACGTTGTAGTGCTCTCAGGAAACCCTCTCATTAGCGAAAATGTGCGGGCAATCAAGGTTGAGCAGGTATGGATCGGTGGTGGGCAATATCTTCCCTGACTACAGAGGCTGGCTTGCGCTATGCTTAACCGTGTTTTTTAACACGTCATCCATTCATAGCTGAAAACGCATTGTGAAAAATCGATTCGAGCGGCTGCTTACGCCGAAAAGCATTGCCGTTTTCGGTGGCCATTGGGCTGAGGCGGTTATTGAGCAGTGTCGTAAACTGGGTTATACCGGTGAAATATGGCCGGTTCATCCCAGCAAGCGCGTCATAGAGGGGTTTGAGTGCTTCAGCAGCGTGGATGAGCTGCCAGGATCACCTGATGCCAGCTTTATTGGTGTTAATAATGAAATCTCCATCGATATAGTGCGTGCACTGAGTGCCCGTGAGGCGGGGGGGGCTATTTGCTTTGCTGCCGGATTCAGTGAAATTGCCAGCCGTGATTTTAGTGGCGAGCCGCGACAGCAACGCCTTCTCGAGGCTGCCGGTTCAATGCCATTGGTGGGGCCCAATTGCTATGGTTTGATTAACTATCTCGATGGGGTCGCGTTGTGGCCAGATCAGCATGGTGGAGATCGTGTAGATCAAGGTGTTGCGATTGTCACTCAATCATCGAACATTGCCATTAACCTCACCATGCAGCAGCGCGGACTGCCCATCGCCTATGTGCTTACTGTGGGTAATCAGGCGCAGACCACACACGCCGAACTTGCCACAGCTGTCATTGAAGATGATCGCGTCACCGCACTAGGCCTTCACATCGAAGGCTTTTCAGATATTCGGGCGTTTGAGGCATTGTCACTACGCGCTCGTGAGCTCGGTAAACATATCGTTATTCTAAAAACGGGCGTTAGTCAGGTGTCACGCGCAGCGTTGCTGTCGCACACTCGTTCATTGTCGGGAGATGATGCTGCTGCCAGCCAGTTTATTGAGCGGCTGAATATGGTGCGTGTGCAGGGTTTGGGAGAGTTTATCGAAACGCTCAAAGTGCTGAATGTTCGACGCGCAGTTGGAGGATACCGCTTGCTCTCAATGAGTTGTTCTGGGGGCGAGGCTGCCCTCATCGGTGATGCCGCGATATCAGTAGGTTTGGAGTTTCCCGCATTAAATACTGAGCAGAAAACTGACCTCAATGTGATTCTTGGTTCTGAACTTCGAGTGTCTAACCCGTTGGATTATCACACCGATATTTGGGATGATGCCGAAGCCGTTCGATCGATGATCAACGCCATGTTGCAAATACAAGCCCCACCCGAAGGTGATCGAATTTCGGCAAATGATCAATTTGAATCAATTGCCGATATCGCCTTGTTGGTGCTGGATTTTCCTCGGCAAGATCGTTGTGACCCTGAATCATGGAAGGCCGTTGCAGATACCTTTGTTGAGGCCATTCAGAATTGGCAGGGTGTAGCAGCGGTGCTGGCCACCTTGCCAGAGAACATGCCTGAATTTTTCGCCAAGCAACTCTTTGCAGCTGGTGTGGCACCACTGGCTGGTATACGCGATGGACTCCTTGCTTTGCATCATGCAGCTTGGTTGGGCTGGGCGGCACAAACACCTGTATCCCCGCCGGTCTGGTTGCCCGATAGGCAGGCAGTCACAGCAAAAGCTGCAGTACTGTCGTTGTTGGAAGGGCAGGGCAAGGGTGCAAGTGGCGATAAGCCCAGTGCAAGGCGAGCCAGCCAGCAAGCGTGGGGTCTGGTTCACTGTGTGCAAAACGATCCACATGCACCTCGCATGTTGGATGAAAGCGCCGCTAAACGCTGGTTACAACGTTTTGGAATACACGTGCCCCTTGGTGTCAGACTCTCTTTCGCCGACCTTCGCTCATCGTTGAAATTCAGCAAAGCGCTAGACAAGGCATCACCCACATTTAACTATCCGGTTGTTGCCAAAGGCCTTGGGTTAGCGCACAAGACCGAAGCCAATGCAATCGAACTGGACATAGAGAATCGTCGTGATCTTGAGCGTGCCATCAGACGAATTAACTGCGACGGTGGCTGCTTGGTTGAGGAGCAGGTGCAAGGCGGTGTAATAGAGCTTTTGGTCAGTGTCATACATGACCCTGTGCACGGCTTACTCATGACAATTGGTGCAGGTGGTTTGTATACAGAGGTACTGCAAGATTCAGAGCATTGCTTGATTCCCGCCAGTCGCGATGAGATGTGTCGAAGAGTAAAACGACTTCGATGTGCACCATTGCTCGAAGGCTTCCGAGGCCGAAAAAAAATTAATATGGATTGCCTATTAGATGCCTTAGAGTCCCTACAGCAGGCCGCGCTTCAGTTGGGGGACCGTCTGGTTGAACTTGAAGTTAATCCTTTGATTTGCACCGCTGATGAGTGTATTGCGGTAGATGCTCTGGTTTCTGTTCGAGATAGCTAGGCAAGATACTTGGACTTATTTTCAGAGCAAGCAATCGACGTCTGCCCCGGCATGGTTCTCTTGCCAGGGTTTGCCGACAGCGCCCAGCTTCACCAGCCATTAAAGCAAGTGCTGACATCCTCACCACTGCGGCAAATGCAAACCAGCCGCGGTTTCATGATGTCAGTGCATACGAGCAACTGCGGGCAGCTTGGATGGGTGTCAGACCGTTCGGGGTATCGATACGAGAAGTGTGACCCTGTCACCGGTCAGCCGTGGCCTGCAATTCCTGATGCGTTTTTACAGCTGGCAACAGGTGCCGCGAAACAGGCTGGATTTGGCCATTTTCTCCCCGATGCCTGTCTAATCAATCAGTATCGGCCTGGAACACAGATGGGCGCGCATCAAGACAAAGATGAATCCGATTTTTCTCAGCCTATCGTTTCGGTTTCACTTGGCATAGATGCGCGTTTCTATGTAATTGGCCCAGAGAAGCGTGGCAAATCTATTCCGGTGGATTTATCTGATGGTGATGTCGTGGTGTTTGGCGGCACCGCGCGCCGACACTATCATGGTGTGCGCAAGCTCAAAGAGGCGGAACATCCTCGTTTTGGCGCGGTGCGTTGGAACCTGACCTTTCGTAAGGCGGGATAGTTGGCTGTTACCAAGAACGGATGGCTAAGTTCGTGAACTTCAGGCCATTGATCCTGTAAGCTTTAGGTATTCATCCACCTGACGTAAAGCGTTTTGCTAGCCCAAGAAAGAGCAGTAGATAATGTAAAAGGCGCCTCGATCCTGATGTTGGCCGCCTTTGGTTTTGCCACTATGGTCGCCATGATCAAGCTGATCGGCAAAGACCTACCAGTATCCCAGATTCTATTCGTTCGTCAGCTGAGCATGTCTATCATGCTGTTGCCGTTTTTTTTCACAAACTTCCCGGGTGCTCTCAAAACGGGCAGTCTGAGTTTGCAGTTTGTTCGAATAGCGCTAGCACTTGTCGCGATGATGGCCGGATTCACTGCCGTCATTAACATGCCATTGGCAGATGCCACTGCAATAGCCTTTGCTAAAAGTTTTTTCGTCACAGTTTTTGCTGTTCTGCTTCTCAAAGAGCAGGTTGGCATTTATCGCTGGTCCGCCGTATTCCTTGGTTTTATCGGTGTTTTGGTCATGGTCCGCCCGGGTACTGATGGGTTTTCCATTTATGGGGCTATGGCTATCGTAGGCGCAGCAAGTGCTGGAATGGTGATGGTGATTATTCGCAAATTGACCCGGGTAGATTCACCTAGCACCATTCTTGCTTACCAAGCTGTTGGAGTTGGTATAGTTATGGCTGTTCCGGCGTATATACAGTGGATACCTCCTACGCCAACTCAATGGGCATTGCTAGCAGCCATTGGAATTGTGTCTTACTTTGCACAGAAGGCAAACATTCTGGCTTTTAGTTACGGCGAGGCATCATTGTTGGCATCATTGGATTACGTACGATTGCTCTATGCAACGCTGTTTGGGTGGTTTTTGTTCAACGAAATGCCTTCGGCCAGTACAGGGGTTGGGGCGGGTATTATTATTATGGCGGCGGTTTACACGGTATACCGTGAGCGACGACAAAAACAGAGGCTGGCTAGCGACCCGATTGGTCGCGGACAACTAAACCATTAATAGAGTGTCTAATAAATGGCCATCGAGAAAGACTGAATGAAGACGGAGACACCGTTCTATACAGCAACGCCTGAATCGCAGCTAAAGATCAATGAATTGCTTGATCTGCCTGCTTCGGGTGATGAGTACAGTTGGGAATTTGAGCTTGCCGACTCGGCTAAGCTTGACGCTATGTGCCAACATCTTGAAAGTGGGCAACTTGATTTGGAAGATAGCTCTGCCTTGGCTCTTGTGGCAATAGCATCCATGGAAGAGGCTGTGGACAATTCTATTGACGTAGAGCCCTTCCTTGCAAGATTGCGCGCTGTGTTCAATGCAAACGAAGATCTTCAGGTACGCATGGTGTCGTTCTGGATCGATCAAGGCAACGCCGAGCACACAGAAATGTCTATCAATATTTTGTTGAATTAGCGTCGAGCTTCAGGCCTTCTTCAGCATTGAGTTTTCTTGCCAAGTCGTTAAGTTTCTCAGCGTATTCGTTGTACATCTCCAGGTCCCCTTTACGCAGTGCCACCCGGCTTGAATAATTTCCTGCGGTAAGCTGTTCCACGTGCCGTACAAAGGGACGCAAAGGCCCGATCAGGCGATGGGTATAAGCCACGCACACCGAAGCCAACAATAAGATGTAGAGCACAACAAGCGCTCCGCAGTACCGGAACATGTGCACTAACTGTATGTTGATCATCTCCCCGTAGTAGCTCGTGGAGTCAGTTCTGTCGATCACCACACTCAACAGATCATTAAAGGCGAAGTACAGGAAGCCAGCTAGCAGCGCCGCGATAAACGCAGTTGATCCCAGCATGTACATGAGAAGCTTGAACTGCAGAAACGGCTGCCAGACTGCATTGGCCGCTCGGCGCTTGGGCTTTGGTTGTGCAGTGGGGCTCTCAGCGGTGTTTAGATCTATTGTGTCGGAATGGCTCATTCTCATCTTCTATAGCCGTGTCTAGGGCGTATAGCGGACAGTGAAATTATGTCTTAAGGATGATTTGGCATTGCCAAGGCTAATCATTAATAATTTGAGCGAGTTTGGGTCGTAACACACATTTCAAATGTGCCGTTTTATAGTTTGCTCTATGCTGGAGAGTAAGAGCTCCAAGCTAGGCTTGGGAACGTGTGAAAAATATTTCAAGGAGTCGTCAATGATTTACGCATTAGGTACACACACGCCGAAGATAGGCGAACACTGCTTTGTTGCTCCTGATGCGTCAGTCATAGGGCAAGTGGTCACAGGCCGTGATGTCAGTATCTGGTTCAATGCGGTGCTTCGTGCAGACAACGAATCCATCATTATTGGCGATGCCAGCAACATTCAAGATGGTGCCGTATTGCATGTTGATCCTGGCGTGCCGTTAAAGATCGGCAAGAATGTCACTATTGGCCACAAAGTGATGTTGCATGGTTGCACTATTGGTGACGGCAGCTTAATTGGCATGAACGCCGTTATTCTCAACAATGCAGTCATTGGCAAAAATTGTTTGATAGGTGCCAATGCTTTAGTAACAGAAAACATGCGGATTCCCGACGGCTCATTAGTGCTAGGCTCTCCCGCAAAAGTTATCAAACCGCTAGGTGAAGCAGCCTTAACAGTCATGGCCGGTGGCGTACAAAGTTACGTCAATAAAATCGATGTGTATGTCAATGGGTTGAATGTGGTTTGAGTGGTAGCAGAGTGCTTCTGATCTCCACTGTTTCGCAGCTCGTTTCCACAGGAGTCACGCTAGTCTGCAACCAATACTTGGTCAGCGGTGTAAGAAGGTAACGCTGACGCGCCTGTTGTGAGCAGGCGCGCCGTTAACTATGACGTAAGCGTGGGTTCTGCTTTATCCAGGAATGTGACGTCAATACGCGATTCGAAAGCTTTGAGTCGTTTATGGATCGACATAAGCACAATAATGGTTTTCCACGAGTTGACGAGGAACTGAAAGGAGTTTTCGACGCGTGAGAAAGCCTGATTGATCTGTTGATAGATGCCGAACGTTATGACGCCAGCTATCAATGTGGGGCCAAGGGCGATTAACGGGATAAAGCTTGCACCCTGCAGGTAGGCAAAGCGAAAGATGTCGAAGTAGAGATAGTTGAAGTAGAGTTTGAAGTAATTTTTTCTGACACCAGTGAAGAGCTCTTTCACCGTAGGAGGTTCAGCACGTGCCTCGTCATCTTCGCCATAGACAAGTTCTTTTCGGTAGGCTGCTTCCACTTTCTGATTGTTGAATTCAAGTCCGGGAAGTCTATAGCCAACTGCCGCGAGCAACACCGTACCGAACATGGCTGAGAGGATTGCGACAAGTACCAAGGAGCCATTCACAGCTCCTACCAGCGGGAGCTCAGTCACCTCTTTTGATAAATTCCACAGCAAGGGCAGAAAAGCTATCAGCGTCATGATGGAGCTGATAAACGCTGAGCCCAGCCCTTCCATGATTTCAGAAAAACGCATAGTGTCTTCCTGCACTCGCTGTGCTGCTCCTTCTACGCTCCTTAGTTGCTCCCAATTAGTCATGTAGTAATCGTTCATCGCTGTTCGCCATCTGAAGACGTAGTGCGATGTGAAGAACGAAAACAAGACGAGTATGAGGATGTTGGGTATGAGGATGTACAGAAGTGTGAATAGTTTTCCAAAATACTGTTCAGCCGTTACATTGCTTGTGCCGCGTTCGGAAAGTGCAAGTTGTATGAGATCGTAGAAATCGCCGTACCAGTTGTTGATATACACGCCCAGTTGCACCTGAAAATAGGAGACAAGCAAGATTAAGGCGCTACCGCAAACCGCCCACCAGTACCATTGATTGCGTTCTTTGAAAAACCAGAAAACGCAGAATGCCGCTGTTACCAGTACGATGTACTGATAGAGCCAAATTTTGTCTGGATTCAAGAACGGAGGACGTTGGCCTTCGACTGTCGGGAGCGCCTCGCGCATGAGGCTGAACTGAGCGGCCAAGCCGTCTGCAAATCCAAACCACATGGCAAGGGTAATTAAGAACCATGCTATGGCTGATAGCAAGAACGCTTTGGGCGATGGAAAAAACGATGCAAACATGCAGGTGGTTCCTGTAAATGGAGGTGTGCGCCCTTTAGTGTAGTGCTAGAGCCGCAAGTTCGCTATGCAGCAGCATTCGAGCCAGTGCGAAGGTGTCTCGTTTTATGGCGCAACCGTATACACTAACGCTTTTTAGCTAATCGGATAAGCAATGGCTCAGTACGTCTACACCATGAATCGGGTCGGCAAGATTGTGCCACCCAAGCGTCAAATTCTCAAAAATATCTCTTTGTCCTTTTTTCCGGGCGCCAAGATTGGCGTTTTGGGTCTTAATGGCTCGGGTAAATCAACGTTGCTGAAAATTATGGCAGGGCTGGATGAGGATATTGAAGGCGAGGCACGGCCTATGGCAGGCATCAAGGTGGGTTACCTTGAGCAGGAGCCTCAGCTAGACGATGCCAAGACGGTTAAGGAAGTGGTTGAGGAAGCTGTGAACGAGATTAAGGAAGCTCAGGCGCGGCTTGATGAGGTCTACGCAGCGTATGCCGAGCCTGATGCTGATTTTGACGCATTGGCGGCTGAGCAGGCGAGGCTTGAGGCGGTTATTGAGGCGTCCGATGCGCATAACCTGCAGATGCAGATGGATATTGCTGCCGATGCATTGAGGCTGCCGCCTTGGGATGAGAATGTTGCGCACTTATCAGGTGGTGAGAAACGGCGGGTGGCGTTATGTCGCTTGCTGCTATCAGGCCCGGATATGTTGTTACTGGATGAGCCTACTAACCATCTGGATGCCGATTCGGTAGCTTGGCTTGAGCATTTTTTGCACGATTTTAAAGGCACCGTGGTGGCCATTACGCACGATAGATACTTTCTGGATAACGTGGCTGGATGGATTCTGGAACTCGATAGGGGCTCGGGTATTCCTTATGAAGGTAATTATTCCGGTTGGCTGGATCAGAAGTCAGCGCGACTAGATCAGGAGTCCAAGCAGGAGTCTTCACATGCCAAGGCGATGAAGGCGGAACTTGAGTGGGTACGTCAGGGGGCCAAGGGGCGTCAGTCGAAGTCCAAGGCGCGTTTACAGCGCTTCGAAGAAATGCAGTCGCAGGAATTTCAGAAGCGTTCGGAGACGAATGAAATTTACATCCCACCGGGCGAGCGTCTGGGAGATAAGGTCATAGACTTTGTTAACGTCACTAAAAGCTACGGCGATCGGGTGCTTATTGAAGATCTGTCCTTCAGTATGCCTAAGGGGGCTATTGTTGGCGTTATTGGCGGAAACGGTGCAGGTAAGTCCACGCTGTTTCGGATGCTGATGGGGCGTGAGGGGCCGGATGGTGGCACTATCGATCTCGGTGATACTGTCAAGCTGGCTTATGTGGATCAAAGCCGTGACGATCTGGATGGCGACAAGACTGTGTTTGATGTGCTAGCTGAAGGCAGTGACATTATTAGCATTAACAATTATGAAATGCCAGCGCGCCAGTATGTTGGGCGCTTCAATTTCAAGGGAAGTGATCAGCAAAAATTCGTCAAGGACCTGTCCGGTGGTGAACGGGGTCGATTGCATTTAGCGTTAACGCTAAAGCAGGGCGCTAACGTGTTGTTGCTCGATGAGCCTTCGAACGATTTGGATGTAGAAACCTTGCGAGCGCTGGAAGAGGCGTTACTGGATTTTGCGGGCAGTGCCATTGTGATCTCACACGATCGTTGGTTTCTTGATCGGGTGGCTACGCATATTTTGTCGTACGAAGATCCAAGTGAGATTAATTTTTTCACTGGTAACTACACAGAATATGAAGCTGATCGAAGAGAGCGACTTGGCGACGCTGCTGCTCAACCGAAGCGCGTTCGTTACAAAAAATTGGCGAGTTAAGTAAGGCGAGTTAAGTCAGTAGCAAAGATTAAACAACAACACAAGACTACGGAGATGGCCACACGATGTTGACCGAACATGATTTGATAAACAAAGGTTTGAAAGCCACGTTAATTGCTCACCCGCTAGTGCAACATAAGCTCACGTTGATGCGGCGTAAGGAGCAATCCTCGTGCGCTTTTCGTGCTTTGTTACGTGAAATTTCCTGGCTGCTTTGCTACGAAGTCACGAAGGACTTACCGCTTACTATGGAGTCCATTGAGACGCCAGTGTGCTCTATGGAAGCGCCTGTCCTTGAGGGGCAAAAATTGGCATTCATTTCCATCTTGCGTGCTGGTAACGGCATGCTAGATGGCATGCTAGATGTTATTCCTTCAGCGCGCGTGGGGCATGTAGGTTTGTATCGAGATCCAGACTCGCTGGAAGCTATTGAGTACTACTACAAAGTTCCCAGTCAAATGGAGAACCGGTTAATCATTGTGGTAGATCCTATGCTGGCTACTGCCAACTCGGCAATCTCCGCTGTAACTCGTTTGAAGCAAGGTGGTGCAAAGGATATGCGATTTGTGTGTTTGTTAGCTGCGCCAGAAGGAATAGCCGCCTTTAACAAGGCGCATCCCGATGTGCCCATAGTGACGGCATCTGTAGATCAAGAACTGAACGATCATGGTTATATCGTTCCGGGTTTGGGCGATGCTGGTGATCGTATTTTTGGTACGAAATAAAACGGCTACTCAATACGACAGCTATGAGTGATAAACCCAATTTTTTGATTTTGATGGTAGATCAGCTCACGGGTACTTTCTGGGATGACGGGCCTGCTGATTTTTTGCATGTGCCCAATTTGCGGACATTGCATGCACGTAGTGTCAACTTCAGCAATACCTATTCGCCTAGCCCGTTATGTACTCCAGCGCGCGGATCATTCATGACTGGGCTGTTGCCTTCAGCTTCCACGGTTTACGACAATGCAGCGGAGTTTCCCTCTAGCTTACCCACATTTGCGCATTACTTGCGAGGCGCGGGGTATTACACAGCGCTGAGTGGCAAGATGCACTTTGTGGGGGCTGATCAATTGCACGGCTTTGAGGAACGTTTAACTACCGACATCTATCCTGCTGACTTCGGCTGGACCCCTGATTGGCGTGTTCCTTATGAACGTGTGGACTGGTGGTATCACAATTTAAGCTCAGTCACTGAGGCGGGTGTTGCACTCACCTCTAATCAGCTTGAGTACGACGATGAAGTGGTCTATCACGCGCGTCGCACGTTGCTTAATCTGGCACGTCGTAAAGACGATCGTCCCTTTTGTCTAACCGCCAGTTTCACCCACCCACATGACCCATACACAGCGCGTCCTAAATACTGGGATTTGTACGATGGTGTGGACATTCCAGCGCCAGCTGTGGGTGCGCTCGATGCTGATCAGCGTGACCCGCACAGCCAAAGAATTATTGATTCAGTGGATGCAAAACGTTTTGTTGTCACCGATACGCATGTGAAAAATGCGCGCCGTGCCTACTGCGCAAACATCAGCTACCTTGATGAAAAAATAGGGGAATTGCTGAGCACACTTGATGAATCCGGTTTTGCTGATGATACGGTTGTTATTTTTGTGTCCGATCACGGTGACATGCTGGGTGAGCGTGGGCTTTGGTACAAGATGAATTTCTTTGAAAGTGCGGGACGTATCCCTTTGGCAATTGCTGTACCTGGGCAGTTCTCGCCGCGTAATGTAGCCATGCCTGCCTCGGCAATGGATGTGTTGCCGACTATGCTACAGCTTGCAGGTATTGACGAGTCTGTCCTAGCTATACCACTCGATGGTCAAAGCCTTGTGGCTGCCGCCGAAGGCCGTGAAGATGCTCAGCGACTGGTTGCCTGCGAGTACATGGCTGAGGGTTCGGTGGCGCCTATGGTGATGCTGCGGCAGGGGCCATGGAAATACATTTACTGTGACGCCGATCCAGTTCAATTATACAAGCTTGACTCCGATCCACATGAGCTGAACAACTTGGCAGAAAAAAGTGAACACGCTGAGATACTGGCTATTTTTGACAAACAACGTTTGCAAAAATGGGACTTAAGTGCACTCGACGCTGATGTTCGCAGCAATCAGCAACGTCGTATCGCCTGCTACAACGCTTTGCGTCAAGGGCGGTTCACGCCTTGGGATCATCAACCGATTCAGGATGCATCAGAACGCTATATGCGTAACCATCTCGATCTGAATGAGGTTGAAGCCGGTAACAAAGTGGCGATAAGACCTCATACACCTCCAATGAACCATGGAAGCAACTAATGCGCGAATTTGACTACGTTGTAGTGGGAGCGGGGTCAGCCGGTTGCATTCTGGCTGCGCGTTTATCTGAAGATCCTGATGTCACAGTCGCTCTGCTAGAAGCAGGTGGTTCGGATAACAGTTTGTTTATACGAATGCCCACTGCCTTGTCTATACCAATGAACATGGACACCTTTAACTGGGGTTACGAGTCAGAACCAGAGCCGCATCTAGATGCTCGACAAATGGACTGTCCGCGTGGCAAAGTCATGGGTGGTTCATCTTCAATCAATGGCATGGCTTTCGTGCGTGGTAATGCACACGATATAGATCAATGGGAGCAGCTGGGCGCCAAAGGGTGGAATTACGCTAATTGTTTACCGTATTACAAGCGAATGGAATCCTGGCATTTAGGGGAAAACCAGTATCGAGGTGGCAAGGGGCCAGTCGGTATCAATGCGGGTAATGACATGAAACTGAATCCGCTTTATGAAGCGTTTATCCATGCCGGTGAAGATGCAGGTTATCCGTTTACAGCTGACTACAACGGCTATCAGCAAGAAGGCTTCGGTCAGAAGCATATGTCAGTGGCCGATGGAGAGCGAGCATCGTCATCGCGTTCTTATCTCGCCGTAGCTAAGTCTCGACCAAATCTGAACATTATTCCGCGTGTCACCGCCGATCAAGTGCTGTTCGATGGAAAAAAGGCTATCGGTGTTCGTTATCGAACGTCAGGTCGTTATCTGAAGGTATTTGCTAAGCGCGAAGTCATATTGAGTGCGGGGTCAATCGGATCACCCGCTCTTCTGCAACGTTCTGGCATCGGTCCAGCCAATGTACTTGAAGCTGCTGACGTGCCAGTCAGGATTGAATCTGCAGGCGTGGGTGCCAATTTGCAGGACCATCTGGAGGTGTATTTTCAGTACGAGTGCACGCAGCCTGTGTCGCTAAACCGTCATTTATCATGGTGGCGTAAAGGGCTGATTGGAGCGCGCTGGGTGATGACTAAGCAAGGATTGGGTGCCACTAACCACTTTGAATCTTGTGGATTTATTCGTTCTCGTGCGGGTTTGAAGTGGCCGAATATTCAGTACCACTTTTTACCGGGCGCTATGCGTTATGACGGGCGCGCAGCTTTTGCAGGGGATGGTTTTCAAGTGCATGTAGGGCCGAATAAACCCCAAAGCCGAGGTTACGTGGCTATTCGTTCGGCCGATGCCTACGCTAAACCTATTATCCGTTTTAACTACCTTGAACACGAGCAAGATAAGCAAGATTGGCGCGACACCATACGGCTAACTCGTGAAGTGCTACAGCAGAAATCACTGAATGAATTTCGTGGCGCTGAGATTCAGCCCGGACTGCACATAGAGTCTGATGAGGCCATTGATGCTTGGGTACGTGCAAACGTGGAAAGTGCTTACCATCCATCATGCAGTGTGAAGATGGGAGCCGATGACGATAACATGGCGGTGCTGGATGAGCAGTGCAGGGTGCGAGGTGTGGATGGCTTGCGCGTGGTTGACTCTTCTATTTTTCCCAGCATAACCAACGGCAATTTGAATGCACCGAGCATGATGGTAGGAGAAAGGGCAGCTGATTTAATCAGAGGCCAGAGTTTGCCAGCTGAGGATGCGCCCGTCTGGGTGCCTGATAATTGGCAGGATAACCAACGCAGTGTTACTGGTGGTGATCGATAGCCGTTGGCTAAATTTCACGACAGCCGCCCAGCGTGAAGCTGGCCGGTTGTCGTCTTACATCTGCTTACGGTATGCCGCTTACAGTATTTCTAGGAGTTCAACCTCGAACACCAGAGTTGCACCAGGTCCGATTGCCTGTCCAGCGCCACGGTCACCGTATGCTAAATCAGACGGGATGACGAATCGGTACTTACTTCCCAGATTCATCAGCTGTAAACCTTCAGTCCAGCCAGGAATGACGCCTTTCAGAGGAAAAGAGGCAGGTTCGCCACGGTCCACAGAGCTGTCAAACGTAGTGCCGTCCATCAAGGTGCCCACATAATGAACTGAAACCGTGTCATCTTCAGTAGGTTTTGCACCTTCAGCTTCAGTTAGTACTTCGTACTGCAGGCCGCTGTCTGTAACGCTAACACCTTCACGTGCTGCATTTTCCGCTAGGAATGCTTCGCCCTCTGCGCTAGCAGCGGCAGCAGCTTCACCTGCAGCCTGTTGTTGCTGAGCTTCCAGTGCAGCTTGAGCGTCTTCCATGCTCATGAGAGTATCTTCACCTGCAGCCTGCGCTTTCATTGCTTCAACCAGCAGATCGTAATCTAGCTCACCGTATTGCTTGAGCACGCGCTCACCAACCATCATGCCAAGGCCATAACTGACTTTGGCTTCATCGCTAGCCAGCTTGTCGTCTTGAGCGAATGATGACGTTGCCAGTGAACCTGCGAGAAGGGCAGCGGTAGCTGCTGCTAGGTAGGTTTTTCGTGTGAAATATCCAGTCATTTTGTCAGTTGTGTCCTACTTGAATGGGCCTTTTAGAGGGCCGAGAGTGAAAAACAGCACTATGTCATAGATCGAGGTTTTCTGCTTCTCTGCATAAAACGTCGACCTTCATTATCTTTATAAACTATTGTCACTCACGGCGTTTTTAAACAGCGCTTTTACTTGATATTTATCAAATTTTTGTGTCAATAACGTGTCTACATGGTCCTGCATGTGTGACGGATATATGGCCAAAACGTCACGACGGTGCCCAGCGCAGAAGTCTATCGCATCAATTTCGAAGCGTTGCATGCAGCGTTTGTAGCGCTCCAATGTGACTTGCTGCTCAACAGGATCAATTTCCTTGGGGGCCACTAGTGAGCAACCCTGCAAAAGCAATACCGCAGTGGCAAAGCTGGAAACGACAAACCGCAGGGCAATGTTCATATTGATCTCACCAATTGCTTCGTTAAGCTGGAAAGGTCGCAATTTACCTACACTGCTAGGTGCTTACCTTGCACGTCGTCACAGTTGGAATGATGCTCTGAAGCTGTTATTGAGCATTGGGAGCCTGTTCACGCGCTCATGGCACTCAGGAGGACGCTATTTGTTGCGTGCGCGGCTTTTACGGCGTGCCTCTTTCTTATCACTTTTCCGTTGTTCGCGTTTTTCAGCAATGCGTTTTAGGCGCTTTGCGGTCTCCTGTATTTCCTGCTCTCGCATCGCAGGTGATTCCAGCGTTACACCGCCGAACACACCTTGTCGAAACTCTTGTAACAACAAGCGTCCAGCGCGATCGAAGTCGACCAGAGAGCCGGCGCCCAGACAACCGCGCAGTCTTCCAATTTCTTCGAGTGTTTGCACACTGTCACTTACGGGTAGGTT
>JALZWO010000041.1 GCA_023300375.1 Granulosicoccus sp. | reverse complement strand
ATTGATGTTCTTGGCGTGACGGCCAGTGAACCATGGGTGAGCGTTTCGAATAATTCATTGTCTTCCAGTGATATCCAGGCCAGTCTGTCGATTGTTATATCGGGTGCCTCAGTTAAAACACGCGCAATGCTAGTCAGGAGAACATCGGCGTTTGGCTGTGAGACTCTAGAAAGCTCATCCATGATAAACAAGGAGTCAGCAGCAAAAGACAAAGGCACATGAAGCTCTTTAATCACATGCAATGGCTTTTCGATAGCACCCTCTTTGTTAACCCTCTCAATAACATTACGCTCAACTGTGCGGTAACCCGCCACACCCTTTATCGATATAGCACTGCCAGCGACCACCAAAGAACACACCAGACCGATACACAACTTGGACAGATAGCGTTGCCTATGTAGATTTGTAAGATGTTTCATCGAAGGCTGAAGGTAATGAGCCCAGCGTAACGTTTCAACGATTAACAGCCACTGGTTTTTATTAGACCAGACGGTCACCCATCTAGATACACACTTAACCACTGAACGCGGCATAAACATAGAGACCACACCACCCCTGAACACAGGCCTTTTCAACTCAATGCCGATGGCATTAGCATCGCTCTTATCGTTATGAGTGCTAATCTGTGGTGTGGATACCTCTAACCTTGAACGATAATGAACTGGCTGATCATAAAACATAGCGAAAAGACAATAGACACTCGGACTAAGTGTCTGTGTCAAATCCTGTTCAGTGCTGTCAGAGTGAGCGCGTACATTTTCGTAGTCATAGTTCGCTGCCAGTGAACTGGCAGGTGCACAAACGGGTTCAACGATCAGGAGCGCTTGGGTGGCAAGTGATGTGTGAGCGCGAATATATTCTATCGTTTGATTCAGCTCACTCAAATCAGCTTTCGATGTCGCTTCGTCAGTCCGTAAATCAACGCACTCCTGTGGCAGCGCCCTCATTGTTCGAAGAAAACGTGCAGCGCCGTCCTTACTCATAACATGTCGTGAACGACTAGCCGATGGCATATTGAGAAGTACATACCCAGAAAAACGACTTGACCAATGACAGCCCAATTGGGTACTTGTAACTACACGCTGTATGACTATTCTGCACGCTTGAATGCGTAGCAACCAATCACTCCAGGCATCGGGTACAACCGGATGCATAAGCGCTGCACGCTCATCTGTATGCGACGACAAAGGATACACATAGGCATGGGGGAAATCTTTGCGAAGCCGCTTTAGAGTTCTTTTTTGCCTGTAGTGATCAATAATCCTGGAACCACTTGAGGACACGCCTATTCTGTCAACTTCATCAATAGTGGTATCAAGCACAAGATCAACAAAGAGTACGTCATCTTGTGATTCATCATGTCGCCACCTCGGAACGAGAGTCTCAACAGCTTCCGTATCGGACGCACCTTCAAACTCAAAAGACTGATAGTCCACAATTATTCCGTTGTGTACTTTGAGCCACCAAGCAGTATCTTGTTGTAGTGCCAACATTGTTGAAAAACGGGGCACTGTTGGTGTCATCGTATTTTTAACAAACACGGTTTTTTGGTTCGACTTCATGTGAGACCTATTGCCGTGCCAATAGCCATGTTGTACACAGGACCCAGAGCTGAAATAACAATCCATAACAGCACAGAGCCCACAATCAACAGTAGCGTGGGACCTATCATCTGCTCAACGCGAGACAGCGTTGTTGCAGCATCTGTTTGCTGTTGTTCAGCTATCTGATCGAATACAGCAACGAGCTGACCACTGAGTTCACCCACCCCGATCATGCGTATAAACAGAACAGGAAATAGCGGTTGTAAGCTAAGGGCATGAGCAAATGAATCACCGCTGATCATTCGTTTCCTTGCTTCTATGAGTTGGCTTCTAGTGTGTCGATTGGACACGGCTTGCTCGCTGATTTGCGCTGCACTCTCAAGGGAAATTCCCGCGCCGTATAATTGGGCAATACATTGGGTATACCGACTCAGTGACAAATCAAGCACTACCTTTCCAAACAACGGTATTTTCAAAACAATGACATCTAGTAATACCCGTACACTTGAACTGAAATTCATAGCAATGGCGGTGAAAATTACCAGACTAGACACGATTGCCAAAATGCTTTGGTAGTGTTGCCGAACCCAGGCAGAAATTTCAATCAACAAACGCGTGTGCCATGACATCTGGGCGTTAGCTGAAACTAGAAAACCCTCGATAGACGGCACCACTGATACTAATAAAAAGCCAATGACTGCTAGCGACACCACTAAAGAAAACAAGGGATAGACCAGCGCCGTTACGATGCGATTTCGAGTTGCACAATGCCACTTCAGATAGTGATGCACACTTGCGCAAGCCTGATCTAGATGGCCATTCGCTTCACCTGTACGAACCAAAGCCAACGCGGTTTTATCAAGTCCAATATCTATTGTACTGAGTGCCTGTGAAAAATTGCTACCCGTACGCACCTTGCCCGCAATGGTCTTCCAGCACCTAGCAGCTACTGCCTTTCTTTCGCTAGTCGCTACATCGTCTAAAGCCTCAACTAAACTGACATTTGCTCTCAGCAAACATCCCAATTGATAAAAATTCACCAGCAATTGAGTTCGCTTTACTGGTTTGTAAAAGCTGCGCCACAGGCCATGATATGTCGTTATTTCACTATCCATTTGCATCGCATCATCCTTGAATATTCTTGAGCATTGACCATCGTGTCAGACTCGAGTTTTTAAACTAGCAGCGTTGACTCTATACCCAACACTCGATTCACTTCTTGCACATCAGTGACGCCTGCGCTCACCATTTCCATTGCCATCGAACGCATATTGACGAAACCAGAATTAATAGATTTTTCGTGCAATTCTTCGATACTCGCGCCTCTCATGATCGAGCTTTTGAGCACACTGCTTATCTCAAGAACTTCGACAATAACCTGTCGTCCCTGATAGCCCGTGCCAAAGCACGCCTCGCATCCACGCACGCCTTCCTCGCAATGAATACATAAACATCTCAGCAAACGCTGTGCAACAAGACCACTTAAACCTAGTGCCAATGCACTGTTATCAGTGTACAAATCCTGCAAACGATGAAGCGCACCGTGTACATCGTTCGCATGTACTGTGGTAAGAACCTGATGCCCAGTGGACACCGCGCGCAAAGCCATGCGACAACTATCAGTATCTCGAATTTCGCCCACCAGCAAAACATCAGGATCTTGCCTTAGCAAGGCACGTAGAGCTTGCGCATAACCCCATTGCCTAGATGCATCTATACTGGTTTGTCTAATGCCTTCAATTCGCTGTTCAACCGGGTCTTCAAGTGTCATCACACTGAGCGCGCCATGGTCTAATTGCTCCAACAGTGCAAACATTGTTGTGCTTTTACCAGCACCAGTAGGACCACAAAAAACGACTAAGCCCGCAGGCCGATGCACAAGAGAAAACAATTGTTCTGTGATTTTTTTGGGTAGATTTAATGCACCGATTTTATGAAGTTGCTTTTGTGCATTGATTAATCTGATAACGGTGTTTTCACCTGCCACTGTTGGAAAAGTGGATACCCTACAATCAATATTGTGGCCATCTATAATGCGCCTGAACTGACCATCCTGAGGCAACCGTGTTTCAGCAATATCAAGTACTGCCATAATTTTTATTCGCACAAGCAGACTACTAAGAATACTGCCAGATACGCACGATAACGTTAGTAATACACCATCTACACGCACACGTATTGCCAGTGATTGCCGCTGCGGAGAGAAATGCAGATCAGATGCACCCATACGCACTGCTTGTAAAATCAACACATTCACCAGATGTACCGGATAGTCTGAAACAGAGTCTATGGATGCAGGCTTGTCTGTTTGTAAACTACTCATATCCAACAATTGTTGTGATGTATATATGGCAGCGTACAGGCGTTTTATGACAAGACCTAATTCGCTACTGACACACGGTACAAAATGTAATTGGAAACGATCGTCAACTAATTGAGCAACACGTTCGCTCTGTATACTATCGGCGTGTGGGGGGCAGGCCAGTATTAAGATAGGCTTAAGCTTACCTGGCCAGATAGCTATCGGCAGCATACCCAAGCGGGTTGCACTTTGCTCCGTGATGCAGGCCAACGCCTCCGGACTCGCAATGAGTTCATCGAGTTCAATATACGTCGGTAACACAGCACAATCAGCTAATTTCAGTCCAACTCGTGTTTGCAGCATGCTCATCGTTGCACCTTGCTGCGTGCATTGTCTATCACAGTGGGTCTGAGCACGATCAATAATTCAGTTTGTCGACGCGTACGGCTCTTCCGAGAAAACAAGCGTCCGATACCAGGTAGGGTACCTAAGCCGGGTAACCGTGCATCGTCGTCTGCCTGGGTCTCCTGCATAAGACCTCCGATGATGGCTACTTCACCACTTTGCACCTGTAGCATAGACTCCATTTCGCGCACCTGTATTTCAGGCACTCCATTTGTGACATTTGCTAGAGCCAACTCTGGATTAGGGTCATTCACAAATCCTAGGATTCTAGATAACGTGGGCCGAACGTTCAACATGACACGTCCGTAGTCAGTGATTTGAGGAGTTACGTTCATCACAAGACCCACTGGCACAGTGTGTATTTCAGTCTCAGTTATAACTTCATCCTCTTCACCCTCTCTTTGCCGCCTCTGCACGTTGACGGTGAAATACACCCTGTTATCGACGACTTTAAGCACAGACGACTGATTATTCAGAGCAATAATTCGTGGTCGCGACAGAATCCGAACATCACCAAATTGCTCTAACAAACTTAGTGTTGCCCCAACATCACCGTCACCGCCTTCGTGCACAAAGCTAATCAGCCCTGAGGGAGCACCGATACGCTCAATACTTTGAGCATCAACAATCGGCGCACCAACAAGCACTTGTGCTGCACTGAAGCCGCTAATCCCTTTAGCTAACAGCTGCCAATCGACACCGGCGTTGAATGAATCAGACAATGCAACTTCAACAACAGTGGCCTCTATTAGGACCTGACGTTGGCTGCTGTCATTTAATAACTCAAGATAGCGTTGGATATTTTTGTGAACGTTAGGCATTGCATACAAGGTGAGTAGCCCAGCTTCTTTGTTAATAGAGAACTGGCCAATATCACCTGTTTGTGCAAGCTCTGAATGACCCATCATGTTGTCTATATCAGTTCTGAGTGATTCCCAGAAGTGATGCTCACTGGTATTTTCAACGCGCGTCTGAGAGCTATTGGCAACCGAACCGTTCTCGGTGCTAGCGTTGATGGTTCCCACTTGTGTCGCCAAGCCAACGCTGCTTTGCGTTCGTCTGCTGATATTGAGGTAGTCAATAGGGTAGCTGTAGCTATACCTGCTACCTCCCCAGATACTTAACAAGTCAGCTTGCAACTGCCAACTGAATTGCGCCTGCTCCGCTAGAGACGCAACGATATCCTCTAACGGTTGCGCACGCGAATACAGCGATACTAGACCGTCTATCGATCCATGTATTTTTAGTTGCACTGAGGCATCACGGGCAAGAGAGAACAATATGGCTTCAATGGGCGCATCCACCGCCTCTAAACTGAATGTGGGTGTCTTAGCATCAGTGATTGAACCCACGATCCCACTATTGATTTGCTGATTCTCAGCGCTCTTCGCAAATACAGGTAATTGCGTGTCTACGGCTTTTGATCGATGCCGTGCCAATAACGAATCAGTGCTGTGTACCAACGGTATTTTTTGATCTGATTTGGCAAAAGACGATAAATCAGCACTTGATTCAGCGCCCACTGTCGTGCTCGCTTGCGCAGAGCTAGCCGATGCTGCAGAAGCAACAAATGCGTTGTCTGAGCCCATGCTTGAACTACCATTCGATCCAACACTTGAGATCGATCGAAAGCTTGAGTCGGACAAACCCGCCTGCTCAAAGGCACAACCTGAAATAACTAACGCCAAAACCATAGCGACGTAAGGAAGCTCACACTTGCTTTTCACAACGTACGCGAAAAGCATACGACAGGCATAGGCGCCTCTAGAACTACATATACCGATACTCACAAACAACTCCATTTGCTTGCACTTCAGCGATCACCCTCAATTATTGAGGATCAAAGCACTCTTAAAGTCATCTTCCTAATGACTTTGACTTATTGCTTGCTCCATTGGGCAGGCAATGGCAGCACCATACTATGCCTAAATGACGATTTTCTAGTGTGTACTTCAATAAAACTGAATCTATATACAGCTATTGCATCAAGAACACGATAGCCGTGACCCAGACCATTGCCCCAAAGCCCAGAAAAGTGTACAGCGCAGCATGATGACCTTGAGGGCTGACACGGCTCTTAGACGAACAATCTTGCGCCATCATTACCTTACTCATTTTTTCGTTGGGCAATGGCGGCATGGATAGTGTGTCTTTGTCTTCCAAATCTACCAGCGCGAATGTATTTCTAGCCAGTGTGTTCACGGATCTGAAGACCCCACCAGAGCGCTCAGCTATAAGAAAAGCCATCTCCTGAGTAAATAGATCACGGCGACTAAAATCAAACAACATCATGTGATGACGCAGATAGTCGCTAATTTCACCATACGTCAAGCGCTGCAACCAGTAGTGATTTGTCGCTTGCTGTGGTGCATCGCTCACGGAAGCATAGTGCTCCACATCGCTTTCAGTTCTGTGAAAAACAATACAATGAATAACAACATTCGAGTCAGCTTCAACACAACTCAGCTGCTCAATTAATCTTACGGAATCTGCATCTAACGAGTCGTTCGAATCTATAAAAACTACGTAAGGCTTGCTGAACGTAGTTTGACTCAATGCCTTCTTGAACCGGCCAATCGCTGTCTCAATGACTGACCAATCAGCGCCGTCTTGGGCTTGCTCAACACTGATCAATTCCGAATGTTGTGGGGTTAGCTCTGTCAGTAATTGCCGCATTAACTTCGCAGCGGTGATTCTTGGCGTATCGTATCGAAGCGTATGAAATTGGCGCTTGATACGATCACTAATCACCAGTGCCATCATCGTCTTGCCACTACCTGGCTCACCGTGGACATGCACAACAGGCTCTCGTCCCCGTACAGCCTGAATAACATTCTCCGTTATCTGGCCGCGGTTACCTCCACCATAGAACATGAAAATGTTGTTCGCATTGTAAAACGGCGCTTGCAATGCCGAAGCGAACTGCGGTCTGCCAATATTGATACTGGGTTGGTTATGGTTCATGCTGGTGCGTGATAGCTCAACGTGGAGTCTGTTCCCGCTTACATCAGCAATGACAATGCCACCTAGCCATCCTTTAATTGCACTACGCCTTTAAATTGGGAGCGTGCATCGCTGCACAGGCTTTGAAATAGGCGTCCATTGGCTTCAGCGATTAAAAAAACTAACCCATTGATGCTCGTTTAGATTCAAATACACACATTACCGTCCATCACTGACGGTCACTTGTCCTTAGGAAACAAATTTGGGTGTCAGAA
The DNA here is from genome assembly GCA_023300375.1 of Granulosicoccus sp. Classification (GTDB taxonomy): domain Bacteria; phylum Pseudomonadota; class Gammaproteobacteria; order Granulosicoccales; family Granulosicoccaceae; genus Granulosicoccus. Next base: position 3,494 of record JALZWO010000041.1, on the reverse strand, counting down.
AACAAGCGTTCGTTACATGTGGTTCTTTTTGAACCTGAGATACCACCCAATACGGGCAACCTTATTCGTTTGTGCGCGAATACCGGCGTGGCCTTACACCTCGTAGAGCCTTTAGGATTTTCGATGGACACAAAGGCACTACGGCGAGCAGGGCTGGACTACCATGAATCAGCAGCTGTCATGATTCACGCAAATATACAGGCGTGCTTTGAGTCACTCAACGTAGGTTCTAGTGATGTACGTGTGTTTGCAATCAGCACCAAAGGCGCTGTTGCTTATTCAAGCATTAGCTACCAAGCTGGGGATGTGTTGCTTTTTGGTCCGGAAACACGCGGACTGCCCGACGGCATTAGACAAGACCCACGGATAGAAGCAGCCGTCCGTATCCCCATGCAAGCTGATAGCCGCAGCCTGAACTTGTCCAATTCTGCGGCCATCATTGTCTTCGAAGCACTACGCCAGCTGGACTTTCCTGGCTTGAGTTAGTTCTCCAGAATCAATCAATCAATCAATCAATCAATCAATCAATCAATCAATCAGGTGATTATTGAGTGGATTCTGGTGCTGGTGCGTTCTGTTTGGCAGCTTCAATATGCTGAGCATATAACGCATCGAAGTTAACCGGATCGAGAAGCAACTGTGGAAAGCCGCCTTTTTGAACCAGTGACGCGATCTCCTCTCGTGCAAAAGGAAACAGCAGGTTCGGACAGAAGCTGCCCAGCATAGGGCCTAAACGCGCAGGCTCGAACCCTTTAACCAGAAACAGTCCCGCCTGCTTCACCTCAATGAGATAAGCCACTTCTTCTTCGAGTTTCACAGTCGCTGTTACCGTTAGTACCACCTCGAACATATCGTTTTCGAGCTTGGCACTCTCGGTGTTCAAGTGAAGCGAAACATTGGGCTTCCAGTTAATGCCGCCAACAAAAACCTTAGGGGACTGGGGTGACTCATAGGATGCATCTTTGAGGTAGATGCGATGAATCTTGAACGCCTGAGTGGGTGCTTCACTAGCAGCCGCAGCCGTTGTATTGTCACTTTGTTTTTCGTCCGCCATAACTGCCTCGTTAATTAGTATTCTTGTTTAGCCGTCCAACGCTTAGGGTCGGATTTGCTACGTATTGCTGTTGGGTGTGGCTGATTGTGTTTTGGCTAAGACAGCATCCAACTCACCGCTCTTTTCGAGTGCCGCCATATCATCGTAACCACCTATGTGCTGCTCGCCAAAGAAGATTTGCGGCACTGATGTGCGGCCTGTCTGGGAGGTCATTTCAGCTCTCAGATTGGCATTGCCATCTACCAATCGACTTTCGTAGTCCCAGCCCTTAGCAGCCAACATACTTTTAGCCGCTCGACAAAATCCACACCATTTGGATTCGTACATCACAATATGGTGGGTCGATGTGTTGTTAGTGTCGCTCATGACTCTGCTCAAACGTTGTGGAGTTACTTAGTAACTGTAGGCAGGTTTGCCTTTTCCCAAGCCACTAATCCACCAGAAAGTGTATACAGGTTGGAAAATCCAGATTTTTTCAGTTTTGCTACCGCCCGAGAGGCGCGCATACCGTTGTCGCAATAGACAACGATATCTTTTTCTTTGAATTTTTCAATTTCGTGCATTCTTTCACCCAGTTTGCTGACAGGCATGCTGCGAGCGTTGAGCAAATGCCCGGATTTGAACTCGCTGTCATCACGAACATCCAGAAAAATACTCTCTCCGGCGTTCATTTTTTGAGTAGTGTCGTAGGGGCTAAGAGCCGTGTTTACGCTCGATAGGCGCATATATTCTGTGTAGACAAGCATCCCCAAGGTCATAAAAAATGCAAAAAACAAGAGGGGATTGTTGCCGACGAACTCGATTATCTGGGACATAGATTGATGTTACTGCGAATGCTTGTGCTGATCAGCCAGCAAGAATAACCCGCATTGACACAAATGCAAACGATCCAAAGACAAAAATTCGATACAGGTCGAAAACAAAGACTGCCGAGAGGAGGCACAGCGAGCGATTCAGGCTCATTTCAACTCGCTTGAGAACCGGTTGAAGGAGGCCCCGGCCATGCGGAGAATTAGTGCTTTGTTGTCTACCGTTTGGCTTGGATCTGCACCCACATCAGCTATCTGGGGGGGCAGAAAACTGTCCAAACTTCCATCCCTGTGTTCATAAGGGCCAAAAAAAACTTATCAGGAATGAAGCGGATAGGAAAAAGAGGATAACAAGCCGGTACCTTAGCACCGGCTGTTTGAGACCCCTTACTTGCTCATAAGATATTGAATAGCAACAGGAATTTCTTCATCAGTTAACGCTGACCCACCCCGTGGAGGCATAACGTTCAAGCCATTAATTACCGATGAGGTAAGCGCAGCCAAGCCTTTGTCAGCTCGCTCCTGCCAGGCAGCGGTATCGCCATGCTTGGGAGCTCCTGCAACACCTGCCAGATGGCAACCAGCACACACACCATTGACGGTTGCCTCAATATTGTCTGTGAGCCCGTCAGGGATCTGGCCAACAACCAGCGTAGCCGCTGCTGCGCCAGCTGAATCAGTGCCTGCATCCTCAACCGTGGCTACCTCTTCGCTACCTTCGTCGGCTGTAGCGTCCGCCTGCTCGGCTTCAGCCTGGTCGTTGGACGTCTCTTCGCTAGTGGTAGCCTCTGTGCTAGCCACGTCTTCATTAGTTGGCTCTTCGGCGGGTGCCGCCGCCACTTCAAAACCTGCTATATGCTGCACGGCAAGTTTGATTTCATCGTCGGAATACGCACTACCACCACGAGCTGGCATCGAGCCCTTGCCATTGATGACGCTAGCAACCAACGCATCCAGACCTAAATCGCGACGTGTCGCCCAGGCGGCATCGTCGTCAAGCTTAGGGGCACCTGCCACTCCAGCTAGGTGGCACGCAGCACATGCACCATTGACAAGTTCCTCACCCGACTTAACAACTGAGGCCTCGGCTACGAGGTTCTCCGCTGGCATCTCGTCTGCCGAGGTACGAACGGCCGCGATTGGCTGAATGCGCTGAAGTAGAGCACCACGCTGAACCGGATCGTCGAAATCTGTTACGCCTATACCTAAAAGTCGTGCAGCGAGCACGCACACAACAGCCAGTACTGCGAGGCAAGCCATGACGATTCCCATCGTTTTGACCATACCGCTATCAGTGGCACCACTCATAACACTCTCTCCCATTAATCAATCTGGTTCACAGCAACCGTCGGCTGTCATTCTTGAATTCTGTATAACAACTAGCAACACCAAACACTGAGTAAAGTTGTCAAACTCAGCGGCGCATTATATCAGCGCAAACTATTTCTACCCATCATTCGACGCAAAACGTTACCGCCTCCTCTAGAGTGCACCACAGCGCCAAGGACGTGCACGAATATTAATCCAGCCAATACCCATTTGCCCTGTTTGTGTATCTGTGCTGCCAGCGGCCACTCTAGGTAGTAATGTAGCGCGCCAGCAAATGCCATCAACACTACTGCTACGTAGAG
>JALZWO010000040.1 GCA_023300375.1 Granulosicoccus sp. | reverse complement strand
GTGGATATTGGTTTGGAGTGCGGTTTTTCAGGTAAAGCGCAAATTGGCAAAGGTATGTGGGCTATGCCTGACATGATGGCGGCCATGATTGAACAGAAAATAGGGCACCCACAATCTGGTGCAACCTGCGCTTGGGTACCTAGCCCAACGGCAGCAACCTTACATGCCATGCACTATCACGATATCGATGTCATGGCTGTACAGGCAAAGCTAAAAGCCGGTGGCAGGCGTGCCTATGTTTCTTCGATTCTTGATATCCCTTTAGCAACATTCAGACGTTGGTCGAAAGCACAAATACAACAAGAAATTGAAAACAACGCGCAGGGAATTTTGGGCTACGTCGTGCGCTGGATAGATCAAGGCGTTGGCTGTTCGAAAGTGCCTGATGTTAATGATGTTGGACTAATGGAAGATCGTGCGACATGTCGTATCTCTTCGCAAGCTCTGGCTAACTGGTTGCACCACGATGTTGTCACTAGTGACCAAGTAATGGATGCCATGAAAAAGATGGCCGATGTGGTTGATCGCCAGAACGCAGGCGATAACCACTACGTGACTATGGCGCCATCTTTCGATGGATTGGCTTTTAAAGCTGCATGTGATTTGGTATTCAAAGGGCGTGTGCAACCTTCTGGCTATACAGAGCCCGTGCTGCATCAACGTCGATTAGAGCTGAAAGCGTTTTAATTTGTGTAGCCTTGGCGGATAGTATGCACAACATAATATTAATAGAGCCGCTTACTGTCGAGGCGTTTGCGCCCTTCGGAGACATCATCGATGCTGCTGGTGAGCCCACAGTCATGATCAATAATGACAAGTGTGCGCGACACACTGATCTGGCACAGCTAAGCTTTGACGCTGGAGGTAGGGCTGGCATTAGTGTTTTCGATGGCCAACCCTATGCCTTGCCACATAGCTTGCCGTTGGTAGAGCGCCATCCCTTGGGCAGTCAGGCTTTCATACCTATGTCTGATGCCCCGTTTCTGGTCATTGTTGCGCAAGATCGAGACGGAGTGCCAACGGCTGTTCGGGCGTTTCTAACAAAATGCCAACAAGGTATTAACATCCATAGGAACGTGTGGCACGGCGTGCTAACCCCTCTGGATTCCCCTGCCCAATTCGCGGTGATCGATTGGATTGGAAGCGAAAACAACTTGGAAGAGTTTGTATTCGATACCGCTTTACGAGTCGAGCAGCCAGCTTAGAGGCATCGGTGAATTGAGCGTTACCTTTTGTAACACTCAATTTTATTTGATGACTCAGATTCCACAATAGCTAGGCTGGATCACTTAAGTTATTGAAAATAAAAGTTTTTATTTCGTGGTTCCCTCAGGCTACACATTTTTTTACACTAACAGGGATAAGTGTCGCCAGTTACAGGGAACAAAAATGAGCAACGACGTACGTGTTGTACCCGCAGAATTTGCCAAGCGGGCAAAAATAGATCAGCCGCGCTACGAAGAGATGTACGCGCAGTCCATCGAAGATCCCGAAGCATTCTGGTCAGAGCAAGGTAAGAGACTGCATTGGAGCAAGCCTTACAGCAAGGTCAAAAACACCACGTACGAGTACCCGAACGTAAATATCAAATGGTACGAAGATGGCGAATTGAATGTCAGCGTCAATTGCATTGATAGACACTTGGCCGACAGAGCCGATCAAGTGGCCATTATCTGGGAAGGTGATGACCCCTCTGTTGATAAACATATCACCTACAAAGAGCTACACGAAGAGGTTTGTCGTTTGGCCAATGTGTACAAATCACTGGGTGTAGGTAAAGGTGATCGTGTGGTTCTGTACATGCCCATGATTCCAGAAGCAGCCTACGCTATGTTGGCATGTGCTCGTATTGGGGCAATCCATTCCATTGTTTTTGGAGGCTTTAGCGCCGATGCACTGGCAGATCGTGTGACCGGTTCCACGGCCAAACTGTTGGTCACCGCTGATGAGGGATTGCGCGGTGGGCGTAGCGTGCCATTGAAAGTCAATGCGGACAGAGCTCTGGCAAAAGTTGCTCACGAAGTGAAGATGGTCGTGGTCAAGCGCACGGGTGGCGAGGTCTCTATGCGAGACGGTCTTGATGTATGGCATCACGAAGAGTGTGCAAAGGTGTCAGCTGTCTGTGAGCCCACGGTGATGAACGCGGAAGACCCCTTGTTCATCCTGTACACCTCTGGTTCAACCGGTATGCCTAAAGGCGTCGTACACACCACTGGTGGCTACCTGGTGTACGCATCCATGACCCACGAATACGTATTCGATTATCAAGACGGGGACGTTTATTGGTGCACCGCTGATGTTGGCTGGGTGACGGGTCATAGCTATATTGTCTACGGACCTCTGGCAAACGGTGCTACTACCTTGATGTTCGAAGGGGTTCCCACATACCCCAGTCCTGCGCGCTTCTGGCAGGTGTGTGAAAAGCACAAGGTCAACACGTTTTATACAGCCCCCACAGCTATTCGTGCTCTCATGGGATCTGGCAACGCGCATGTAGAAGAGTGTGATTTGTCGTCTTTACGTTTGCTGGGCTCTGTGGGTGAACCGATTAATCCTGAAGCATGGAAGTGGTACGACGAGACTGTGGGCAAAGGTCGCTGCCCCATTGTTGATACTTGGTGGCAGACTGAAACAGGTGGCATATTGATCACGCCATTGCCCGGTGCTACAGCGACCAAACCAGGGTCAGCTACACGCCCGTTTTTTGGCATACAGCCCGTTATCCTCGATGCAGAAGGGGTTGAGCAAAACGACACTGAAGCGTCAGGGGTTCTGTGTATCCGCGATAGTTGGCCGGGACAGATGCGAACAGTTTATGGAGATCATGATCGATTTGTTTCCACTTACTTTGAAACCTATAAAGGGTATTACTTCACGGGAGATGGCTGCAGACGCGATGCTGACGGTTATTATTGGATCACTGGCCGAGTCGACGACGTGATCAATGTGTCGGGCCACAGGATGGGTACGGCTGAGGTCGAATCAGCGCTTGTAGCTCATGCCATGGTCTCTGAGGCTGCGGTGGTTGGTTTTCCACATGATGTCAAAGGGCAGGGTATTTACGCCTACGTGACCTTGATGGAAGGCAATGAACCTAGTGAAGAGCTTCGCAAGGAGCTCGTCAACTGGGTGAGAAAAGAAATCGGTCCTATTGCATCACCCGATCTTATCCAGTGGGCGCCAGGTTTGCCCAAAACTCGCTCAGGCAAAATCATGCGACGCATTTTGCGCAAGATTGCCGAGAATGACTATGGTGCTCTAGGCGATACGTCCACATTGGCAGATCCTTCAGTCGTTGATGATCTCATCGAGAATCGCGCAAACGCCTGAGAAACCCAGTAAATCCTAACTTTCATCAGCCGGCGTAACTGCCGGCGATGAAAAGAATTGACCTCATGGGCTTTTGGTAACTACACTTTCAAGCTAAGTACTGAACTACCCGAAAGAGTTTGGCTAAGTGAAAATGGTTTCATGAAAAAACTGTATCTTCTGCTGTGCTTTACAACCTGCTTGCTATTGGCAGGAAACGCTTTTGCACAGAGCACGTCAAGCAGCACACCAGTGAGTGATCGCGCAACCCAGCTTGATACCGTTCAATCTGTGCTGTCTGCAAAGCTTGATGAGCGCCGGGAATTGAGGAAAAAAATTACGAGCGCAACGCCCGATGACATCGCCGACTTAGAGGTAGATCTTGTCGACTTGAATGCATCCATCGATGAGCTTCGTATGTCATTTGAGCAAATAGCGGTGGGCAGTGTTGACCTGACTTTATTCAATGGCGAAGTAAAGGCATTTGATTGGCGCACGGAAATGACCGATGTGCTTATGCCGATTATAAGAAATCTGCAGTCGCTAACAGAAAAACCTCGAAGAATTGAAGCACTGAGAACTCAGATTACCACTAACGACGAGCAACTCATTGTCGTCAACGAGGCCCTCACTTCAATTGAAAAAAGCCTGAGTGTGTTGGAGGATGGCGATGCAAAGGAGTCGCTAACGTCTCTGCAATCCACGTGGCAAGATCGCGCAATAGAGTTTGAGCGAAGTACAGAGGTGGCCAATGCCCGATTGGATAACATTCTCGAAAGTGATGGAAGCCTTGCTGGCAATTTGCAAGAAGGCGTAATAGAGTTTGTAAAAGGACGTGGTCTGACCCTAGCTATTGCAATCTTAGCGGCGCTAGCGGTTTGGCATATTGCCAAGTTGCTGACAAAATTGCTGTCCACAAGATCATCGTCGGAGGGTGTAGAAACCTATCGAACCCGTCAACGTGTTGTGCAATACGGTTTCAATGTGCTCACAGGGCTACTTATGCTAATCGTGGTCATTGTGGTGTTTTACACACGAGGTGACGTGTTACTGCTGGGTTTGTCTTTCTTGATTGTCGGTGCCATGATTCTCGGTATGCGACATGCCGTGCCCAAATTTTTGGCCGAGGCCAAGTTGCTACTCAACCTTGGCTCGATTCGTGAGGGTGAGCGCGTTGTTTACAACGGACTGCCATTTCATATAGCGTCTTTGAACATGTACTCGATTCTCAAGAACCCAGAGCTCACCGGCGTTATCAGGCTACCGCTTGAGAGTATGCTGGGCATGATCTCTCGCCCAGCAGGCAAAGAGCTATGGTTTCCTGCATCTAAGGGGGACTATATTATGTTTTCAGATGGTGGTCTATTAGAGGTGGTGAGTCTGACGACAGAACTTGTACAGTTAAAAGATCTGGCGGGAACCATAAGCACGATGCCCTCTTCTGATTTTTATACTATGACGTTTGACAACATAACTCGAGGCAAAAAATTCTCCGTTGTAGAAACATTTGGCATCGGTTATTCGCATCAAAACATCAGCAATGACGATATCCCCAAAAAGTTGCAACGCGCCGTTGAGCAATGTATGCAAGCAATGGATTTTGCTCAGCATATTGATTCTGTGGCAGTGGAGTTGAAAGAAGCGGGTGCCTCCTCGCTTGATTATTGGGTATGTGTCACATTGAGTTATGAGGGGGCTCGTGCGCATCGCAAAATCGGTCGTCTTATTCAGCAAACCTGCGTTGCTACTTGCACTGAAAACGACTGGGATATACCTTTTCCCCAACTCACTATTCATAATCAATAACCCATGTTTCGCATCGATTCACATTGCCATTTGTGGGAGCTAGCTAGGGGCGACTATCATTGGCTGGATATAAACAATCCGTCGCTTGCAGCAATAGCACGTGATTTTTCAATTAATGACTTAGCGCCTTTAAAAAATGCAGCTGGCGTTGACAAACTGATTGTTGTACAAGCTGCGGCAACGGAAGCCGAAACACACTATCTGCTCTCGCTTGCCAGCCAATACGACGATATAGCAGGTGTTGTTGGTTGGGCAGATATACTGTCCGCACAAGCAGCTCTAGCGTTAATCGAATTTGCAAGCCATACAAAATTCAAGGGTATTCGGCCCATGCTGCAGGATATTGAAGACACCCAGTGGCTGGTAACTGCTCCAGATCCGTCCATCTGGCAAATTATGATTAGTCTTAATTTGAGATTGGATGCTCTTGTTCAACCTCGGCATTTACCCATGCTGCATCGATTCTGCCAGATCAACGACGAACTGCCGGTTGTCATCGACCACATCGCTAAACCTAAGCAAGCATTTGCAGGCGATGCAGATGCGTTTAATCATTGGGCCAAGTACATGCGACAGATCAGTGGCGACACCCATGCGTATTGCAAGGTATCGGGCATACTGACAGAACTTTCAAGAACGGTTCAACAAAATCCTCTATCGACCATAAAGCCGGCATTCGATCTTTTGCTTGAGTGCTTTGGTCCAAGTCGATTGATGTGGGGATCGGATTGGCCTGTGTTAACACTTGCCTCGGATTACGCAGCGTGGCACGATCTATCATCGCAATTGCTCAGTGACTTAAGCCAGGACGAACAAGCCATGATGTTGGGTGGCTCGGCGGCGAACTTCTATGGCCTGACAGATACTGCTTAATCGCGCTTTATTTTTTTAGAGTAATCAAAATGAAACTACTTCGTTACGGTGTATTGGGTGCTGAGAAGCCAGGTTTACTGGACAGCTCCGGCCGTGTGCGTGATTTATCAGGCGTTATTGATGATGTAGCAGGGCAGGCACTAAACGCTGATAGTCTTGCCACAATCGCAAAAATTGATCCTGAATCTCTGCCTTTGGTAGACGGTGATCCTCAATCCACATTGCGCCTTGGGGCCTGCGTTGGCAATATTGGCAAGTTTATTTGTATAGGCTTGAACTATGCAGATCATGCGGCTGAGTCTGGTCTTGATGTGCCACCAGAGCCTGTAATTTTCAATAAGTGGACATCCGCAGTGGTGGGGCCTGATGATGATGTACAGATTCCACGTGGCTCGAAAAAGACAGACTGGGAAGTCGAATTGGGTATTGTCATTGGTGATGGTGGAAGTTACATCGAAGAGAGCGATGCGATGGCGCATGTTGCAGGTTTCTGTCTTATCAATGATGTATCAGAACGAGAGTTCCAGATAGAGCGTGCAGGTACTTGGGATAAAGGTAAGGGTTGCGATACGTTCGGCCCTACTGGTCCATGGCTGGTATCTAAAGACGAGGTGGGCGATTTCAACAATCTGTCTATGTGGTGTGAGATCGATGGCAAGCGTTACCAAGATGGATCTACATCCACCATGGTGTACAAAGTACCTCATCTTGTCGCTTACTGCTCACGCTTCATGAGCCTTCAGCCTGGCGATATTATTTCCACTGGCACACCCCCTGGCGTAGGTATGGGACAAAAACCACCGGTTTATCTAAAAGGCGGTGAAGTCATGCATTTAGGTATCGAACGTTTAGGTACACAAACACAGAATGTGCGTGGCGCCTGATTTTATTGACAGTTTTGCGCCTTCGGGCGCATGGCTTATGTAGCGTTGTTAGATAAAGGTAGCAAGCACTTCCTTGCTGGTGAGAACAGTACAAAATTCGCCATGCAAACTAGCAAGATGAATGTGGTGTATTTGATCAGCGGAGTAATAGGTACCATCTTTCCCTTTGCGATCAAACGTTGCCGTCGCATCCGAGACCAACGTTGTGTCAAATCCAAGGTTCCCAGCCATACGAGTTGTTGTAGAAACGCAATGGTCGGTAGTGAACCCAGCGAGAACCAACGATCTGATATTGTTTTCGCGCAGATAAACTTCTAATTCGGTGCCGATAAATGCACTGTTTACGTTCTTCTTGAACACCTTCTCTCCCGCCAAAGGTTTAGCTTCGTCTTTAAATTCATTCCCAGGTGTCCCTGTTCTGAGTGGTGAGTTTTCTTCCACAGAGCAATGCTGTACGTGGATTACAGAAAATCCTTTGTTACGCCATTTTGAAAGTAGTAATTCAATTTTTTCTTCTGCATAAGGATTATTTCTTAAACCCCAAATAGGATCATCGAAGCCTTTCTGGACATCAATAGACACAAGTGCAACTTTACTCATTGTATTTCTCGTTTTGTGTAATCAGTCTCGCCGTTAATCTGAATCACAAGTGTTTGCCAGTTTGTTTGCACAAATGTTCTGTACAGCTGGCTCATAGCCATTTATTAAGCTTTGAAGATCGCCACCTGGCAGGATAAATACCCAAAACAGGGTACATGTGTATTAGTTAGTAGTGATGAGAGGAGAGTTTATTGGTTACGTAGCTTTATTGCTTACGGAGTTTGGCTGCACAGAGGATTTGCAACTACCCTCTGTAGAGCCTGACGATATAAGAAGGCTATCGTTGCCACTCAATAGTGTGTTGGGTTAGTTAAAGCTTAAGTCAAACCCAGTTTTCATAACAAACGGTGCACGAAAATCGTCCGAGATAACATAGTAGATATTTTGCTCCTCATCGTGGTGGATGTTGAAGCAACCATACACCTCCTCATTCCACAAACCGGTCCAGCTTGAACAGTACGGTTCGTTTTCAATTTAATAGCGCGTCTCTGATGGGCCTGCATCATCGCTTTTAATCTATAGCGTCAGTCCGCTTTTAGAAAAATACTGCCGTGCTTGTACACCAAAGTGGACACCCACAGATGATTTGCCCACGAGCAATTCTTCAATTTGTGCCGTGTTCAAAGGCTTCTCAGCAGCGTTTACAGGGCTAGCGATCAAGACGAAAGCGGCAAGTGTTAATGGTGACGAAATATTTTTCATTTCAACTAACTCCAGTTTTATGTGTTGGGGGTGTCAACCTCGGAATTTTGTTTGTAGGGAGCGTGCAGTAATCTGGCAATACTCTTCGAGTGAAATTAACCGATAGTAGGGTTTCAGCAACTGCCAGCCTCTAGCTACCTGTTTTAATCTCCAACCTCTCAATAGGCCCGCCCTTATCAGCCCAGGTTGAAAACCCTTCCTTCAAGTGTGCGGCTTCAAACCCCATGTCTTGCAATGTGGCAACGGTGAGTGCTGAGCGCCAACCGGAGGCACAGTGAAAAACATAGTGTTTGTCTTGTGCAAAGATCTCTTTGTGATAAGGGCTGTCAGGATCGACCCAGAATTCGATCATGCCGCGCGGCGCGTGTACGCTACCGGGTATGCAACCACTGCGTTGCCGTTCGCGAATGTCGCGTATGTCGATAATAACCACGTCGGGATCGTGCAGTCGGGAGATGAGGTCGTCGGTTTCAATTTCTGTTATTCGACGCCGAGCATTTGCCACCATTTGTGCTGAATTCAGTTTTAGTGGTTTCATGATTCATTCCTGACCTGACTTGGTGGGTTAAGACATGGCTAGCACGACTTGTGTGCACGATTGCAGTACCATGATGCCATCGACCGCCTGCGAAAAGTACATGTGTTATGGATTGGACTGAATTCACTCGATGGGGCACTTGGATCTCACAGTGGGCTCAAAATTACCATTTAACGCTTCGCAACCGGCCAGTCCGTGCACAGGTTAAGCCTGGTGAAATCATCGCTCAGCTGCCTGTTAGCCCACCGGAGCAGGGCGAGCCCATGCAACAGATCATGGACGATTTTGAAAGCGTGGTTATGCCTGGCATCACGCACTGGCAGCACCCTCGTTTTTTCGCCTACTTTCCTGCTAATGCGGCACCGCCCTCCATGTTGGCAGAGATGCTTGTGTCAACCATGGCTCCGCAATGCATGCTTTGGCAGACCTCACCTGCGGCCACTGAGATGGAAACACGCATGCTCGACTGGTTGCGTCAGGCCATCGATCTACCCAATCATTTCTCGGGTGTCATTCAGGATTCGGCAAGCTCAGCCACACTGGCGGCTGTGCTCACCATGCGTGAAAAAGCGTTGAAATGGAGTGGTAATCAACAGGGGCTTTCCCAGCAACCCCGTCTGCGCGTCTATGCCAGCAGTGAGGCTCATTCATCTATCAATAGAGCTATTTGGATTTCGGGTATTGGTGAAGAGAATCTGGTACGAATTCCTTGTCTTAAAGGGCGATTGCGGAGCATGGATCCTGTGGCCTTGGAGGCGGCCATTAAAGCTGATTTGAGTAGCGGATTTTTGCCCACTGGGATTGTTGCTTGTACAGGTGCTACAGGGGTTGGGTCTTGTGACGAGCTAAGCTTGGTATTACAAATAGCACGTGATTACCAATTGTATTCACATGTCGATGCGGCATGGGCTGGAGCTGCCATGATTTGCCCTGAATACCGACAGCTATGGCACGGAGTGAAGCTTGCCGATTCTGTTGTGTTTAATCCGCATAAATGGTTAGGTGCGCAATTCGATTGTTCGGCGCACTTTCTGGCTAATCCTGAGGACTTAGTGCGCACATTAGCTATTGAGCCTGAATACCTGAAGACGCACGGCACCGATGGCATCATTAATTATTCAGAGTGGTCTATACCGTTGGGCAGACGTTTTCGCGCGTTAAAACTGTGGTTTCTTATTCGCAGCTATGGCCTTGAAGGACTAAGACTGCGTATTCGAAATCACGTGAACTGGGCAGAAGGTTTATGCTTGAGGCTTGCGGAGCACGAACATATTGAGATTGTTACGCAACCGATACTGTCACTATTCAGCTTTAAGCCGAAAGGATTAGCCGATGCTGCAGTCATTGATTACGTGAATCGTGTAAACGATGATGGTCGTATCTATCTAACGCAAACGCGTGTTGATGGTCAAATAGTTGTCCGTTTTCAGATTGGACAGTTTGATGCTACTGAAGCTGATGTTCAGATAGCTTACGATGTCATTTGCGAGTTGTTGCCTCTATGAATCATATACATACCTATCGCTGGAACCCGCCTGCGGACGTGGAAGTAAAAAAAACCAGCGTTTATTTAATGCATGGCACGGGTGAGCATGCGGGGCGATACGAGGCATTGGCTAAGCAATTGACCCAAGCCGGGTACCGAGTAGGTGCTCATGATCACCCGGGGCATGGGCGCTCGCCAGGTAAGCGCGGTGTTATTGATCCGCCCGGTGCTTACTGCACTCAAGCTGCTATTCAATTTATGCAATTTGCAAAAGAGACTGACTGCACGCCGGTTTTGTTCGGACATAGTTTAGGCGGGCTTGTGGCTTGTGAATTGGTACTTGATTTTGCGCTACCGGTGTCGGGTCTTATTTTAAGCGCGCCTCCGTTTGCGGTGATAATTCGTAAACGGGACTGGTTACAGGTAAAAATCCTTGCAGCTCTTGCGCCTACTTTCACGGTTCAACGACCCTATAGCGCCAAGCGCTTAACGCATGATGAAGCAAATCAGCGCCAGGCAGAGGCAGACCCATTAAATCATGGGGTCAAGTCGGCAAGTCTGGTCGATTGGCTGCTTATTTCAGGCGCACGGCAGTTGCGCCATGCAAGCCAATTGACAGTTAACAGCTTGTTGCTCATTGCTGGTGAAGACTCTGTGGTGGACTCTGCGCAATCTCAGAGTTTTGCAGCCCATGCGCCGGAGCAATATATGACCGCAAAAACCTACAAAGGCTGCCGGCATGAAATTCTCAATGAAACCCCTGAGCTGGTTGAACCTGTCTATCAAGATATTCTTGCCTGGCTTGATGAGAAAATCGCGAGTAAGTAGCAACCTTGCGTAACGACTGTTCATAACGCACAGTGATATCATCCAATCAACAACCGTGTGCCGCAGTTTGTCGAGTCGCTAAATATGCCTTCATTATCTGAAATTGATCAGCAGTACGCTCTGCACCCGTTCACCCATTTGTCAAACCATCAGGCGCAAGGTCCCTTCGTCATTGAGCGAGGCGATGGTGTCTACATCTGGGACGACAAGGGCAACCGTCTGCTGGAGGGCATGTCGGGCCTTTGGTGTGCATCGTTGGGGTTTAGTGAGCATCGTTTGGCAGAAGCTGCGGCGCGTCAGTTTGCCGAATTGCCGTATTCGCACATGTTCACCCATCGCTCCACAAAACCGGCCATTGAGTTATCACAAAAACTCGTGGAACTTGCCCCCGAAGGGATTGGCAAATGCTTCTTCGTTAATTCAGGCTCCGAAGCCGTAGACACGGCAGTCAAGATGGCTTGGTATTACAACAACGCCTTGGGAAGAACCCGTAAGAAAACCATTATTGCGCGTCACCGTGCCTACCATGGTGTCACTGTGGCAGCTGGAAGCCTAACGGGATTGCCGTATGCTCAAGACGGCTTTGACCTGCCAGCCATTCCGGTTATGCATGTTGAGACGCCATATGCGTATCGTCATGCCCATGAGGCTGAAACTGATGAGCAGTACGCCACGCGGTTAGCCGAGTCTCTAGAGCAGCAAATTTTAAGCGCTGGAGCAGACACCATAGCGGCATTCATCGCCGAGCCTGTGATGGGGGCAGGTGGCGTCCTTATTCCTCCCACAGGTTATTTTGAAAAAGTACAGAAAGTATTGGCAAAGCACGACATCCTGTTCATCGCTGACGAAGTCATTTGTGGATTCGGCCGAACAGGCCAGGTATGGGGTTCGGATACCTTCAACATCAAGCCCGATATCATGACCTGCGCAAAGCAGTTGTCAGCAGCGTATCTACCTATAGGGGCAGTTCTGTTAAGTGACCGCCTGTACGATGTGTTTGAAAATTACGCGGGTGAATTAGGGACTTTTGGTACAGGAAATACCTACGGCGGACACCCTGTAGCCGCAGCCGTCGCGCTGGAAACCTTGAACATCTATGAGAACGATGATGTCTACGGCAATGTGCGCAGCCGTTCGGCACATTTTGCCGAGCGCGTAAACGCCTTACAGAATCATCCAATGGTGGGTAATGCTCGTAGCGTTGGTCTGATAGGTGCGGTTGAGCTGGTTGCAGACAAAAGCACTAAGACCTCGTTTCCGGCAGCTGACAAGGTGGCCGTGCAGGTCATGGAGGCTGCCAGGCGGCATAATTTAATTTTACGGGCAGTTCCGGGTGATACCGTCGCATTCTGTCCGCCGCTCATTATTAACGATGACCAGATTGATGAGATGTTTGATGCAGTTAACGATGCGCTTAACGAAATACATCAACGATTGTAGTAAAACGTATAACTGGCCGACAACTGGCTTGGAAAGGCAGAAGTCTATAGTTCCGTTCGCTATGGGTAGTCGTCAGCGGAACATTCCGAAGCGAACGGTCTACTCACTTTTTCAGGATATTACAACGTTAATGAACGTCAATTCCAGTATTTTTTTTGGCGCTCTGCTGTGTTGCGCTTTAAGCACAGTGAACGCTATTGAGTTGCCTGAGGGCTTTGTCGATGAGACTTTCCTCTCTGGATTTGATGGCGTAATCACAGGGTTCGATTCTAGTTCTGAAGACCGGATGTTTGTTGCCGAAAAATCTGGAATCGTTCGCGTAGTTGTCAACGGTGAGTTGCAAATTGAGCCGTTTATTGATATCAGCACCATCGTTAACGACCGTGTTGATCGGGGTTTGTTGTCGCTCGCTCTAGACCCTTCGTTTCCGCAGCAGCCTTTTGTGTATTTGCTGTACACCTATGATCCGCCTGAATTGGCTGCGAACACGCCTGGCGATGTCGATGCGCTCGATGGTAACGGCAATCGGGTATCACGCTTGGCGCGTTACACCGCTGATGCAGCCCAGGATTTTAACGTGGTGCTCGCCGGCAGCGAACAAATTATCTTGGGCACTAACAGCACGTTTGCACAAATAGGTAATCCGGCAGATGTCCATGATACAACCACGCCTTCATGCGGGACAATTGATAACCCTACGGTAGATTGCCTACCGAGTGATGAGATCACCCATACGATCGGGGCATTAAGATTTGCTGCCGACGGATCGCTTTATGTTTCGAATGGCGATGGCGCAAGCTTTAGAAACAGGGAGCCGGTAACGCAACTCACGCAAGATCTGGACAGCATGCGTGGCAAGCTCATGCGCATCGACCCTGCCACGGGACTAGGCCTTGCTGATAATCCATTTTTCGATGGCGACCCTGCCAGTAACCGTTCAAGGGTGGTGAGTTTCGGTTTGCGTAATCCCTACAGTCTAACTGTGCATCCGGTGACTGGCGTACCTTATATCGGCGAAGTGGGCCAAGAGGCTTGGGAAGAGGTAAATTTTGGGGAGGGTGTCAATTTTGGTTGGCCGTGCTTCGAAGGCGGTCCTGACGGTAACCTAAGGCACGTGGCAATTTCTGCTGACGAAAGCAGCTTTGCCGACGAAGATTATTGCCAAGAGCTGTTTGCTAGCAATGAGCTAATCACCGCGCCTTTAATCAGCTGGCCTCACGATGGTGGGGGCAACGCTGTCGTGCTGGGTGACTTTTATTTTGGCTCAACGTTTCCTGAAGAATTTGTGGGAACACTTTTCCACGCCGACTTTATCAACGGCTGGCTTCGTTACGCTGATATTACCGACCCGTCCAATGTTGTCATCAATGACTTTGCCTCTGACATGATGCCGATGACTGAGATGCGTACCGGTGCTGATGGCTCATTGTATTACGCCAGTGCCACCACAGCTGAAATCCGGCGGATCAGATTTGATGGGGACTTAATTGCCGGTGAAAGTGAAGGGAGTGAGGGTGAGGGAATTGTGCCAGGAACAAGCCTCGTATCGGTTGGCGGTGCAGTGGGTTCCGTGCTGCTACTGATTTTTGGTGGTGTTCTAGGGTTGCGAATTCGCCGATTCATCCGCCGCTAATTGCCATGCCCAACATTGCTTCATCTTCAGTTGTTCGCAAACACCAAACAGGCACGCTCAAAGTAGCGCTTTGCTTGGTGTTCTTTGCGGCGCTGTCGGGCTGTAGCGATGGCGTGGAAACAGCCGTAGTTGCAAATGGCCAGAGCGCCGGTACTTCGCGCACATTTACCCCGCACAACGACAATTTTACCGGTGAGTTCTATTCAGGCTCTGCACAATGCACTGATTGCCACAATGGCATAGTAGACACACAGGGCAACGACATCTCCATTGGTACCGATTGGTCAACCAGCATGATGGCCAATTCGGCGCGCGATCCTTATTGGCTTGCTAAGTTTGCTGTTGAGGTGCACAGAAATCCGGTGCTAACAACTGAGCTGGAAGAGACCTGTACTCGGTGTCACGTGCCCATGGCAAATGACACAGCCTTGAAGAACGATGAAGCCATTGATCTGTTGTCATCAGACGGTATTCTTGATGCTGACAACCCCCTGTTTGATCACGCAATGGAAGGGGTGAGTTGTACCTTGTGTCATCAGGTAGAGGATGACGGTTTGCTGGGAACCGTTGAAGGAACCTCGGGCAATTATGTTGTGGCCATACAAGATCAACCTGCCGATCGACCAGCATACGGACCCTACGTAGATCCAGCTGCCGTTCGAATGCAAACTCAATCGCTCTTCGTACCACGCTTCGGCTCGCATATCGCTACTTCTGAATCGTGTGCAGCCTGCCATGATCTGCGAACACCACAGTTCGACGCAACAAGCCCTTCTGCACGAGATTTTTTCCCCGAGCAGATGGTGTATTCGGAATGGCAAAATAGCGCCTTTGCGCAAGACGTCAATAATCAGCAAACCTGTCAGAGTTGCCACATGCCTGAAGTGGTTGGCGAAGTGCCTCTAGCCAGTGTGGGTGGTGGTATCGATAGAAGCGGTTTTTCCAGACACACCTTTCTCGGGCCAAATACGGTCATGCAGAGTATTCTGATGAATAACGCAGGTGTGTTAGGTATTGATGTGCCGCCTGCAGAGTTCGAAAAAGCCATTGTGCGTAATCGGGAATTCATTGGTGGTGCAGCATCTATACAAATTCAATCAGCCCTGCGCCAAGGTGGGGATCTTATCGCCCAGATAGATGTACGTAACCTGGCGGGACACAAGCTGCCTAGCGGTTTCGCCTCTCGACGTGCATTTGTGCATTTTGTGGTGAGTGATACTGTGGGCAATGTATTGTTTGAATCGGGTCGTGAACAAGCCGACGGAAGTATTGTTGGCATTGATTCAGATAGAGATTCAACCCTTTTTGAGCCGCATTTTGACCTGATCACCACCGAAGAGCAGGTGCAGGTATACGAGGCTATCATGGGTGATGAAGCTTCTAATGTGACGCATACGCTAATGAACGCCACAAGGTATTTAAAAGATAATCGATTATTGCCGTTGGGGTTTGACAAGATTTCAGCGGCAGATGATATCCAGACTCATGGCCAAGCCGCAAGCGACACTAATTTCGATGCTGGTGGTGATCTGTTGACTTATCAAATGAGCGTGCCAGATGATGTTGAGTTGGTCGTTAGTGCAGCGCTTGTGTATCAACCTTTGGCATTTGGTCATCTTCAGGATTTGTTCGAGGAGTCTGAGCTTGCAGATGTGGCCTCTTTCCAGTCAATGTACAACGCCGCTACCCTGAAGTCTGAGACTGTCGCTGCCGATTCTACACGGGTGCTTGTTGTACCCTAAAGCATGCGCCTTTTATTTGTGTGCCTTCCCATGACAGCGCTGGCTCAATCGGCTATAGTTTCGCGTTGTTACCACTCCTGCAATTATGGAAAATTATGACGACGAAGCGACCTATCTGGTTTGACGCCTGCATCATTGGTGCAGTGTTCTCAACGGTGCTGCTGGCAGCAACTGCATTCGTGGGATTCTTCACCTTTCTCCTCAATGTCATTGTATTGGGAATGTTCATAGCCGCCATGGTTCAGGCGGTGAAGGATGGAGATGTGGGCGGTAGCAAAGACAGCAAAACGGGTCATTTGCAGGGCTAGCAGTAGCGCTCCACACAAAACAGCAGTAGAACCGAAGATGGGCGAATGTTGACATTCAACCCCGCTTCGGTAGGTAGATAGATGTGCCTACTCGCTAGCCAGAAGATCGCTGAATTTCTCATCAGCGGTTACGATGTAGCCTTCGGGATCTTTCTCCCACAGCTTCTGAAATTTGTCGCTGTAGTTTAAGTACAGTTTGTCGTCAATAATTGCCCAGAATTCTGGCTCAATTTTAACCAGAGCATCTACGGCTACGCCATAGGCGCAGTATCCGCCATATTGTGGGGCATAGCGTGTTGGCTCCGCGGTAAACAAATCCAAGTGCTCTTGTGAAGAGAAGTGCCAAACTGCCCCTTCCCATTCATAGCTGAATTGCTCTGAACCTTCGGTGGGACCACCTTGAGTGAAATAGGCAACGGGGTCATAGCCACGAATTGCAATACCTGACGGCTTGTAGCTAAAAAAGCCTTTCTTCTCCAGGGTGTTGATGGGTTCTGCGGCATGAGCTGCGGTGACGCTGATCAACAAAGCTAACGCTACAAAAAGCGCCGGCATAGCACGTAGGACTCTAATCATCTTAAAACTCTCCGCATCGGTTAATTGTCAAGGTCTACGACCATGAAGGTATTCCATAGTTCAAGCTATCTGTGGGCTATAGCTATGGTACTGACCAAGGCGCAATAGGTGTTTTTCTAAAGTAAAACGGTCGCCATTCAAGCATTTTTTCTTGTGTTCTGCGACACTATTTGCATTATTGTAAACGAGCGTGCCATGTCAGGTAATTTTCAGTTTAGTTTTGAAGATGTAGCCATAGTATCTATTGCTGCCTGCGATGCGCCCATAGTTGTCACTTCTGAACAAATAGACGCTCAATTAGAGCCTTTTTATTCTCGCGTTGGGGCTGATCGTGGTCTGCTACAGAAACTGGCAGGCATCGAAGAGCGCAGACAATGGCCTACCGACATCACCTTCATCAAAGCGTCGGCCTTAGCTGGCGAGAAGGCGATTGCTGAATCAGGAATCGATCGCGAGCGGATAGGTGTCTTGATTAATACCAGCGTGTGCCGCGATCGCCTTGAGCCATCCACTGCCGTGAGCGTACATGATGAACTAGGCTTGCCATCGCAATGCATCAATTTCGATATCTCTAATGCCTGCCTTGGTTTTGTCAATGCCATGCACATGGCTGGCACGCTTATAGAAACTGGTCAGGCCGACTACGCGCTAATAGTCGACGGTGAAGGGACTTCCGAAATTCAACAGAACACGCTTGATCGACTACTGGCTCCCGAATCTACTATCGACGATTTATTTGCAAACTTTGCCAGTTTGACGTTGGGGTCTGGCTCGGTTGGCATGATCATGGGAAGGCATTCAGAGAATCCCGGTAGCCATCCCGTGCTCAACGGTGAGTTCAGAGCTGCCACTGAGTACCATGAGTTATGCGTGGGCTCGCTCGAGGGTATGCGTACAGATACAAGAGCGTTGATGAGGGCCGGAACCGAATTAGGTAAGGTTGGCTGGGATGCCTCAAACAGTGCGTCATGGGGTGACATGCAGCGGTACATTATTCATCAGGTGTCGCGTGCGCACACGTCGGCTATTGTTCAGGCCTTAGGTATTGACCCAGAGCGTGTGCCTCTCACTTTCCCCGAATTTGGCAACATTGGTCCCGCAGCTGTGCCGTTTACCTTAGCAAAAGAGGTTGACGGTCTCAAAACTGGCGATCGAGTGCTGTGTATAGGTGTGGGCTCGGGTCTCAACGTGGCGTTCCTAGAAATACGCTGGTGAGTGTGAGGTCAACAAGCGAAGCCACGTTACCGCCACCGGGAATCGTTGGACTAAAACCTGAATGGTCCAGATTGGTCGTTGTCGACAATCCAGACAGCCCACAAAGCGTTACATGGCATTTGCTGGATTCGTGGCATTCGGCTGAAGGTCAAGAGAATCGCCCAGCCACACCGCGGCTCACTATCCTGTGTGTGCACGGTAATCCATCCTGGTCATTCCTTTGGAGAAACGTTGTAGCAGCAGCGCCGGCATCGGTGCGAGTGATTGCCGTTGATCAGCTGGATATGGGTTTTTCGCAACGCACGGGTATCAAGCGCCCGCTCGCAACGCGAGTTGACGACTTGTGTCGGCTCACGCAAACGTTAGAGCTCAAAGGGCCAGTGGTTACTCTAGCGCACGATTGGGGTGGACCTATCTCACTAGGATGGGCTTTGCAACATTTGCAGCCAGCGGACAATCTACCCACTGACAGCCCTTATTTGAAAGCGGTAATACTGACCAATACTTCTGTGTGTCAGCCTGAGGGCGCATCTGCGCCGGCAGTGATTCGCTTCATTCGCTCTACATTCTTTTTGCGAGCGATCACTGTGACATCTACCGCCTTTATTCGCGGTGCTTATTGGATGTCAAAGCCCAAGTTGTCGCGAGCCGTTCGCAAGGGGTTCCTTGCGCCGTATCGTGGTGCCAAGCGTCGCGCCGCCATTCGTGATTTCGTGGCTGACATTCCTCTCGAGCCAACGCACGACAGTGCATCTACTCTAACGACAATAGCAGACGGATTGGCGACACTGGATCAAATTCCAACGCTGTTGTTGTGGGGGCCACGTGACCGTGTATTCAGCGATCTTTACCTTCATGATTTAGAGCAACGTTTGCCACATGCCGATGTACATCGGTATCCGCGAGCTGCACATTTTCTCGGCGAAGATACTGACATATCGGGAGCTGTGATGGCTTGGGTGGCTGAGCTGGACACACCCTCCTCGGTGGGCGATCAGCCCCCTCTGTCTGACGGTCGCGCCCTGGCAGATTTTTCACATGTACCTGAGAGCACCATTGCCGTTACCGAACTTGCGCCTCAAAAGCGTGAAATCAGTTTTGGACAGCTACGCGTTGAGGTTGATCATCTGGCCGCTGGAATGCAAAGCTATGGTATTACTTCGGGTGTCAGAGTAGCGGTGATGATCACTCCGGGCATTGATCTAGCTCGTGTAGTTTATGCATGCTGGCGTTTAGGTGCGGTGCTTGTATTAGTTGATTCTGGCCTTGGACGCCAAGGTATGCAGGATGCACTGATCGGTGCACGACCTGATTTTTTGATAGGCATCGACAAAGCACTGCTGGCTGCAAAGCTATTGGGATGGCCTGGACGGCGCATAGCGCTTACGCAGCGTTCGGCACTATTACAAAAAGCGCTGACCGTTTGCACAGACGTGGAGTCTCTGGTGCAACTTGGCCAGAATCAAACAGCACCTGCTTGGCCAGTTGCAAATAGTCTAGCTGCCATAGCGTTCACCTCTGGATCTACGGGGCCTTCCAAAGGTGTTGTGTACAGACATGGACAGATTCAGGCGCAACGTGACCAACTGGCTAGCGTGTACGGTATTACATCGGAAGATAGTCTGGTAGCAGCTTTTGCACCTTTCGCGCTCTACGGGCCAACATTGGGTATTAGTTCTGTTGTGCCTGACATGGACGTTACCAAGCCGGCATCACTAACAGCCCGCGCGTTAGCCAATGCTGTTCAGGCTATTGATGCAACACTGGTGTTTGCATCGCCAGCGGCGCTTGTCAATGTAGTGTCCACCAAGAACGCGTTAAATGCAGACGCCAGAGCGGCTTGTGGTAACGTGCGATTGGCTTTGTCCGCCGGAGCACCTGTTAGAGCGAGTTTGCTAGAAGACGCAGGTGCACTGTTTGTGAACGCTAGCGTGCATACGCCGTATGGCATGACAGAGTTGTTGCCATTAGCTGATATCAATCTGCAGCAATTGCGTTATATTGAAGTGGAGCGCGCACAAGACGAAAACCTAATGCTTGGACCTGATGCTGGCGTGTGTGTCGGTTCTCCTGTACCAAACACAACAGTGCTAATTGATCCACTCGATCTACAGGGAAAAGCAACAGGGCAATACACTGAAGAACCTGGTGTGTTGGGTGAAATTGTGGTGTCGGCAACACATCAGCGAGACGGTTATGACCGTCTTTGGCATACACAATACCTTGCCTCCATGCCACAGAATTTTCATCGCACAGGTGATATCGGACAACTTGATGCACAAGGTCGCTTGTGGGTCGGTGGGCGTCTGGTGCATGTGGTGGTGACAACACAAGGCGTATTGGCACCGGTTGCCTACGAGCAACATCTTGAAGCTGTTGAGCACATTGTTATGGCAGCGGTTGTCGGTGTGGGCCCGGTAGGGCTACAGTTGGTCGTGGCCGTCGTGCAAATGCATAGTGAGAATCATGCACCTGGTGCCGCCTCGCTAGAATTAACTGACAAGATACGAGCTAGCGTGCCGGCAACCGTGGACATTGCTGCCGTGCTGGTGGTAAACCGGCTTCCCGTGGACAAGAGGCACAATTCCAAGGTGGACAGAACCGCTGTTGCAGATTGGGCAAGTCGTGTGTTGTCTGGCGACAAAGTACCCGCTCTGTGAAGGTTTTGGTCACCGGAGCGTCTAGTCTTATAGGTCAGCATGTAGTCAGGCTTCTGCTGGCGCGTCAAGATGAAGTTACTGCTGTACAGCGCGGTACGCTGTCTATGGATGGTGTCTCTAATGTGTCGCTAGATTTGTCAACGTGTAGCGTCAGTGATGAGTCTTCCTCCAGATTGCGTGGAGCACTTGAAGGGCAGGATGCGGTAATACATCTTGCAGCCAAGGTGAGTGTCAGCGGACAATGGGACGATTTTAATGCCCTGAATGTGCTGGGAACACAAAGCCTTATAAATGGCTCACTAGAGAGTCGTGTGTCTAGATTCGTGCACATCTCTTCGCCATCAGTGGCGCATTCTGGCAAATCGCTTGTCGGTGCTGATGCAGGCATCGCAAATGCCGAACTTGCGCGTGGCCATTATGCTCGCTCAAAAGCGATGGGTGAGTTGATTGCGCTGGGCGCTAACAGCGAAGCCATGAAGGTTGTTTGCTTGCGTCCGCACCTCGTGTGGGGCCCAGGTGATACACAGCTAGTGCAGCGAATAATTGATAGAGCCCGTGCCGGACGTTTAGTCTTGGTCGGTAGTGGCCAGGCTATGATCGACACAACCTATATTGACAATGCAGCTAGCGCTATCGTTGCGGGGTTGGATCATATTGAGCATGCAGCAGGGCATTCGTTGGTTATCTCCAATGGTCAGCCCAGAACCGTTTGCGAAATTCTGCAACGAATGCTGGCTGCTGCCGGTTTGCCGGTTACGTTAAAAAAAGTACCTGCAGCTGTCGCTACAAATGCCGGTGGGCTGATAGAGAGCGCCTGGAACACTCTCAATGTGAAGGGTGATCCACCGATGACTCGGTTCATGGCCGAGCAGTTAGCCACTGCGCACTGGTTTGCACAAAGCGATACAACGCGTTTGTTGAATTGGACGCCTGCCATAAGCCTTGAAGAGGGGTTTACACGTCTTGCAAAACATTTGCAACTAGACGTCGGTACACCTAAATAAATAGATGAACAAGCTGCTGTGAGAGTATGCTCAACCGCATGAGTCTCCACTTTACAAGGGTAAACCATGTCGCTGGTTGTTAGCGATCAAAAAACACGCCGTAATGTGGCCGTACTGGTAGCCGCCCAAGCTATTTTGGGTGCCCAGTTACCTATGCTGTTCGTTATCGGCGGTCTTGCTGGTGGCATGCTGGCTGGCAACATCTGCTTTGCCACATTGCCCATCTCGCTCATTGTGTTCGGATCGATGACAACAGCGCCTTGGATGTCGCCACTAATGCAACGCCGAGGCCGTCAATTCGGTTTTATGGTGGGGGCTATTGGTGGTGCTATAGGAGCAGTAATTGGCGCCTATGCTCTTTTTGTCAGTTCATTCACCTTGCTATTGGTAGGCGCGTACTTCACAGGCATCTACATGTCTGCCCATGGGTTTTATCGTTTTGCTGTGGCCGATACGGCATCTGAAGAATTTCGACCTAAGGCTATTTCGTACGTTATGACAGGTGGTCTGTTAGCCGCTCTTATTGGTCCACAGTTAAACAAACTGGTTTTTGATGTCACGTTGCTGCCAGTATTGGGTGGTGTGTTTTTACCGAATCCTTTCATTGCAACGTATTTGTGTATTGTGGCAATGAATATCGTTGGTATGTTCCTTTTTCTGTTGCTGGATCTTCCCAAGGGTGCTGCATTGCAGAACCAGTCTAGTCAGTTACCTGTTGGTCGAACGCGTATGCAATTGCTTCGCAGTCCCACAGTGCTTGTCTCGATCTTATGTGGCATGGTTGCCTATTCACTCATGAACCTTGTGATGACCTCGACGCCATTGGCGGTCATTGGTTGCGGGTTTACCAGTAGCAACGCCAATGACATTGTGTCTGTGCATGTGCTGGCTATGTTCATACCCTCCTTTTTCACTGGACACCTGATTGTGCGCTTTGGCGCTGTGCGTATTATTGCAGTTGGCTTGTTCGTTCTGGCGTTGGCAGGCATGGTGGCACTCTCAGGTGTGGCTTTAGGTAACTTCTTCTTGAGTTTGCTTCTGTTGGGCATTGGCTGGAATTTTGGTTTTATCGGGGCAACGTCGTTATTGGCCAGCGCACACACGGCCGAAGAACGAGGCAATGCGCAAGGCATGAACGATATGATTGTTTTTGGGTGTGTCACTCTTGCCAGTCTTGCCTCTGGCGGATTATTGAACTGTTCTGGAGGAACGGCGGTGCAGGGGTGGAGCACTGTTAATCTGGCGATGATCCCGTTTTTATTGATCGCTTGTGGAGCCTTGGTATGGCTAGTGACTGGTAATCGCCGAACGGCTGATGTGGTCAGTTAATGGTTATAATTGGCGTGTTGAAAATTCAAACGATAATCATTAAAACGGTGATGCATGACAGCGTATCTTGACTTCAAATCACGGATGCTCTCTGGCGACTTGCTAGCGGGTACCTTCATGAAAACACCAGCCCATGAAATGGTTGAAGTCTTGGCAAAATCAGGGCTTGATTTTATTGCGCTCGATGCTGAACATTCAGCGTTTGATCGTGGTCGTCTCGATATGTGTCTGGCCATGGCTCGAGCACTGGATTTTCCTGCTTTGGTGCGCTTGCCCACAGGCTCGCAAGAAGAAATTCTTAAAGTGCTTGATAGCGGTGCCCTTGGGGTTATTGTGCCGCACGTTACAACGGTTGAGAAGGCCCATGATATTGCTCGATGGGCGCGTTTTGGTCATGGTGGTAGAGGCTATGCTGGATCAACGCGCTGGGCAGGCTTTGCTACACGCCCAATGGCTGAAGTGTTGCAACAAAGCATTGATGAAACAGTCGTTATTGCGCAAATAGAGGAGCCAGAAGGTGTTGCTGAAGCGGCAGCCATTGCCGCCGTAGACGGCATTGATGGGCTCTTTGTGGGTCCGGCTGATCTGTCAGTGTGCTTGGGTACCACAGACCCAGCTTCCGCACCTGTACGCGATGCTATGCGGCAAGTGGGTGAGGTGGCAGCGTCAAGCAAT
The DNA here is from genome assembly GCA_023300375.1 of Granulosicoccus sp. Lineage (GTDB taxonomy): Bacteria > Pseudomonadota > Gammaproteobacteria > Granulosicoccales > Granulosicoccaceae > Granulosicoccus. The sequence goes on along the minus strand of JALZWO010000040.1, from coordinate 682 downwards.
AAGGCGTTCATGACGTTTGCACCAGACACGCAGAGTGCCGCCGAGCTCAAAGCCTTGGGCGTGAGTATGTTTTTCGTCGCATCAGAACATGCTTTTATGCTGACTACTGCACGACATGTTGCTGATGGAATACATAGCCTGAAAAAATAAATACTCTAGCAATAATACAAGTATGTGCACTATAGAAAGTTCTGCGCAACAGTTCTCTGTTGAGGTGCTCGTGGGCGAGAATTTATTGCAAGCATTGCAACGTGCCAGTGGTTTGAGTGAGCAGATCATTGTAGATGCTGCAACAAAGGGTGCTGTTTGGGTAACCTTGACGAGAGGGCGAGGAACAACCAATCCTCGCAGGTTATACAGTCTTGAAAAACCAATCACCAACGTATCTACCGTCTTGTTTAACTATGCCCCGAATGTGTTGCAACAGCCATCACTGAGCGTGCATTGTGTAGACGAACATAAAAACTACGGTATCTGGTACAAACCCGCCGGTATGTTGTGTCAGGGCAGTAAGTGGTCTGATCACACGGTAGTCACGCAAGTGGTGTCCAGGGAATCCGGCCATCCTTGTTATCTGGTACATCGCTTAGATAAAGCGGCCAGTGGCCTGATCTTACTGGCGTACACTAAAAATGCCTTGAAAGAACTGGCTGCATTGTTCCAGCATCGGCAGATAGCAAAA